>JAGZDD010000092.1 GCA_018369015.1 Clostridiales bacterium | reverse complement strand
CCGTCAGAAAGTGAAACAGGAGTGCAAAAATCCCATCGCCGCAGGCGATTTTTAATGGATTTTTGCAGGTAACAGTTCAGCATGGCTGAACTGTTACAAATAAATCGACAGCAGCCAAAAAACGCAACAGTTCAGCCATGCCATCTCGGATTTGCGCAGCTGATCGCCGCCAACAAGGCGCATCCTCGATTCGGGCTAAACGCCCTATGTCTGAGGGGGAACCTCTCTGCAAGTCAGCTTGTACCGATCTTTTTCGTTTCAGCCGCATGGCTGAATCGTTAAAAAACTTACATAAGAGAGGAATAAATTTTATAGAAATCAGTAAATGATTCGTGATATTATAAAATATAGATGCCGGGTGAAAAACGAATATTTGTAAAGCGGCATACCTGTATGCCGTTAAAAGCACGGCGATAATAAGGAACGCCGCAAGCGGCATACCTAGATGCCGTTAAAAACACGGCGATAATAAGGAACGCCGCAAGCGGCATACCTGTATGCCGTCAGAAAGCACGGCAATAATAAGGAAAGGAATTGGATGGGATGAATAGGGATAGGAAAGCGCTGCTTGTTGTCAGTTTTGGTACAAGCTATACGGAAGCGATTGAAAGCTGTATTGAACCAGTGGAAGCTGCGATAACCAAGGAGGCGTCTGGTTTTGATGTATTTCGGGCGTTTACCTCGGAGATGATTATTAATAAACTAAAAAAAGTGAGCCATATTTCGGTCTGTACACCGATGGAAGCACTTGAGTACCTGGCAGATCAGGGCTATGGTGTGATTGCGGTGCAGCCGACGCATATTCTGGCCGGAACAGAGTACCATGATTTAGTCAAAGATGTTGAGAAGTTTTCTGTAAGCCATGGCGATATACAGGTTTCGATGGGGCAGCCCCTTCTTTTTGAGAACGAGGATTATGAGCAGGTGGCGCAGGCGTTAGGAAAATGGATGCCTAAGACGGGGAACAATGAGGTTGTTCTTCTCATGGGACACGGCACAGAGCATTTTTCAAACAGCTCTTATTTTGCGCTCCAGCATTACCTTGACAAGCTGACAACACGGGCGGTCTATGTCGCAAATGTGGAGGCTCCTCCGGTGCTTGAAGAGGTCATGGCTAAAATGAAAGCCCAGGGGGTAACAAAGGTATATTTGATGCCCTTTATGCTTGTGGCCGGAGATCATGCCCGCAATGATATGGCCGGGGATGATGAGGATTCTTGGTATCACCGGCTCACCGAGTACGGCTTTGAGGTAGAAATTATCCTTCACGGGCTTGGGGAAAGCAGGGATTTTTGCTGCCTTTATGCGAGAAAGGCAGCAGCCCTCGTCCATACGGATAACCGTACCTGACAAAAAACAAATGGATTTTTGTCTTAAAACTGACATGGGCGGGAAGCCATTTTAAGGGCTTACCCGCCGTTACTATCTTCTCAATAAAGCGGATTTACCGGCTTAATACCAGAACACCTGCACAATCGGATATTTTTGTAAATGAAAGACATGGAAAATCCTTTCTTAGTTCTTCGATGACAAAATAGATTTCATCATCGTCCCAAACGCCGCCTGCATTTCTTTTGCACTGTTCTAAATCCTTACGGGTTTCAAATGCAACGTCACCAATGATAATTTTGCCATTTTCTTTCAGGCAGTCACGCAATACAGAGAGAAAGGCGCTTTTTTGCCCATCTGTCAAATGATGCAGAGAATATGTTGCTATAATATAATCATAGCGCTGCTTTCGCAGCGGCTCGGCCAGCCCTTTTGAAAAATCCCCCTGGTATAAATGTGCATCCGGCATTTTTGCAGATGCAAGCTCTATCATCTTTTGCGAGAAGTCCTGCCCATAAATGGAGCAGCCGCAGCCGTATAGCTTTGTTGTCAGCGTACCTGTTCCAAAACCGATATCCAATACGGCTGCATTTGGGGTTTCCATTATGGTCTGGAAAATGAATCCGAGTACTTTCTTATATCCGGCAAACGGGTATGTGTTTTCCTTATCAGAAATGCCGACAGTTTTGTCATATCCATCAGCCCAGAGGTCAAAACCCTTATTGTTCAGCATACTTTCCTCCACAAAATTTTAATTCTTCCGCTGGCCTTATTTTAACATAGCGGTGTTATAAAGTCCATGTCTAATTGGCTGTGTTTCCTTTGCCATACTTATGCCAGCAGAGGAATACGTCTGTCCGTCCATTATTGAACCATAGCGCGGTCATAACGGGAGGCGCTATGATAGCGCTGACGGAAGGCCCTGGGCGTCATGCCGGTATTTTTTTTGAATGCCGTAGAAAAGTAAGTTGACGAAAAAAAACCGCAGCTTTCCGCAATCTGATCGATTTTTAAATCTGTTGTCAGAAGCAGGCGTCTTGCTTTGACGATTCTTTGATTGTTGACATATTCTGTAAAGCTGTGGCCAGTACGCTCTTTGAACATTTGGGAAAGGTATGTTTTGCTTACATAAACCCTCCGGGCTACCAGCTCCAGGGAAAGCTCCTCGCAAAGATGGCTGTCAATATAGTTGCAGGCGTGTTCAACATGGGAGGCTTTCGGACAGTTTGTACAAATAAACTGCGCATAGTTTTTTAAAATTTTTTCGCCGGATGTTAAAAAGTGTTTTTCATCTTTAAAATTATAGTGGGAGTCAATGAGATTGTTGTAACAGCATTGTGCGAGAGAAATATCCCAGACATAAAGGATAAAATTATAAATACTTTTATTGAGTGAATTTAAAAATATACGTCTTTGCAGAGAGAGCTCCTTTCCGGGAATATTGCTAAGGCAGGCGGCCTTTTCATAAAAAATTGCCGCCGCCGCGCTGTAGCCGCTTTTTAGAAGGGTTTCGCAGATGGCTTTATGGTTATACAAAACATCAAGAAGCTCATTATTCATAAACACACCTCCAGTGAAAGAATTTTAAAAACTTCCGAAAAATATTTAAGGTTTTTAAATTTATTTTGTGATAAACTGGCATATGTTGGGGTTAGAAATAACTAACTATCGGCGTGCTTTTATTATAGTCTTGCTGCGGAAAAATGTCAACACAGGGAATGGTGCTGTAAGGCGGCATTGTAACAGTTCAGCTATGCTGGACTGTTACATGCAAAAATCCATTAAAAATCGCCTGCGGCGATGGGATTTTTGCACTCCTGTTTAACTTTCTGACGGTCAGCACAGCAGGTGCGCTGACCTGGCTGAACTGTTACGCGGCATTACTATAAAGCTTTGTGCCGCGCTGGGCGCGGCTCCATCACGGATGAAAGGGAGAGAAATTATGCGTAAAATCGCAATTTATGGAAAAGGAGGCATCGGAAAATCAACGACGACCTCCAATCTTTCAGCTGCCCTGTCTCATTTGGGCTATAAAGTCATGCAGGTTGGCTGCGACCCAAAGGCTGACTCTACAAAAACTCTTATGGGCGGGAAAAGAATACCTACTGTTTTAGAGCAGCTTCGGGAAAAAGGGGAAGAACTGATACTTTCCGATATTGTTTTTGAAGGCTACAACGGAGTCCTTTGTGTGGAGTCCGGCGGGCCAATGCCGGGAATCGGCTGTGCCGGCAGAGGGATTATTTCTGCCTTTGAAAAGCTAGAGGAGCTTAAGGCCTTTGAAACCTTTAAGCCGGATGTTGTGATTTATGATGTTTTAGGCGATGTTGTATGCGGCGGCTTCGCAATGCCTATCCGCGAGGGCTACGCAAGGGAGGTATTTATTGTATCATCCGGGGAAATGATGAGCCTTTATGCGGCGAACAATATTGCACAGGCCATTAAAAATTTTGGACGCCGGGGGTATGCCCGTCTTGGGGGCCTTATTCTCAATGCTAAAAACATTGAAAATGAGCAGCAGATTGTTGCGGATGCTGTAAAAGAGATCGGCACCGAGGTTATTGCCTATGTGCCGCGCTGCGGGGATATTCAGAAAGCAGAGAGCCAGGGCGGAACAATTTTCCAATGTCTTGCCGAATCCTCAATGAGAGATGTATACAGCCGCCTGGCGAACCAGATTTTGACCATCAGCCAGGATCTGGCTTTTGAAGCGGCTGTATAAAAAAGACAGCAAAACGAAAGTGTGGTTTTATGAGATTTCTGCGGAACGCGGCAACATTCATGTATGCCTTTACGGGCCTGCGGCGCAAAACCACGGGATTTAACACATATTAATGAAGGAGGATCTATACAATGAAGGGATTAAAAACAATGACAGCACTGGCAATGGCCGGTGTGATGACACTTGGCGTATTGGCAGGCTGCGGCGGCAGCGGCTCAGACAGCGCTCAGACAGAAGCACAAAGCAGTGCAGGAGCCCAGAGCAGCAATGAAACACAGGAGGCTGCTGGCAGCGAGAGCAATGCGGCAGATGACAGCAGTGCCGATGGACAAAGCGGCACCAACGGACAAAATGAAACCGAGGGCAGTGCGCAAAATGCTTCCGGTGAAAGCGGGGAGGCACAGGCCGGCGGCTTTGTTATTGAATACCCAAGCTACCTTAAGGAAACTGAGGGTGAGAATTTTGTTATGGATGAGAAGCCAGAAAACATTATCTGCCTTTCCAATTCTGCGCTCCAGATTCTTGTGCGCAGCGACATTCATCCTATTGCTGTGACAAGCCCGGCGTCCTCCGTTGAATATCCGGATTGGGTAAGCGAACTGCCGGTCATTGAAACAGGAATGAGCGAGCTGGATACAGAAAGCGTTATTGCTATGGAACCGGATCTTGTCATCATGGGCCAGCACCTTCAGGAGGATTACGGCACACTGCTGGATTCTGCGGGGATCCCTGTCTATTATACAAGTGAAGGCCCTTCGATAACCTATGAAGAGGTTAAGGAAGAAGCGCGTGTTATAAGTACAGCATTTGGCGGAGAAGCGCTTGCAAATGAAATTGCTTCGGAGTTTGAGGCTGTGGAGCAGCGTGCGGCCGAATATTGCGATACCCATGATACAAAGCAGATGATGATTTTGTTCTCAATGCCTCCGACATACCAGCAGACCTCTAAAGGCTACCTTGGAAGTATGCTTTCCATGCTGCCGTTTGAAAATCTGTGCGATACACTCATTGACCCGGAATCAAGAACCGCTCCGTTAGATCAGGAGAAGCTTGTTGAAATCAATCCAGAAGTTATTTTCGCTATTTCACCGACAATGGCTACCGCCGAGGATCTTAAGGCCGGCTATGCAGAGCAGTTTGAACAGAATCCGGAAATCTGGGACAGCCTTCAGGCGGTGACAAATGACAATATGATTTATCTTTCCAACGAATATGTCACCTCTAAGGGGATTCAGATGATTAACAGTATGAATGCCCTGATGGATTTACTTGATGAAAAGTTTCAATAAGAAAGGGCAGTAAACAATGAAAAAGGCAAAGAAAAAATATGGCCTTTTGAGGGTGAGCTTCGTACTCATGGTGCTGCTGATTCTTCTGGTTGTCCTGTGTATCGTATCAGCCGCCGTAGGCAGTGCGGGATATAGTGTGACAGAAATTCTTAAGGCAACATTCAGCCCTGAGGACAGTCCGGTGAAGGTCATTGTAATGAATCTGCGCCTGCCGCGTATTTTGCTGGCGGTTTTGATTGGCTCGTGCCTGTCGGCCTCCGGCGCCCTTTTACAGTCAGTAATGCGCAACCCCCTGGCAGACCCGGGAACGATCGGTGTGTCTGCGGGAGCCAGCACCGCGGCCAGCACGATTTTACTGATTTTCCCGGGGCTTACAGGCTCGCTTCCTCTGTTTGCCTTTGGCGGCGCCGCCCTGGCCTGCTTTTTGATCTATACGATGGCCTGGAAAAGCGGCGTGGACCCGACCCGGATCATCCTGTCCGGTGTGGCTATCAACTCTGTTTTGGGGGCTTATACGTCGCTGCTTCAGTTATTAAATTCTGACGATTTGTCCAGCGTCCTCTCTTTCCTTAACGGAAGTCTGTCCGGAAAGAGCTGGTATCAGTTTAAGCTGCTTGCAGTGTACGCAGTCATAGGGCTTATCCTCTCATTTTTGTGTATAAAAGGCGCCAACGCCCTCCAGCTTGGGGACGAGATGGCCAAGAGCCTTGGCGTTAAGGTCAATATGTGCCGGATTATATTGTCCGCAGTAGCGGCCTTTTTGGCGGCGTCTACGGTGGCTGTTGCGGGAATGATTGGCTTTGTGGGACTTGTCGTACCTCATATTGCCAGAATACTTGTAGGCTCCGATTATAAAGCCATGCTTCCGGTCAGTGTTGTGCTGGGCGCCGACGTTCTGTTGATCGCGGATACCATCGGGAGGACGATTGTTCCGGGAATGGAGATTCCTGTGGGCATTATTATGGCAGTGTGCGGCGGGCCATTTTTCTTATATATGCTGCGCAAGAAAGGAGCGGCCTATGGAAATTAAAGCAGAAGGCCTTCAGATCGGTTATGGCGATTCTGTGGTTGTTGACGATATGGACATTCATCTGAAAAAGGGTGAGATTACAACAATTATCGGGCCGAATGGTTCTGGAAAATCGACAGTACTTAAGGCGCTGACACGGCTTTTAAAATATAGAAAGGGAAGCGTCTGCTTAAATTCCCGCGACCTGCTTCAATTCGGGAGCAAGGAGCTGGCCCGGTGCGTAGGAGTGCTCCCTCAGAAACATTCGGCACCGCCGGACTTTAAAGTAAAGGATCTCATCGGCTTTGGCCGTATGCCCTATCAGAACTGGTATAAGAAAAATACAAAAGAGGATGAAGAAATTATTGACTGGGCGATGAAGGTGACGGGCGTGTATAAACTGAAGGACAAATCGATTAACGAGTGCTCCGGGGGCGAAGCCCAGCGTGTGTGGATTGCTACCGTACTGACACAGCAGCCGGAAATTATGTTTTTAGACGAACCGACAACCTATTTGGATATTTCCCACCAACTCGAAACGATGCGTCTTGTGAAACGGCTGAACCGGGAGTCCGGCATTGGCGTTGTTATGGTGCTGCACGACTTAAGCCAGGCGTTGGAGGTCAGTGACAATATTGTTGTTGTGAAGGAAGGGAGAAAATATAGCGAAGGCCGTCCGGAAGAGGTTATTACCGAAAAAATGATGTGGGAAGTGTACCATGTGGAATGTAATATTGTCTGGGTGGACGGGCGCCATGCGCCGCTGATCGCCTATAAAGAAATATGTTAGGAAAGGAATCAGACAGACGATGGATGGAAATAAATTGCTTAGTAAGCTTGGGCGTTTAAAGGATATAACATCCATGAAGGATGTGGCGCCTCTGACTGCCGCTATGTTTCCGGGAACCCACTGTCCTCTTATGGGGGCGGCGATGACAGTCCGGGGAATTAAGGACGCGGTACTTTTGATTGTAGGAACAGACGAATGTGCTTATTATACAAAGCATATGACGCTCCATTCTGAGGAGTTTGGGGGAGTTACCGGGAGGTGCATGTCCGTTGTCCTTGATACAAGAGATGTTACCTTTGGCTGTAAAAAGAAGCTGGAGAGCGCCATGGAGGAGCTGGTTAATGAATATCACCCCAGAGTTGTCTTTCTTGTGACAACCTGTGTTGTGGAAATTATCGGGGATGACGCGGATTCCATGGCCGACGGGCTCTCGGAAAAATATGGGATTCATGTGCTTCCTGTACATACGGAGCATTTTAAATGCGATAATCATTTACCGGGCCTTGAGCGGGCCATTACCGCCTGCTTTGAGCTTATGAAAAAACGCCCGTCAAATGGGAAGGTCAATCTGCTGGGCCAGCGCATGGGCAGCTTTGAGACAACGGAGTTGTGCCATATTCTTAAGGAAAATAACGTAGAGATCGGAATGGAGCTTCCCTGCGGCTGTACTGTGGAGGAAATTGAAGAAGCCGCCGGCGCGAAAATGAATATTGTTGTGAATAACATTGCTCTGCCTTTGGCTAAAAAAATGAAGGAAGCTTTCGGCGTTCCCTATGTGTTTTTTAACAAATTTACAGATCCCGGGCATATTTATAAAACCTATCAATATTTGTTTGAATCGCTTGAGCTTTCTCTGCCCCAAAAGCTTAAAGCGCTTTATGAAAATGCCAGGAACGCTGTACAGAGGGCGCGGGGAACGCTTGAGGGCGTGACGTATATTTATGGCAACACGCCGTTCGACTGTATGGAATTTAACAGCTTTATGGTAGATATGGGAATGGTTCCCCAGATTATACAGCTTTCTTCCTATGACAATGAGGCAGACCGTCCGGGAGCCGAGCATATTTTAGAAAAGGTCAATCCTTATGTGGCAAAGAGCGCTAACATTGCGCCAATGCAGTATATTTACGACGTATTAAAGCCAAATCTTTATCTGGGCCATGAATACGCCCAGCGGTTAAGAAAAAAAGGCATTGCTATGGTTCATTCGGATAAAGCGTCGGGAATGCTTGGTTTTGAGGTAACGGATTATATTACCGGCGAGCTTGTGCGCGCAGCCGCAGAGTGCAGGGAAATCCGGGAAGAACTAGGCAAAGCTTTGCCGGAAACGCCGATGAAAAAGGAGGGGATGGCAGGATGAGCCTGACACGTTTTTTACCGACACCGTCAGACCGTATGGGTATTTTGTGGAACCTGCTCAGCGTTGAGGGCAGTGTTATTCTTGAGTATGGCCCGGCAGGAACGACCCATTTTAGTATGAGCTTGTTTGGGGAAATGGATATTGACCAGCAAAACCGTCTTTTTACAACGCACATGAGTGAAGCAGACGTTGTTATGGGCGATGTTGCCCGTCTGGAAAAAGCTATTGTTGAAATTGATGAAAGCGCACACCCATCCGTGATTTTTGTCGTGGCTTCCTCTGTGGCCGCAGTCATTGGTGTGGATTTGAAAGGCGTATGTACTTACATGCAGGATCAGGTCGGGGCACGGCTGATTGCCTTTGAACAGGGGGGCTTCCGAGGAGATTATTCCATAGGGCTTAAAGAAGTGTATACAATGCTTGTAAGAGAGCTTGTGGAGGATAGCGGGCATAAAGAAGAAAATACATTTAATATTATTGGCGCCTCTTTATGGACTTACCGTGTCCGTTCCGATATATGGGAGCTGTGCGAGCTGCTTAAGGAAGGCTTTGGAATGACGATGGGAACCTGCCTGTGCGCAGATACAAGTATTGAGGCTGTCAAGAGCATGAGCAGTGCGGCAATCAATATTGTGATTCACGGTGCGGCTGTAAATGCCGCTAAAGTATTGGAAACGGATTTTGGTATGCCGTGGCTTTACAAGGTTCCGTATGGCTATAAGGCAACACTTGACTGGCTGCATGAGGTTGGCCGTATTTTAGGGCGGACCTTAAATCCTGCTTTGGAAGCCAGGCTAAAGGATAAAATCCGTATGTCTATGCAATATCCGATGTATGGAAGAATGTTGAAAAAAGACCGGATGGAGGCAGTTCTTTACGGCGAATATGATACGGTTACAGGTATCGGGGATTTCCTTGCCGGGCTTGGCTTTGCTATTAAAGAAAAGGTTTGTATGCATAGTCTTAGAAGCATTGAAAATCCCAGGGAAGATGTGATTTATCTTGAAAAGGAAAAGACGCGCATTGATCTTGTCCGGGGGTGCCACAAATGCTTTATATTGGCCGATGATACGACATTGGGGCTGTGCGATGAAAGCAACACGACGCTGCGCATTTGTATGCCGGTCATCAACGGCATGATGCTGGCAAGGCATTTGCCTTTGGCCGGACTTAAGGGCGCAGATTTTATTCTTGAATATGTTGAAAAATATATTCAGACATTAAATTAAACCTAACAGTTCAGCCAGCCGGGAATGACAGGCAAAAATCGTGTTTACATGATTTTTGCCTGTTGCTCCCGGCTGAGGGAGCAACAGGTTATGAGCAAAGGCAGCCGCGACGCGGTGGGAAGCGCGTTAGCGCGGCTTTGCGAATGGCGCGGGCTGGACTGTTACAATTAAACAGGAGGTTTTTATAATGAAGGTTCAAGTGATTTATTCAAGTCTTTCCGGACGTACAGAAATTTTGGCAAAGGCTATCGCAAATGGTATTTCTGAAAAATATATATGCACGCTCCATAATCTTAAGGACGGGGCGCCAGAGCTTGACGCTGATGTGGTGCTTTTAGGCTACTGGGTAGATAAAGGCGGCCCAAATAAGGAAATGAAGGAATTTATGGAAAAAGTTTCCGGCAAGGCTGTCGGCGTATTTTGCACACTGGGAGCTTATGCAGACGGCGCCCATGCGGTTCATTCCATTACCGCCGGGGTCAATATAGTCAAAGAAAACAATACGGTCATCGGAAGCTATGTGTGCAACGGCGCTCTTTCTAAAGAAATTATTGAGATGTTCAGAAAGAACGGAAAGGAAGGGCCTCACAGCGCATCGGTTGAAAATGAGATACGCTGGAAGATTATGGAGAACCATCCGACAAAGGCTGAGTGTGATCTTGCTGCGGAGCGTTTTCGTGAACGCGTGGAAATATTAGAGCTTCACAAGGTACATCACCGGGAGTTTAAATCGGTGCTGCCGGAATGATTACCATGAAAGCTATCAAGTGGGCAGGCACGGAGCAATCCTGGCTTTCATGCGTGGTGGTGCCGGCTGTACCCGAAATTATGATGATTTTCTTAATTTTCATTCATGCTTCTTGCAAGATTAAATTGTAATGTTATAATAAATAATTGTAATGTCTTTGTAAAGAATCCTGCTAGTCAGGATTCTTTGCTGTTCACTGGCAAAACGGTAAGCAGCCGTCAGTTTTTTGGCTGTGATGGCGCATGAATGACGGGGCGATCCGTGTTTCATGTGTATTTACCGGGCTGCTCATAAGATGTAAGGAGTAAATCATGGAGAAAATAAAGAGAATTTTTATAAGGCCGGGAAAAAAATTAGTCATAAATATATGCATTATATTAGCGCTTTTTGGCGTATATATTTACAGCGTATCTTCCGAGGGCTTTTCATGGCCGTACTTTCTGGCCAGCTTTGCGCTGATTGCAGCAACGGGCACTGTTCTAAATCTTAATATCCGTCTGAAACGGGGAACAGGGCTTATTTTTATGCTTTTGCTGCCGCCGGCGAGCTTTTATCTGTTAGAAGCATATTCTCACAATGCCTTTGATATGGGCGGCGTTTTGCAAATATTAAATATTATCTTTTTTTACATATTATTTTTATTACTGTTTCTTTTGATTGGCCGGGCGGACATTGCAGGCATTGTGGGCGGCTTTATCCCTATGACTGTTGGTATCATTAATTATTATACCGTAATCTTCAGAGGCTCCCCGGTACTTCCGTGGGATTTAATGTCTATAGGAACAGCGATGAGTGTTTCCGATAATTATGAGTTTTCTGTAGAATATCCCATGCTTATTGTTGCTTTAGGCTTTGCATTGCTTATGGCAGTTGCGTCAAAAATTTCAATAAGGCTTCCAAAGGCTTTGATCCATTGGAAAGCCAAAGATATTTTTTCGATTCACGCCCTTAAACATGCGGCATGGCGCCTGGCCGGGATGGCGGCCTGTATTTGCGCCGTCTTTGGGATTTTTATAAGCTTGCAGGTTACTGGGGTAAAAAGCTTTCTTGGAATGGATGAAACACTGTTTCTGCCAAATACTCTTTATGCGACGAATGGGTTTGCGGTGAGTTTTATCTATAATATGCAGTATATTGAGGTAGATAAGCCGGAGGGCTATTCTACTGAGCAGGTTGCCAGGATCATGGAGCCTTATAGTGATGAAACGGGGCATACGGACATCGTGGAAGGAACTGCTGGCGAAAGTGTGCAGATTAGCGGCAGCGGCCTAAATACCGTAGGTTCCGGGGGCCAGGGAACCGGAAATAAAATGTCAGCCGGGGAAAACGATGATGGTACGGCAGTCCTGGAAAATGGCAGTGACGGGGCTGACCCGGAAACAAATGACGGCCAGCCCAATATTATTGTTGTAATGAACGAGGCATTTAGCGATTTGTCTGTTTTGGGCGATTTTGAAACAAACGAAGATTACATGCCTTTTATGCGGAGCTTAAAGGAAGATACTGTCCGGGGGAATTTGTTTGTTTCCGTTAAGGGGGGCAATACGGCCAATACAGAGTTTGAGTTTTTAACAGGAGATACGATGGCATTTCTTCCCCAGGGAAGCGTGGCCTACCAGCAGTATATTCACGAGGAAAAGCCGACCTTAGTTTCGTGGCTGAAAAGCCTTGGCTATGATACGGCGGCGCTGCACCCGTTTAATGCTTCGGGGTGGGACCGGGATGAGGTATATCCTTATTTTGGCTTTGATACAATAATGTTCTACCCGGATTTTACCCACCGCGACCTTCTTCGGACTTATGTATCGGACAAAAGTTCCTTTGCCCAGCTTATCGATGTGTTTGAGTCAAAGCCGGACGGCAATCCCATGTTTGCATTTCTCGTGACAATGCAAAATCATGGCGGTTACTATAATGATTATGAGAATTTCACGCCGGAAATTGAGCTTGGATTTGAGCCTGAAAATCCGAAGGAGAAGCATTATACGGAGCAATATCTTTCTCTTGTCAAAAAGTCTGATGAGGCCTTTGAGGAGCTGATTGATTACTTTAAGGCTCAGGATGAAAAAACGATTGTCGTTATGTTTGGAGATCACCAGCCCACAGACGTTATTGCAAAGCCGATTTTGGAATATAACGGAAAGCAGGACGACCAGTCATTAGAAACGCAGCAGGAGCGCTATATCGTGCCGTTTGTTATATGGGCCAATTATGATATTGAGGAGCAGGAAATTGAGCGTTTAAGCCCTAATTTCCTAAGCTCGCTTATTTTGGATGTGGCCGGGCTTGAAAAGACAGGGTATCAGGAATTTCTTTCAGATTTGAGCCAGCGGGTTCCGGTGATTACGGCCAATATTTATATTGATGCTGACGGAAATTATTATAATACAAAGGCTAACCCGTATTCCAAAGAGATTGAGGAGTACAGGGCGCTCCAGTATTATCATTTATTTGATAAGGATAAATCTCTCTCTGATTTTTACGGAGTAACTTTAGGGGCTGTGGATTGATATAAAGCAAGCTGTTGGCCTTTTTGAAGGAAGCTATCGTAACAGTTCAGCCAGGTCTGCGCACTTGCTGCGCTGCCCGTCAGAAAGTGAAACAGGAGTGCAAAAATCCCATCGCCGCAGGCGATTTTTAATGGATTTTTGCATGTAACAGTTCAGCATGGCTGAACTGTTACATGCTATCTGGGAAAATGCAAATATATATTGACATTTATTACTTTAACGTGATAATATGACATTTATTAAACGTAAATCATTCAATATTGCTGGACAGGAGGTCTGACCTATGGAACATCTGAGGATTCCTGACGACTATGTATCTCATTTGGATATACGGGAAACAGAAATTGCCATTAAATATGTCAAAGATTATTTTGAGCGGGAACTGGCCAATCAGCTTAATTTGACCCGCGTATCTGCGCCTTTGTTTGTGACGCCTGAAAGCGGGCTTAACGATACGCTTAACGGCGTAGAACGTCCGGTTCGCTTTGGCATTAAGGAACAGGCGGACCATGAGGTTGAGATTGTCCATTCTCTGGCAAAGTGGAAACGGATGGCGTTAAAACGCTACGGTTTTCATCACGGCGAAGGACTGTATACGGATATGAACGCGATCCGCCGGGATGAGGATACAGATAATCTTCATTCGATTTTTGTCGATCAATGGGATTGGGAAAAGATTATTGATAAAGAAGAACGCAATTTTGATACATTAAAAGAAAACGTGCGGCGGGTTTATGACGCGCTGCGCTATACAGAGCATTTTATGTCCGAAAAATATGGTTATATTAAACCTATTTTGCCTGAGGAAATTTATTTCCTTACAGCCCAGGAGCTTGAGGACATGTATCCGGACAAGACGCCGAAAGAGCGTGAGCATGAGATAGCAAAGGAAAAGGGAGCTGTATTCCTTATGCAGATCGGAGGGGCGCTGGCGTCCGGGCAGCCCCATGACGGCCGGGCTCCGGACTATGACGACTGGACGTTAAACGGGGATATTTTAGTATACTATCCGGTGCTTGATATTGCCCTTGAGCTGTCCTCTATGGGAATCCGCGTAGATGAGGAGGCGCTTATGCGCCAGCTTGCGATCCGCGGCTGCATGGACCGGGCTAAACTGCCTTTCCAGAAATCGCTGCTTGAGGGCAGGCTGCCTTATACGATTGGCGGCGGTATCGGCCAGTCGAGAATTTGTATGTTTTTCTTAAGAAAAGCCCATGTAGGGGAGGTT
Source organism: Clostridiales bacterium (assembly GCA_018369015.1). Lineage (GTDB taxonomy): Bacteria > Bacillota > Clostridia > Lachnospirales > Lachnospiraceae > Catenibacillus. Next base: position 410 of record JAGZDD010000092.1, on the reverse strand, counting down.
CAGTCCTCCATATGGCCCCAGGGCGTTGTGGAAGCCTGTGAGGAAAAGGGCGTGTGGTTGCTGTAAAAATATAAGATAGATATTTACGTGCAAACAAGACGGTGATAGTACCGCGAAAGATACGACTAAGGGTACCCTAAGAAAAAGGGTGCCCTTATTTACTATTTCAGAGCAGATTTTTCCTGTTTATAAAACCTCTTGCCATAGTATGTCAAAATATTTTAAAATATTTAAAAATATATAAATGGGGGGCCTCGTATGATCAAAAATCAATACCGAATGAATAAAAGAAAAAATTCACTGGCTCAGAAGATTATAGGTCTGCTGATCATTCTTGTCATGGCCGGGATGCTGGAGATAGGTTTTGGCTTTGTTTTGCTTGACCGTTATCGTACGGAGATCCGGAATAT
>JAGZDD010000091.1 GCA_018369015.1 Clostridiales bacterium | reverse complement strand
GCGCAACTCGCACTCATACCGTCTTGTCGGCAAATGTCCGCGCATCCGGACAAGCGAGCTTGCCCGGATGTGCGTCCGCTTGCCGAGCTTTCATAGTAATATAAAGGAGTGTAGAAAAATATGAAAAATTATAAAGGAATTAGCAGAGCACTTATTATTGCCCTTATGATGTCAGTTGTGGCAGCCGGCTGTTCAAAAGATACGGATGCCCAAAGCGAAACTGTTCCGGCTGCCGAAACCGGGCAGTCACAGACAGAAAGCGCCCAGACAGAGGCACAGGCAGAAACAGAGGAAACCGAAAGCCTTCCTGAAGGCCAGATGCGCAGCTTTCTTACCGGAGAGATTATTGATTCTGAGGTGGGAATGAAGCGGCCTGTGGCTGTAATGATTAACAATATAGAGGAGGCAACGCCCCAGCAGTGCGGCACCTCCCAGGCGGATATTCTTTATGAGGCTGTTGTTGAGGGCGATATTACCCGTATGCTGGCGATTTTCCAGGACACGTCCAAAATCGAAAGAGTAGGCTCTGTGCGCAGTGCAAGACATAATTATATTGACTTTGCCAATAATTTTGACGCTATTTACTGCCATTACGGACAGTCTATTTACGCAACAGACAGAATTGCCCAGGACGGTATTAAGACCGTCAGCGAGAATGTGGGAAGCGCGTATTTCCAGGATAATAATTATTCGGCGCCCCATCATATTTTTGCCAGCGGTGAAACTTTAGAAGCCGGCATTGCAGAAATTGGGGCAGAAAGGAACCTTCCCGACGGCTATGAGGGAAGCCTTGCATTTAATCTTGAGGACACTGAGCCGGAATACGGAACAATTGCCAATACCGTGGAAATTCCTTTTGTGTACAGCCAGCCGACGCTGACCTATGATAGTGCCACAAAGCTTTATATGAAGACACAGTACGGCAAGCCACATCTTGACGCTAACGACAGCTCACAGCTTAAGTTCAAAAACATTATTATCCAGTATGCCTACTATGAAGACATTATCGGCGGCTCCGGGTGCCAGGATATTATGTTAGACGGTGAGGGCAAGGCACTCTACATTACAGACGGCAAAGCGATCAATGTTACATGGAAGCGCGCCAATAAAAATGAGCAGACAAAGTACTATGCTGAAGATGGCACACAGGTAAAAATGAATCCGGGAAAAACATATATCGCTGTCGTTCCCGAAGATTTTGATATTACATTAAGTGAATAATAGACAATGAGGTTGATTCATGGAAAATCAAAAAAAATCCAGAAATAACAGCATTGTCGTCCAAAGTGCGATTTTGGCCTCTGCCCAGATTCTTGTCCGTGTTATCGGCCTTTTGTACCGAGTGCCAATGCAGCGGATTATCGGGGATGAGGGGAATGGCTATTATGGTCTGGCCTATACGATTTACCAATTTATTTTGCTGCTGTCAGCCAACGGTATTCCCACGGCAGTAGCGCTTTTAACAGCGAGGCATTTGGCGCGCAGGGAATATAAAAACGTTTTCCGTATTCTTAAAGGGGCCTTTATCTTCGCCCTGATTATTGGAGGCGCTGTTTCCCTGCTGACACTTTTTGGCGCCGAATGGCTGGCGGTCGCTCTGTATGGCGAGGACAAAATAGGCGTGGCCATATCGCTGAGAATTTTGGCGCCGACATTGTTTATTTCAGCAATCATGGGAGTTATGAGGGGATTTTTCCAGGGTAAAAACTCTATGATGCCTACCGCGGTTTCCCAGATGCTTGAGCAGGTTGTCCACGCAATTATCAGCGTTGTGGCAGCTTACCTGCTGATTTTTAAAGGTCCTGCCTGGGGAGCGGCCGGCGGAACATTAGGAACGCTGATGGGCGCATTAAGTGCCATGATTTTTATGGCTATTGTATATTATTTGTATAAGCCCGCATTTATGCGCCTGCTTGGCAGAGATAAGACACGGAATCATTTAAGGACAGAGCAGATTGTGAAAATGGTGGCCGTCACTATGGCTCCGGTTGTCTTAAGCTCCACGATCTATCAGATCAGCGGAATCGTTGATTCTTCAATGTTCTCAAAGATTATGAGCGGCCTTGGGTATGCATCAAAGGTGACGACAGAGCTTTATGGAAATTACAGCGGCCAGTACCAAATGATTCTTAATATTCCACTTGGAATCACATCATCGATTGGTATTGCCCTTATTCCGGCGGTGACATCTCTTGTTGCTGTCGGAAGAAAGCATGAGGCCAGAGAAAAAATCGATTCGATTCTTAAGCTGACCAATGTCATTGCGATCCCCTCCTGTGTAGGCCTTATTGTGCTGGCCGGCCCGATTATGAAGCTTTTGTTTGTTATTAATAACAATGTTCCGATCTATCTGCTTCAGCTTGGGGCGATTACGGTCATTACCTACTCTTTTTCAACAGTAACAATTGCCATACTCCAGGGAATGAATAAAATGAAAACCCCGGTAATTAATGCCGTCATTGCTCTGGTAATACATATTGTGGTTGTATATATCCTTCTCCAGTTCGCAGACATGAATATTTATTCTCTTGTCTACGGGAACCTTGTATTTTCATTCGCAATGTGCGCCTTAAACCTGATGTCCTTGTACCGCTATATTGGTTACAGTCAGGAAATTTTCAGGGCCTTTGTTCTTCCGACGGCGGCCGCATTAATTATGGGAGCGATTGCATATTTTGTGTATAAGGGCGTTTACTATATTGTCCATATGAACCTTATTTCTATTGTATTTTCGGTAGCTTTTGGTGTTGCAGCCTATGGTATTGCCCTGATCCTTTTAGGCGGCATGAGCGAGGAGGAAGTGCGCAGCCTTCCGAAGGGCCATGTCCTTGTCAGATTTTGCAGAAAAATTCATATTATGTAAGCCCGCAGACGGGTATAAAACGTCAAAAAGAACAGATAATGTATTTAAAGGAGGAAGCTTCCATGAAGAAATACTTTATCTGTTCTTTTTGCAGTATTTTTGTTTTGACCTGCGCTTATATTTTCAGCTATGAGAAGCTGTCGGAGAGCCCCAAGCAGTCGTTCGGGGAAGATACGCCGGTCGAGGTGGCGGCTAAGGAGGATACTGTAAAACCGTCCGCCCGGCTTATTGTGGAAACCTATAATGCCAGCGATCAGTCAATGACCCGCAAGGAAACGACAATGCCGGCGATTTATTTGGGCCTTACTCGTACAGGTGTCTTAGAAAAGCTGGATCATTATATGGACAATTTGTCCATCAGCGATTTGGAGGATGGGCTGATTGGCTTTGACCTGATGTATTTTTCTCCGGACTGCCTGATGCTTCGCAAAACCTACCAGCCCAAGGAGGATTTCCATAAATATTATATTAAATTGAGCAAAGGATGTATTACCGTGTTTTACAGTGATAAGAAAACGGTTTATGAATATACAGATATTGACTTTAATTCGCTGCCTTCGGAGGTGGCTGCGGATGTCATCGGCGGGATGGAGGTAAAGGATGAAAAAGAGCTTTATGATTTTCTTGAAACTTATTCATCGTGAGCCAAACTGTAACATTATTCGGCTTAAAAGATAAATATTTTTTCAAAAAATAGTGTTACTATTGGATAAAAGGTGTTACAATAAAAAAGCTTAAGACAAGGTACTCTTAAGGTTTTTGGGGTGCCGCATTGAAAGAGGAGGAGTCAGCTATGTCTATTTTAGTTACCGGAGGCGCCGGATATATCGGGAGCCACACATGTATCGAGTTACTGAATGCAGGCTATGATGTTGTCGTTGTAGATAATCTTTACAATTCTTGTGAAGAATCTTTACGGAGAGTTCAAAAGATTACAGGAAAGGAACTTAAGTTTTATAAAGCAGATATTTTGGATAAGGAAGCGCTCACACAGATTTTTGAAAAGGAAAGCATCGATTCGGTCATTCACTTTGCCGGGCTGAAGGCCGTGGGCGAATCTGTGGCAAAGCCTTTGGAATATTATCATAACAATATTACCGGTACCCTTCATCTTTGCGAGGTCATGCGTGATTTTGGCGTTAAGAACATTGTTTTTAGTTCCTCTGCAACGGTTTACGGAAGCCCTGCTTTTGTACCTATTACGGAGCAGTGCCCGAAAGGAACATGTACAAATCCTTACGGCTGGACAAAATGGATGATTGAACAGATGCTTGCCGATCTCCATACTGCGGACAATGAGTGGAATGTAATTCTCCTGAGATATTTTAATCCTATCGGTGCCCATATCAGCGGTATGATCGGGGAAAATCCCAAAGGTATTCCAAACAACCTTGTGCCCTATATTACCCAGGTTGCTGTTGGAAAGCTTGAAAAGCTGGGCGTTTTCGGAAACGACTATGATACCCATGACGGTACAGGCGTGAGAGATTATATTCATGTTGTGGATCTGGCCAAGGGCCATGTCAAAGCGATTGAAAAGCTGGCACAGAAAAAAGGCGTTCTTACATACAACCTTGGAACTGGCAACGGATATAGCGTTCTTGATATAGTGAAGGCTTTTGAAAAGGCATGCGGCAAGGAAATTCCATATGAAATCAAGCCGCGTCGTGCCGGAGATATTGCAACCTGCTATGCCGATCCTTCTCTGGCGCGGGAGGAGCTTGGATGGGTGGCCGAAAAGAATCTGGACGATATGTGTGCTGATTCATGGAGATGGCAGAAAAATAATCCCGAGGGTTATCCACAGGATTAAGTACTGCACTTTTTAACTTTCCGTAAACAGTAACTTAGGAAATGATGTATTAGCTTCCCTTTGCAAAAGCCCGCGAAAATTAGGAAAATACCTGGTTTTCGCGGGCTTTTTTACGCGATAAGCCCTGCAAGCTGCTGTCGTGCCTGCACGAGCAGATATTTGCAGGGCAACAGACTGCGAACAATAACTAATTTGTATTATGAGGGGCGATTTTACAGGTCAATAAGCTGAAAAATGCCGAGATAGTGGAGCGTTCGGAAGGTAAACATATACGTGTAATTTGTTTCTCCGTCTGTCAGGTCATTATCCAGGATATTTTTGATGACAGACAGGCGGTAATAGAGGGTGTTTTTGTGGATTCCCAGTTTTTTTGCGGCCAGTATCCCGTCTCCAAAGCAATTAAGATAGACAGATAATGTTTGGGCGAGCTGCGTCTGTTTTTTCTTGTCTATATCAATGAGCTTTAAAATGTCCGGGGAGCAGAAGTCCAGGGCAGTGCTGTGGGCTGTCAGTACCCGGAGCATTTCTAATTGGGCAATATCCTCATAGACAATATAGTATTTAAAGCTCATATCCGCGAATTTTAGGGCGTAGCTGTGGGCTGTGAGCGCCTGCTCAAAATAGCGGTGAAGCTGTGCAAGGTCTAAAAAGCTGTTGCTTATGCCAATGGCGGGAAAAGCTTGCTCCCAAAGCTTTTTTAAGGGCATGAGAATAGGCTCGTCAAGGAGGCTTGCCCTGTCTAAAAGGAGGATGACCTTATCCTCCCAAAACGTGTATATAGCCCGGGGAAACGACTGGGCAATAAGTCCGGCAATCGTTTCAAGCTTTTTCGGGATAACAGAGGAGAAATACTCTGTGCCGCTGTTTTTTTGTAAGACGTCACAGCCGCCGCTATTATTTTGATACGGGCTCATGGCGCAAAAACGCATGCCGCTTTTAAAATCAAAATGGCTGACCGCCATTTGCCGCTCAAGCATAATGGGCGGGTAAGCGGGCGTATTTAAAATATCAAAAAGAATCGATGTCTGCATATTAAATCTCCGGAAGTGTTTTAAATTTAAACCTGTGTGGCCTTAATCTTTATAATAATACATACAATATATTTTTGGCAAGGCTTCATTGTGCTGGGGCACAATAAAAAGGCAGTTTTGTGTTATTTGAAACATTGCGGCGCCAAAGGCCGGGTCTTATAATAAAAGTTAAGTAGCCATGCAGACCCGGGTCTATAGCCGTAAACGCTCCGATGGCAAAGCGGTTATATAAAACCCGCTGTCTGCATGTATAAATGATCATGGAGGGATATTATGGCAAAGAAGATTACGGCGTTTTGTGCCGGAAGAAAGAACGGAAATACGGAAACTTATATGAAGCTTGCCCTGGCAGAGGCGAAAAAAATGGGGGTTGATGTAGAACTGATTCGTTTGAATGAGTGCAATATACTGCCATGCAAGGCGTGCTCGAATATGCCGTGTACATGGAAAGGTCCTAAAGGCTGCATTTTAAAAGATGATGTTCCTTGGCTTTTGGACAAGTTTTTAGAAAGTGACGGGTATATTCTCGGCGCTCCGGTATGGTCATTATCACCCTGCGGTGTTGTTACTGATTTCCGTGACCGGATTTTTGGACCCAAAATGGATGTGGCCGGATGGGAATTAGATGGGGGCGCGCCTGCATGGCTTAACGGGCGGACACAGCACCGTCCGGGAGCATTGATTTCCGTGGGAGGAGCGCTTACCGAAAACTGGACCTCTCTGGGACTTGCTACACTGTATACAACGACCTTTTCCGCTCAAATCAATGTGATTGACCACCTGAATATTCATGCGGTTGCCGATCCAGGGGAGGCGCTGACAAGAGAGGATTATGTGCTCCGGGCAAAATATTTAGGACAAAATCTGGCTTATGCCGTAAAGCATCCGGAGATTGACTGGACAAAGAAATATCTTGGCCAGACTGAGGAGGAGGAAGCCTGTCCAGGCTGCCACAACAGCCTTCTCATTGCAAAGCCTGGGCGCGGCTATGTGGAATGTGCCATCTGCGGAAGAGTAGGGAAAATCTCTATGGAAGACGGGAAAATGAGTTTTGTATGGCCGCAGGATGACGGTGACCGCCTGACGGTTATGGGGAAGTTTAAACATATGCGGGAAATCAAGTACCATACCCAGGCGATTTATGAGCCGAAAAAAGCGGCAATTGCGGAAGAATATGAAGCGATTAAAAAGAATAACGAATTTCTTGTAAGGCCGAAAAGAGACTAGGTGCCAGGTGCGGGGATCCCCATCGTTTTGGCGGCCAGGCTGTTATGGAAATCAACGAAAAGGGCATTGCAGCACTTTATTTTAAGTGCTGCAATGCCTTTCGTTTGTCATTAACATTCATAACATTATCCTCATATTAAAAAAATCAGACAATACGAGCTTTAGCGAAAAAGTCCGGCCGGTGGAAATTCGGCGTTGGAAGCGGCACCGGGGCGAAGCTGCCGTAATGTTCAATATCCGGGTGTTCAGAGAGCTTGTAGAAATTGCAGCAGATATGACGGGTTTTCTTCCAGCGGGCTTTTGGCTGAAAAAAATAAATGACAGATTCCGGAATCAGAAAAAGGATCTGCCAGCCATGAGGTGTGATTTTGGGGCGGATGTTTAAGTCAAGAATCTGTTCGGCACTGAAGTAGGTCCGTAAATGACGGGTCAGGCCATAGGCCGCGATACAAGCGCCATTGGCGTTAAATTCAAAATTGAAATAATCCGCCGAAGCTGGGTCAAACTGGAAAAAGGCTTCTAAGGCGCTGTCTTTGTATACCGGCTCAAAGTTCCGTAAACAGTCTGCCTTTGGGTGGACCTCCTCACAGGCAAGCAAGACAAGAAACCCTTTGTCCTCAATGTACCCGATACATCCAAAAGATTTGGGATGATAAATGCTGCGCCATTGAAAATGAGAAATCTCAAAAGAATGGCATTGTTCCAGCTCGGATGTATCAGAGATTTTTTTGATCTCATAAACCATAAAACCACCATCCTTTGTCGATGCCCTGCAAAGCCAGGGGCCGCTGCAAGGCAAATCAATGATTAGGTTGCTGCGTGTACCGATGAAAGCATGTATAAGTCTTGGATAATCTGCTAATTTAACTGTACTCCAAAAACAAAAAAATGGCAATAGTTACAAATGAAAGAAGATTGATTGTGCAAATTAAACGGAGAATAATGCTATTGTCGCCAAAGAATTTATCAGATATACTTGAATTAACAAAGAAATAGGAGGCGGTTTAAATGTCTAAGACAAAAGGCAGAGTAACTTTGCCAAGTGAGTCTAATTTCCTTGAGCAAACAAAAGAGATGTTAGAGCGCTGGGGGGCGGATGCCCTCAGAGACAGCGATGGAACAAAGCTTGATGACGACATCAAGTCTTTGGACGCAAAAATCTATACGACCTATTTTGTTGCCAGAGGGCACAACGAATTTGCAGCCAGGCATATGGATGAGTGCCAGCAGATGTACCTTATGTCCCGCCATAATATGGCTGAGGGAATAAGCTTGTCCATTGCATTTATGGAAGGCTACTACAAGGAGCAGGTCATTCCCGATTATATCCATGACCCGGCCCGGTGGTGGGAAGTCATTGACCGGACGACTGGCGATGTTGTTCCTGTCCATGACTGGACGGTAGATCAGGAGCAGCACCTCGTTGTCATAAACAACACAAAGCCTTTCCATGAATATACAGTTTCCTTCCTTGTGTATGCGATCTGGGATCCCACGCAGATGTATAACCATATTACAAACAACTGGGGAGATAAACCCCATGAGATTCCATTCGATGTGCGCCAGAGTGCTTCGGGCCAGTTTGCAAAGGATTACCTTGTACAGTGGCTTAAGGATAATCCTGAAGTGGATGTTGTCCGCTTTACAACATTTTTCTACCATTTTACTCTTGTATTCAACGACAATGCCAAAGAGAAATTTGTTGACTGGTTTGGTTATGGAGCGACCGTATCTGTGAAAGCTCTGGAGGAATTTGAAGCTGAGTACGGCTACGCGCTGCGGCCGGAGGACATTGTGGACAACGGCTATTACAACTCCACCTTCCGGGTACCGACAAAGCATTATCTGGATTATATTGATTTTATCCAGCGCTTTGTTGCTAAAAAAGCGAAGGAGCTTGTAGATATTGTCCATGAGGCCGGACGGGAAGCCATGATGTTTTTGGGCGACAACTGGATTGGAACAGAGCCTTACGGAAAGTATTTTAGTGAGATCGGTCTGGACGCTGTTGTTGGTTCTGTGGGCGGCGGCGCCACTCTGCGTCTGATTTCAGACATACCTGGGGTGAAGTATACGGAGGGCCGTTTTCTGCCTTACTTTTTCCCGGACACCTTTTATGAGGGCAATGATCCGTGTATTGAGGCGATCGATAACTGGCTGTGCGCCCGCCGGGCGATTATGCGCAAGCCTGTGGACCGTATCGGCTACGGCGGCTACTTAAGCCTTGCTTATAAATTCCCTAAATTTGTGGATTATATTGAAAAAGTGACCGATGAATTTAGAGAGCTTTATGACAATATTAAAGATGTGAAGCCATACTGCGGCCTTAAGGTTGCTATTTTAAATTCCTGGGGAAAGCTGCGTTCCTGGCAGTCCTACATGGTTGCCCATGCCCTCTGGTATAAGCAGACCTATTCCTATTTTGGTATTCTGGAATCCTTAAGCGGTGCCAGTGTGGATGTATCCTTTATCAGCTTTGATGATATTTTGGAAAATGGTATTCCGGCGGATATTGATGTGATTATTAATGCCGGTGACGCGATGACGGCATTTTCCGGCGGGGAAGCCTGGGCAAATGAACGTCTTGTGACGATGATCCGCGAGTGGGTTTATAACGGCGGCGGCTTTGTGGGCGTCGGGGAACCAAGCGCTTATCACCACGGCGGACGGTTCTTCCAGCTTGCCGATATTTTAGGTGTTGATAAGGAGCTGGGCTTTACATTATCCACAGACAAGTATTTTAAAGATGTGATCCCGGACCACTTTATCACAGCAGACCGTACAGCAGCCTTTGATTTTGGCGAAGGCATGAAAAATGTTTACGCCCTTGACAAAGATACGGAGATTATTGAGTATTCCAACCATGAGGTACATATTGCGGCCCACAGTTTTGGAAAGGGCAGAGGCGTATATATTGCCGGCCTGCCATACAGCTATGAAAACACAAGGCTTTTAATGCGCTCTATGTTCTATGCCGCAGGTAAGGAAGATACTTATAATGTTTGGAACGCCGATAACCTTCTGTGCGAAGTCCATGCCTACCCGGATGCCGGAAAGTACGCTATTGTAAACAATTCCAATGAAGTACAGAAAACAATGGTTTATGACGGCGAAGGCTGCGGCTGCGAATATACGCTTGAACCCTGTCAGATTGTCTGGAAAAATATATGAAACCAAAAAACATTATTCTCATAATGACTGACCAGCTCCGGGGAGACTGTCTGGGCTGTATGGGGCACCCGGATGTCAAGACGCCGTTTTTGGACACTTTGGCATCCAGAGGAACGTTGTTTGACAGGGCATATAGTTCCTGCCCCACCTGTATACCTGCCCGGGCCGCCCTCCACACGGGGATGAGCCAGGAGCGCCACGGCCGCGTGGGCTATGCTGACGGCGTGGACTGGGATTATCCCCATACAATGGCAGGGGAGCTGAAAAGCCATGGCTACTATACCCAGTGCATAGGTAAGATGCATGTCCATCCATTGCGCAATTATCTTGGCTTTGACCATGTGGAGCTGCATGACGGCTATCTCCATTATTACCGTTACAGCGATGTGCCATGGTACGAGTCTCAGAAAAATGCTGATGATTATATGCACTGGCTCAAAAATGAAAAGGGTATAGACGCCGATGTGATTGATACCGGCATGGAGTGCAATAGCTGGGTTGCCCGGCCGTGGATGTATGAGGAAAATACTCACCCGACCAACTGGGTGACGGGCCGCGCCATTGACTTTTTGCGCCGCCGCGACCGGTCGCAGCCATTTTTCCTTATGGTATCCTACTTACGTCCCCATCCGCCCTTTGATGCTCCGAAGTATTATTTTGATCTGTACAATTCTATGGAGCTGCGTGCCCCTGCCGTTGGCGGCTGGGAGAGCAGTGAGGCGTTAGAAAGATGCGGAAGGATTTTTGATTCTGCAACGGGGCCTAAGGACCCTGAACTGATCCGCCAGGCGATGGTGGGCTATTATGCATGTATTACTCATTTGGATCATCAGATCGGCCGATTTATCCAGGCATTGGTGGATGATAAATGCTATGATGATTCGATTATTCTGTTTACCTCTGACCATGGGGAGGAGCTGTGCGACCACCATTTATTCCGCAAGGCTATGCCTTATGAGGGAAGCGCCCATATTCCGATGATCATTTCCGGGAAGGCTGCGCTGTCAAAGGACGGCGGCCCCCAGGTGTGCCACAGCGTTGTGGAGCTTCGGGACGTTATGCCAACCGTGCTTGAGATGGCTGGCGTGCCGGTGCCGGAGTCGGTCGATGGAAGCAGTATGCTGCCCCTTGTGAGGGAAACAGATAAGACGCTTCGCGACTGGCTCCATGGAGAACACAGTTTTGGTGACAAGTCCAACCATTGGATTGTGACCAAAACGGATAAGTATATCTGGTTTTCCCAGACAGGGGAAGAACAGTATTTTGATTTGAGTACAGATCCCAGGGAGCTTAACAATAAAATTGGCGACCCTGACTGCAAGGAGCGTATTGCATACTTGAGAAATCTTTTAATTCAGGCCTTGACCGGGAGGGAGGAAGGCTACACCGATGGGTACCGCCTGATGACGGGGAGGACGCCGGCCTGTGTTCTTGAACATCCTGTTAAAAAGTAAGATTTTTGAAAAATTAAATAATAAAAAGGTAACAGTTCAGCCAGACGGGAGTGCCAGGTTATGAGCAAAGGCAGCCGCGAAGCGGCGGAAAGTGCGTTAGCGCGGCTTTGCGAATGGCGCGGGCTGAACTGTTACATAAAAAGAAAGGCTTGAGTCTGTTTCATTGTCAAAATGACGGTAAATGGGTTCAAAGCCCTTTTTCTTTTTGCGGCTGAAATGGCGGATTGTACAAAAATATTGTGCATATTATCCACAAAATTTGCACAAAAATCCATGCAAGTTGTATAAATGGTAAAAAGTGCAAATAAACCATCTTTTTGTGTAAATAAGTTCATGTGCAAAGGTGATAATATATAGTCATCGAAGGGCAGAATGAAACGACAAGATGTCCAAATAACAAGGAGGTATAATATGAAATTAAAAAGACTTGTAAGTGGTATTGTTTGTACAGCTATGGTAGCATCTATGCTCACAGCCTGCGGTAGCAATAGTGGATCTGGCACAGCAAACACGGGAGGCGCCGCTGATACAGGAACAGCAGAGTCTGCGGCTTCGGGCGATTCCGCAGCAGCCGGCGATACAGCAGGTGCAGAAAGTACGGCGGCTGGCGATGACGCCGCAGCTTCCGGCGGAGGCAAGGAACTTGTTTATTGGTCCATGTGGACAAGCCAGGAGCCTCAGGCACTTGTGATTCAGGAAGCCATTGACGCTTATGAAGCAAAGACAGGCAACACAGTAAAAGTAGAGTGGAAGGGCCGTGATATTAATAAGATTATTAAGACAGCTCTTGAGTCCGGAACAAAGATTGATCTGTTTGATGATGATTTCCAGCGTGTATCTACCCAGTATGTTGACTTTGAGGCGGATCTTGAAGACATGGCAACCGCAGCAGGCTACGCGGATTTTTCCAATTCAGTCTTGACAGACCAGGTTCGCAGTTGGGCTGGCAGCCTTAAGGCAATTTACTATCAGCCATATACATCCGGCGTTTTCTATAATAAGGATCTGTTTGAACAGGCCGGAATTAGTGAAGAGCCTCAGACATGGGATGAATTTATGGATGCCTGCCAGAAGTTAGTTGACGCAGGGATTGAACCGCTGGCACTGGACAGCGCATACGCAATGTATATGTACGGTTACCAGCTTGCAAGATATATCGGCCAGGATGCAGTTAAGGAATTAGTAAAAGAGGGCGGCTGGTCTTCCAATGAAGGTGCTAAAAAAGCAGCTCAAGACATGATCGACGCAATCAACGCCGGCTATTTTGAAAGCGGCGCTCCCGGCGAATATCCGGAAAGTGAGAACCAGATGGGTCTTACTTTAAATGTTGCAGCCATCGTTATGGCTTCCTATGTTTGCAATGAGATTGAAACAAATACAAGTGCAGGCATTAATTGGGGAATGTTTAATTACCCATCTGTTGAAGGCGGCAAGGATGCCAACACTGTAGCTAACGTCGGTGCCCAGGCATTTGCCATCCCATCCTATTCTGAGAATCAGCAGGAAGCCTTTGATTTAATTATGATGATTGTTTCCGGTGAATATGACCAGAAGATGGCCCAGCAGACAAATACAATTCCGGCAGATACAAGAAATGAATGGCCGGCAATGCTTGCTGACACTCAGGCAAAGTTTGAAGGTATGACAGGTACATACGAATGGAATATGGGTCTGAATGATAATGCTGAATTACAGGCTATGATTAAGGATGTATGCATTAAGTTATTTGAAGGCCAGTATGAAACAGCAGATGATTTTGTTGCAGCTATGGATGCTTTATATTAATTATCCTTGCAATGAGTTGAATCTATGGGCTTACAAAGCCTGACAAAAAGGTGACATCGGTGATTTCGCAAAGTAATCCGCCGGCGTCACCTTTTATAAAATAGAATGGAGGTCAGGAGATGAAAAAAAGCAAATCAATGATTGTTTGTTTCGTGACCCCGGCGATAATCACATTTGTCCTGATGTTTTTATATCCGGTAATACGAACAGTCATTATGAGTTTCTTTGGCGTTGAAAGTGTGACGGCCAGCCTTTCCGATTGGAGCTTTTGCGGATTCCAAAACTATATCGGAATGTTCCAAAGTGCGTCATGGCGCCAGGCTATGCTCAATATGTTTTTAATCTGGATTGTGGGCGGGATTATTGTTTTATCGCTATCTCTTTTGATGGCGGTCATTCTTACAAGCGGTGTCCGCTTTAAGAAATTTTTCAGAGCAGTCATTTACCTTCCCAATGTTATCAGTGCTGTTGCCCTGGCGACGATGTGGATCCAGTACGTATTTAACCAGAGAGTCGGCCTGTTTAATGAAGTGTTAGAATTTTTCGGCTTGGACGGCGTCAACTGGCTTGGATCGGACATGAAGTTCTGGTCCATGCTGATCGCCTTTATGTTTGGTTCTGTTGGCTATTATATGCTGATCTTTTTAAGCGGCATTGAGCGTATTCCCGGTGATCTGTACGAGGCGGCAACGATTGATGGCGCCAATAAAATACAACAGTTTACCAATCTGACGGTGCCTCTTTTAAAAAGTGTTATTAAAACAAACGTTACTTTCTGGAGCGTTCACACGATCACATTTTTCCTTTGGTCACAGATGTTTTCACCAGTCAGTACAGAAAGTTCGACGATTGTTCCGGTTGTTTATTTGTATGATATTGTTTTTGGTACAAAGGGCGTTGTTGAAACAGATGCCGGCCGCGGCGCCGCTGTGGGCGTGACACTGGCGCTGTGTGTTGTTATCGTATTTTTCGTGTTTAATAAGCTCGTTAAAGACGAAGATGTGGAATATTAAGAGAGGAGTGAGAATATATGGCTGGCACAAAAGTAAAAGTAAAGAAAATAAAAGAGCCTATTAACTGGAAAAAAGAATTAAAGCTGCTGCCCGGATATATCATCCTCTGCCTCTGGGTATTATTTACCTTTGTCATGCTGCTCTGGATTTTGGCAGCCAGCTTTTCCACAACCCAGGATATGTTTAAGGGAACGATATTTACCTCCTTGTTCTCCGGTGATTTTCATCCGGAAAACTATGTCACCGCATGGACGACGAGTAATGTTTCCGTGTTCTTTGGAAACTCCCTGCTTTACTCCATTGTATCCTGTGTATGTATCCTGCT
>JAGZDD010000090.1 GCA_018369015.1 Clostridiales bacterium | reverse complement strand
CCATGAGTTCAACCCAATGATGGGCCATCGTGGCTGCCGTCTTGCAGTGACATATCCAGAAATTGCCAAGATGCAGACAAAAGCTGTGATCCGTGCAGCTATCAATGTATCTAAGGCTCATCCAGACTGGAATGTTTGCCCGGAAATTATGATCCCATTAGTTGGCGACATCAAAGAGTTAAAATATGTTAAGAAGTTCGTTGTAGAAACTGCTGACGCTGAGATCGCTGCCGCTGGCGTAGATCTTAAGTATGAAGTAGGTACAATGATCGAAATCCCAAGAGCTGCTCTTACAGCCGATGATATTGCTAAAGAAGCTGACTTCTTCTGCTTTGGTACAAACGACCTGACACAGATGACCTATGGCTTCTCCCGCGACGATGCCGGCAAGTTCTTAAATGCATACTATGATGCAAAGATTTTTGAGAACGATCCGTTTGCTAAGCTTGACCAGGTTGGCGTTGGCAAGCTTATGGAAATGGCAATCAAGTTAGGCAAGCCAGTGAATCCAAATCTTCACATTGGTATTTGCGGCGAGCACGGCGGCGACCCAAGCTCCGTAGAATTCTGCCATAAGATCGGCTTAAACTACGTATCCTGCTCACCATTCCGTGTGCCAATCGCAAGACTGGCTGCTGCACAGGCTGCTATCAATAATAAATAATTTTGTGTTGGGATTATCCCTTAGTAAAGCCGATTAGCGTCTGGCTAAGAGATATAAAACAAAATTAATTAAACTAAATTATAATAGACCTTATAGGAAAATGTTTAAAGCAGTCCTATAGGGTCTATTTTTTCAGAAGTTTTCTCACCGTTTTTTGAATGTTAGAGAGCAGCTAAAGAAAAGGGGAAATGAATGATGGAAAAAATTTTAATTGTCGAAGATGATACGCTTTTAAATAAAATGCTGACCTACAATTTAAACGCCGAAGGCTATGCTGTTGTTTGTGCGCCAAACTATAAAGCCGCGGTGGAAAAGCTGAAGGAAACGGAGTTTGACGTCGCCCTGCTGGATATTAACCTGCCTGACGGAAGCGGCCTTGCGCTGTGCGATGAAATCCGGGGCAGAGGCCAGCTTACGTATATTATTTTTATAACGGCAAATGACCGGGAAAGCGATATGTTAAAGGGTTATGAGGCGGGCTGTGCGGACTATGTGACAAAGCCCTTTTCCGTGACCGTGCTTTGCAAAAAGGTGTCGGCTGTTTTTGCGAACCTAAAGCTGCGTACCCCTCAGTATGATTTGTTTGACGACGGTGTTTTGCAGATTGATTTTTCAGGGCAAAGAGCGCTGCTTAAAGGGGAGCCTGTTGATTTTACGCCAAAGGAGTACCGAGTATTAGCGCTGTTTATAAAGAACCCCAGGATTATTTTGACCAAAAGCCAGGTTTTAGAAAAGCTTTGGGACAGCGAGGGGGATTTTGTGGACGAGCATACGCTTGCCACGGTGATCAGCCGCATACGGAAAAAAATCGAAACAAACGACCGGAAATACATTAAGACCGCCTATGGGATAGGCTATCAGTGGATGGGCGGTGAACACCGATGATATTGGAAAACATTTCTTCAAAACAATTTATGCGCCTTTTTCTTTACGGAGCCATGGCGACGCAGGCCGCCGCCATAGCCATCTTTGCGGTATGGACCCGCAGCCTGGGCCTTGTACTTTGCACCGTGGTTATGGCTGCCTTATTACTTTTATGGCTTGTCCTTTTTCTGTATTATTTTCAAAAAAAGCTTGTCCGCTTTACCGACAGTCTGTGTAAGACATTAGACGATATGATGGTTCCTTCGCGTCAGCCGCAAGGGCCAGGCGGGCCTGACTTTGGCTCGTCACCCGCGGAAGTAAATTATGAGGCAGAAACATTGCTGTCACGTATCAGCCACCGTCTGGCACGCCTTTACAATGTTATGGAGGAAGGCCGCAAAATTGTGGAGGAAGAACGGTCAAAGCTTCAATCCCTTGTATCCGATATATCCCATCAGACAAAAACATCCATAGCTAATTTAAAAATGCTCAATGATACGATGCTGACCCGGCAGATTTCCACGAAAAACCGGGAAGAGTTTTTGCAGGCGGCGGCAGGGCAAATTGATAAATTAGATTTTCTTGTTCAGGCAATGGTTAAGACCTCCCGCTTAGAAACCGGGGTTATTACTTTAAAGAAGGAGCCGGCACTGGTTTGTGAAACATTAGTTGGGGCGATCAACGGCGTTTTGGCAGCTATGGAGAAAAAGCAGATTCATTTATCCGTGGATTGCCCGGAGAATTTGACTGTTCCCCATGACCGCCGGTGGACATCCGAGGCATTATTTAATCTATTGGACAATGGAGTAAAATATACGCCGCCGGGAGGCAGCCTTAAGGTGGCTGTCCACGTATGGGAAATGTATATGAAAATTGACGTTACCGATACCGGGCGCGGGATTCCTGAAAATGTCCAGGGAGCGATTTTTCAGCGCTTTTTTAGAGAAGAAGAGGTCCATGATGTGGACGGCATAGGAATCGGCCTGTATTTGGCCCGGCAAATTATTACAATGCAGGGCGGGTATATTAAAGTGGTATCATGTGTTGGAAAGGGCTCGACCTTTTCTGTTTTCCTGCCTGTTAAATAAAAAATAAGAAGATCCGGTTGTGGTACCTTCTGTAAGGAAGGTGCCACAAGGCTTTTGTATCTTAAATTAAAGTTTGTTACACTATCTGTCGGATGCCCTGTTATCGGCAAATATATATTGAAATATTTTTGATGTGCATTGTAATTATTCCGATATTGTGATATACTAAATTTATATAAGTAGCCCTCAAATAAGGAGGTATGAAAGATGGAATATTTAACAGTTACACAGGCGGCGGAAAAATGGGGTATCTCTACCCGTCGTGTCCGTTTGCTTTGTGCCAATGGTGAAATTGACGGAGTTATCCGCAAAGGAAAATTATATATGATACCTGCAGAAACAGAAAAACCGTTGGATAAACGAAAATTGCCTAATAAAAGAAAACGCGGCAGATTCGCAGATATACTAACTGAAATTGATATTAAAAAAGTTAAACTTGACGATATGCGTCCGCTTACTGCAGGCGAAACACAGCGTTTGCGTGAGGAATTTATGGTTGACTTCACCTATAATTCAAATGCTATCGAAGGCAACACGCTTACTTTGAAAGAGACCGCTATGGTGCTTGAAGGGATGACGATAGACCGCAAGCCTTTGAAAGATCATCTTGAAGCTGTCGGACACCGTGACGCATTCCTTTATATTGAAGATATTGCACAAAATAAGACAAGGTTGAGAGATACGGAAATCAAGGCGATTCATTCGTTGGTACTAATGAATAGACCTGAAGATAAAGGAGTTTACCGCCGTATTCCTGTCACAATTGCAGGTGCATATACCGAACCGGTACAACCATTTCTCATTGAGCCGAAATTGACGGAGTTACTTGCCGAAAATGAAGAGCGTAAAAAGACAATGCATCCGATTGAACGCATTGCCCGTTTTCATCTCGAATTTGAAGGAATACACCCTTTTATAGACGGTAACGGCAGATCAGGTCGATTGATTTTAAATCTTGAGCTTATCCGTAACGGCTATCCCGCAATTAATGTGAAGTTTACTGACCGTAAACGCTATTATGATGCTTTTGATGCATTTTATCGTGACGGCAAAGCAGACGATATGGTGTTACTTGTTGCAGAGTATGTAAATGAACGCCTTGACCAGTATTTAGAAATTGTGAAGGAGTAAAAGCATTAGGAGAAACAAAATGAGTACAAATATATCAAAACAAAAGCGTGAGGACTTGCTGAATAAAATCAAAGAAATCCGAACCTATATTTCTGCTGCACCGCAGGATGAGAATACGGGCAACCTGCTTTCCTATCTTTCCGACCTTGAAAAAGATGTGAATGGTAAGAAATATGGACTTGTATTCGAGGAACACCGTGAGGAAATTGACGAGGTGCTTGATACCCATACCCCGGTACTAAAGACCTGTTCATCGACAACGGCGGACAAATGAATTTTCTTATCGAGGGTGATAATCTTGCTTCTTTAAAACTGTTGCAAAAAACACATAAAAATAGTATTGATCTTATTTATATCGATCCGCCATACAATACTGGAAACAAGGATTTTATATACGACGATTGCTATGTTGATTCGTAAGATGGATTCAGACATTCAAAGAGGATTAGTTTTATGTCGAAAAGACTTGAAATTGTTCGTTCCCTTTTAAGCGAAAAAGGTGTAATATTCGTTCAGATAAGTGACATTGAATTATCACAGCTTCGTCTAATGTGCGATTCGATTTTTGGAGAAGAAAATTTCATTAATGTAGTAAGTGTTAATATGAAGAAGATTGCTGGAGCATCTGGCGGTGGTGAAGATAAGAAATTAAAGAAAAACTGTGAATATATACTGATTTATGTCGGAAAGGTAGGTGTTCAGCCTGCCGCTTGTAAGCAGGTTAAGATATGTAATCCTGCGATACTCTTTCAAATACCGTAAATGCCTCTGTTCCCATATCCCTATAGGCTGTCCTTTTTCGGCGGGTAAGGCAAGGTCGGGCAAATAATAATCGCCTTGCAAGGTATAACTGATACCTGTTTTTTCATCAATGTAATCCTGTTTCATTTTTGTAATTCTCCAATATGATTAATTTTCCTACAATCCATCATTCTGCCTGACTACAAAAGCCGAAAGGGAGACAACTTCCTTACGAAGTGTCTCCCTTTACCGGCCTTTTTATTTTTTACGCGGCAAGCCCGGAATGAAAGTTACTATGTCTGCAAAAATTATGTGAACTGTCACATTTCTGCAACATTTTAATTTTATGATAGGTCCATAAAAAAGAAAGGAAGCATATTTTATGAGAATCTTGCGGACAATGGATTTGAAAAAATATTATGGAACAGCTCCCAACATTACCCGGGCCTTAGACGGCGTGAATTTTTCTGTGGAGCAGGGGGAATTTGTAGCGATTGTGGGAACATCCGGTTCGGGAAAATCCACACTTTTACATATGATAGGCGGACTGGATGTGCCGACCTCGGGGCAGGTTATTGTAGCAAATAAAAATTTATCCAAAATGAATGAGGAGCAGCTGACGATTTTCAGGCGCCGCAATATTGGCTTTGTTTTTCAAAACTATAATTTAGTGCCGATTTTGAATGTTTATGAAAATATCGTCCTTCCCATAGAATTAGACGGAGATCGGGCGGATTTGCGCTTTTTTAAGGAGCTTGTGGAAATGCTTGATCTAAAAGATAAACTGAACCATATGCCAGGCCAATTATCTGGAGGGCAGCAGCAGCGGGTCGCAATTGCAAGAGCGTTGATAACAAAGCCGGCCATTGTGCTGGCCGACGAACCGACGGGGAACCTTGACAGCAAAACGAGCGCAAATGTGCTGGGGCTTTTAAAAGCTACGGGTGCAGCCTTCCACCAGACGATTGTTATGATTACCCATAATGATGGAATCGCACAGCTTGCAGACCGGATTGTGAGGATCGAGGACGGAAAGCTTGTCGGGGAGGTGGAAGGATGATACTGCCTTTTGACAATGATACGCGCCCTGTTGAGAGAAAAATTGCCAAAAGAAGCTTTCGGGCGGAACGGATGCGCAATATTTTTGCCGTCGCTGCTATTATAATGACAACGGTTCTGTTCACAGCATTATTGACATTGGGCGCCGGTATGGCCGAAAGCACCCGGAGGGCGGATATGATTTTGTCCGGCGGCAACGGCCACGCCCGCTTTATCAATCTGGACACAACAGAATATGAGCGGCTCAGGACACACCCGCTGATTGAAGAAATAGCTTACTGCCGTAAATTAGCGGATCATGTGGATAATGAAGCTCTTTCTAAAAGAGAAACGATCTTTGGGTATTATGATGAAACTGGGATGAACGATCAGTTTGTAAATCCGACAAAAGGCCATAAGCCTGTCAAGGAAAATGAAATTATTGCGGACACAAAAACGCTTGAGCTTCTTGGTGTGCCACAGGAAATCGGCGCTGGGGTTTCCCTGGAAGTGACGATTCACGGGAAAAAGGCGGTACGAAACTTTATACTGGCCGGCTGGTGGGATAGCTATCCAGGGCTTGCCTACGGAACGATTGTCAGCTCAAAAGCTTATGTGGACGCCCACGAGGACGAACTGCTCAATACATTTTCACAGGATCATGTCGATACAGGAACAATTACAGGTATTGTTAAATTTAAAAATGACAAAAATATCGAAGAATCCATAAAAACGGTGATTAACGACTGCGGCTATTCGGACAACGCAGACGCAAAAAATTATATTAACGGCGGCGCAAATCCCCTCTATTTAACCGCCAAAAAGTCAAGCGGCCTTGGAACAGGGCTGGCGTTGACCTTTGCTATATTTGTGTTTTTACTGACGGGCTACCTGGTGATTTACAATGTTTTTCAGATTTCTGTGATCAAAGACCTTCATTTTTATGGACTGCTTAAAACGATTGGAACGACCCAGAGGCAGATTTATTCCATTATCCGCCGTCAGGCGCTAAAGCTTTCCGTCATTGGGATCCCTGCCGGCCTGGCAGCTGGTTTTTTGTGCGGTAAGGCATTTTTGCCGATGATCATGGAAAAAAGCAGTATGTCCGGGGCTTTTGCGACGGTTTCGTTCAATCCTTTCATTTTTATAACTTCGGCGCTGTTTGCACTGCTTACTGTAGGCTTTAGTATCCGCAGGCCGGCGAAAATGGCGGCAAAGGTGCCGCCGGTTGAGGCATTGCGCCAAAGTGATTCAGGAAAGGCGGTAACTCGGGGAAAACGAAAGAAAAGACGAAGGATAGGGCAAAAGGCTTTTTTGTATAAAAGAATGGCATGGGGAAATCTTAAGCGGAATAAAAAGCGGACGATTCTTGTTGTTTTAAGTCTATCTCTAAGTATGGTGCTGGCCAACGGCGTCTTTCATATTGCCGGAAGTGTGGATCCACAAAAGGCCATAAAAAATATGATTGTTTCCGATTTTTGTATTGGAAGCAGCCGTTTGCTGGACTATTATGAAATTGATGAGAAAAATGCCCTGGACGAATCAACGATAGAGAGGCTTGGGCAGCAGCCAGGCTTCATGCAGGGCGGCCGGGAATATGGGTGCAAGGCAGAGTATACGAGCCAGACAACGGCACAGACATTTAACCAGATCGGCAACGGCCATTTTTATACGCATCTTTATGGCCTTGATAAGCTTCTGTTTTTACAGCTTCAGGTTTTAGACGGGGAGCTTAACCAAGAAAAGCTGGCCTTAGGAAATTATATAGTGGAGGGCGTTTTTGCCAATAGCCGAGGCGAGATTGATGAAAGCAGCATGAATCATAAGCCAGGGGATAAGGTTCAGATTTTTTATAACGGTAATGTCCGGGAATTTACGGTGCTGGCGCATGTCATTGCCAATGAATCAAATACTTATGACTGGGTTGGCTCCTGCTTTTTCCTGCCGGCAGGGATTTATGTGGATTTTACCGGAAATTCTGCCATGACCTATCACTTTGATGTGGAACCGGGCAGCCAGGAGGAAATGGACGCATTTTTGAAGCAATATACGGATAATGAGGAATCCGCTCTGACCTATAAGTCTAAGGCTACAATTATGGCCGGCGCAGCGGATATTCAAAATATTGTTCTGTCGATTGGGGGAATGATGACGCTGATTATTGGAACGGTAGGCGTATTGAATTTTGTCAATACAATACTTACCAGCATTTTTACAAGGCGCAGGGAGCTCGCGACGCTTCAAAGTATTGGCATGACGCAGAAGCAGACGAAAAAAATGCTTTGCCGGGAGGGCTGCGGCTATGTTCTTTTATCCGCGTTGCTGGCAGTTCCTTTATGTATGCTCAGTACATGGATGCTTGTGCGCCCCATATGTGAGCAGGTTTGGTTTTTGGATTTTAAGGTAAATGTATGGCCATTAGCGGTGATCCTTCTTCTGCTGTTTGTTGTCGGACTAACGCTGCCCTACATCATCTATCCGCAGGTACAAAGGTTAAGCCTTATGGAAAGATTAAAGAACGGGGAATGATTTTATGAGGAACAGGCGAATAAGACGGAAGCGCCGTGTGAGAAATGCGGCATGTATTCTGATATTTTGTATTGCCGCTATTGTACTGGCGTTTTTTTGCGAAGCGCTGTTAAAAGGCGGGAATTTTTTCACGGGGAACGGTTCGGCCGCAGGAGAGCAGGATAACTGGGAGCTGGTTCTTGTTAATTCTGAAAATAAAATGCCGGAGAACTGGGATATTGAGCTTACATGGTTGTCCAACGGGGAGCGGGTAGACAGCCGGATTTATCCGAAGCTTCAGCAAATGTTTGACGATATGCGGGCGCAGGGGATTTATCCGGTTGTGGCTTCCGGCTATCGCACCAAAGAGGAGCAGCAGGCGCTTATGGATGAGAAAATTGAAAGTCTGACGGCCCAGGGCTACGCCCCTTTAGACGCTAAAGCCGAGGCGGAAAACTGGGTAGCTAAGGCCGGGTACAGCGAGCATGAAACCGGCCTGGCTGTGGACATTAATGCGGACGGTATTCACTCTGCCGGGCAGGAGGTTTATGACTGGCTGGCCGAAAATGCCTATAAGTATGGGTTTATCTGGCGGTATCCTACGGATAAAACAAATATTACCGGAATTAGCAACGAACCGTGGCATTACAGATATGTCGGGGCGGAAGCTGCCAGAGAAATCAAAGAAATGGGGCTTTGCCTGGAGGAATATCTGGGGGCTGTCAAAGGGGAGCCTTAAAGCGGGCGCAGCAGGCCGGCAGGAGATTTCCGGGAGGCAGAAGCATTCAAATAATCGGTCAGATTGCCGGAACCGTACGGACACGGAACAAGCCCGTTAAGGTTAATGTCAAAGCGGCGCGCCTGCGTTTGGATTTTGCCTAATACGTCGATGGCCGCAGGCTGCTTCCAAACGGACGGTTTCTTGTTGAAAGAAATGATTGTGAATGGTATAATGTCCACGTAAGTGGACATTATACCGCGTCTTTTGCACGGCGAGCGAAGCGAGCCTTCCTTTGCGTAAAAGTACGCATCACGGCAGAGCCATACCATGGCCGCCTGCGGCCATGGTATAATGTCCACGTAAGTGGACATTATACCGCGTCTTTCGCGCGGCGAGCGAAGCGAGCCATCCTCAAGCAGACCGCTTTATTACAGAAAGGAAAAAGTAAGAATGAGTACACAGGCATCCCGGCCGGGGGCGCAAAGAAATCCTAAAAAAATAAGCCCTGAAGCTAAAAGGCGTATGGAGCAGCGCCGCCGTCAGATGCGCCGCAAGAAGCTTGCAAAAAGGCGGGCAAGGCAAAGAAAAATTATAAAAATGTTATATGCCCGCCGTTATATTTTCGGTGCAGGAATACTGGCTGCCGTGTTTCTGATTATTTTTGTGGCAGGGCTTAAAGGCTGCCCTTGGGGCAAGGACGCGGGTGAAAAGCAGGCGGTATCGGAGGCTGTGATTGCCTACAAGCCTTTGATTGAAAAATACGCAAAGGAGTATGACATTGAGGATCAGACGGAGCTTTTGATGGCGATTATGCAAGTGGAATCCCGGGGCGAAGGAAATGATGTGATGCAGTCCAGTGAATCTTTGGGGCTTGCCATAAATTCTCTTATGCCGGAGGAATCTATCCGCCAGGGCTGCCATGTTTTTTCACAGCTTCTTAGCTATGGAAAAAATTTAGGCTGTGATATAAACAGCGTTATCCAGGCATACAATTTTGGGATTACCTATCTGGACTATGTGGCTGAAAATGGGAAAAAACATTCCTTTGATCTGGCCCAGTCATTTTCAGAAAAAATGTCCGGGGGCGTTACGGTAGATTATGTGAATCCTTTATCTGTCCAGAAAAATGGCGGCTGGCGCTATAATTATGGAAATATGTTTTACGTAGACCTTGTGCGGCAATATTACTAAGAAAGCCCCGGACGGCGGCTGCGTGCCGGTTTAGCGGGAAAGATAAGAGGGGAATAGAATGAGTAAAAAGATTGCGGTTGTTACAGGAGCTTCCAGGGGAATTGGACTTGAGATTGCCCGGCAGCTTTTAAAAGAAAATTATAAGGTATACGGGCTTTGCCGCCATCCTTTGGAAAAGGAAAGAAGGATTTGCTGGCTTTCATGTGACGTATCGGTGAAAACATCGGTAGATCAGGCCTTTGCCAGAATACTGGCCAGGGAAAAAAGAATCGATGTTCTTATTAATAATGCGGGGATGGGAATTTCCGGCGCTGTGGAATTTTTAGACGAACAGGATATTTTGCGGCAGCTTACCGTCAATTTAGAGGGCGCGGTCTGGTGTACTCAGGCGGTGATCCCGTCTATGCGGGCAGCCGGAGGCGGAAAAATTATATTTATATCTTCTCTGGGCGCGATATTTCCGCTGCCCTATCAGAGCTTTTATTCGGTAAGCAAAGCAGGAATGAATGTTTTTTGCGATGCCCTTGGTATCGAGCTGGCGCCGTTTCATATACAGACATGTACAGTTATGCTTAATGATGTAAAGACAGAATTTACAGAACATAGAAAGAAAAACATTGTGGGAGATTCTATTTACGGAGGACGGATTAAAGCCTCTGTGGCCAAAATGGAGGCCTCTGAGCAAAGCGGCATGAGTCCGGATAAGGTCGCCTGCCTCACTGTGCGCCTGATTAGGAAGAAGCATATGCCGGCCCATTTTGTGGCAGGCTTTTTCAATAAAATACTTGTTCTTTTATACCGTTTGCTTCCCACAGGACAAATGCTTAAAATTTTAGGGAAAATATATGGGTGATAAATGATGTTATTGAGTGAAGCTGATTTAATACAATTTTATACAGCGCAGTACAGCCAGGATGCGAAGCGAAAACGGGCGGCAAGCCGGGCTTCGGGTTATGAGAAGCGGGCCAATGCTTTAAGAAAGACGTTGAAGCGGGTTGGAGTACATCAGGTAAGCCGGGGGATTTTGGAGGATTACCACCGCCAGATTAAAAATCTGCTTTATATTGGTACGCGGTACAAAAATAAAAATGTGGCAGCCATGATTTTGCAGGATATGATTCCTGAGCTTGTGCGCCTTGACCTTGCAATGCTCCTCCCAGACGAAAGAAGTATGTTGGATACGGACTTTCTTGCTTTCTTAAGGCAGCAAAAAAATGGGGCGATTTGTGTAAAATCGCTGTTCGAGCTGAGCCAGAGTTACCGGAGGTACTGTATTGAGAACCAGATGACCCGGCTTGTTCCATCACGGCCGGAGATGGAGTTTTCTAAGGCGCTGGAAATGAACCGGCATTTTATTTTACATGTTGGGCCAACGAACAGCGGAAAGACCTTTGAGGCGTTAAGCCGCCTAAAGGACGCCGGCCGGGGCGTCTACTTAGGCCCTTTGCGCCTGCTGGCCCTGGAAGTATATGAAAAAATGCAGGAATATCATACGCCCTGTACAATGCTTACAGGGCAGGAGTGTATTGAAACGCCGGGGAGCCGGGTGACAGCCTCGACCATTGAAATGGCGGATCTTGGGCAATACTATGATATTGCGGTCATTGATGAGGCACAGATGGTTGAAGATTCACAGAGGGGACATTCCTGGACTCGGGCTATTCTTGGGCTTTTAGCTGAGGAAATCCATATTTGCCTAAGCCCTGCCGCAGAGCCGGCGGTCACGCATTTGATTAAGCTTTGCGGAGATTCCTGCGATATTTTCCGGTATGAGCGCAAGGTTCCCCTTGTGTGTGAAAATGTTCCTTTTGAATTTCCCGAAAGCGTTTTGCCGGGAGACGCGCTCATCGTATTTTCAAAAAAATCAGTCCTTGATGTTGCCGGAAGGCTTGAAGAACAGGGAATTAGCGCCAGCGTGATTTATGGGAGCCTTCCGCCGGAGATCCGCCGCCGTCAGGTGCAGATGTTTGCAAATGGCCAGACAAAGGTTGTGGTCGCCACGGATGCTATTGGAATGGGTTTAAACTTGCCGGTGCGCAGGATCGTGTTTGTGCAGACGGAAAAGTTTGACGGCACCTTAAGACGGGCGCTTAAAACCCAGGAAATTAAACAGATTGCCGGAAGGGCGGGGCGGTACGGCTTGTATGAAACCGGCTATGTTACAGCCATGGGCAGTGAAGAGCTTGAATATATCCGGGGAAATTTTAAAGCTTTTGAAGCGCCCATTGAAACGGTCAGCCTTGGGTTCCCCCAGGTGCTTTTAGACATGAATGAACCTTTAGATGCCATCTTAAAGGTATGGCACAGTGTGGAAACACCGCCGCCTTTTGTAAAGGTTAGTATTGAAGATACATTATTTTTATATGACCAGGCCAGCCGCCGGAGAGATTATATTGACGGCTTTAATAATAAATATTTGCTGTATCGGATGATTAGCTGCCCTATTGATGTGAAAGACCGGGCTGTGGTTGATTTGTGGCTTCATTACTGCGAATGCTATACAGCAGACATTTCTTTGCCCTATCCGGATAAAAACAGGATAGGAACTTCTGGAATACAAAAATATGAAACTTATTATAAAGAACTGGATCTTTATTACCAGTTTTCAGTACGTTTGGGAAAAGTTATTGATGGAAAATGGCTGGCCCGGGAGCGGGCGCGGACGGAAAGCACGATTATGCGTTACCTTTTAGGTAAAAAGACAAATTATATTTCCACCTGCCGTTATTGCGGAAGAAAACTGCCTGTAGGTTCGCCCTTTGGGATATGCGTCCGCTGCCATGAAATGGAACGGGGCCACTGGAAGGAACGCAGACGTTAGCGTAATTCTTTTAATGTATCAAAAACCTCAAGGTCTTCACGGGCGACACGGATATTAGAGCACATTTGCCGGCCGTCCGGCCTTGTAATGTTAATTTCAATAATACTTCCTTCCTGTATGCCTTCCTTTGAGGCGTCCTGCAAAAACATAGAAAATTTAGGGTGGCGCTGTTCAAACTGATCTTTAATACGTTTCATTTCCATAAGTCGTTTAGGGTTTATCATTATAATGTTCATCCTTTCATTTGTTCGCCGTGTTTTTTGCGGCATCAGGTTATCCCCTTGTGGGCTTTTATGCGTGGTGGAGCCATACGCAGCGCGGCATGAATGTTTGATTAATTTTCCTGCTCTGCTTCCTGAGGAAGGGCGGTGAATAGCTGACAGAGCGTTTTTGGATCCCAGTGCCCGGAAAATTCAATGACTGTATTGTCCGGGTAGAGGACTGAAAATTGAAGATAAGGCTGCAAAAAATAATTTTCATAATGTTCAAAAATCCGCCCCTGCATAATCTCATCTGTCAAATCCTCAACAGCAAAAACAGGGTTTGACAGGATCTCAATCGCTTCGCCTGAAAGCTTGCCGGCAAGGCCCAGGCTGTAAATATCGCTGGAATCGACAGCGTCATTTTGGCGCAGATCATAGCTTTTTGGTTCACTGATATTGACAGGCTGGATATGACTGTACGGTTTTTTTATGGTCCAGCGCATATTGCTGCCGCCGCCGGTTTCCTCCTCTGAGTAATATAGGGCCAGACTCTCTGAACCGTCACTTTCCGTTTCAAAGCGGCTTGTCTGTAGAGCGTAATCTTTGAAAGCCTCTGGAATGTAGGAAGTAAATTCCGTATTTGATTTCCAGGGATCAGGAACTTTGTATGAGATGGCGTCTAGTGTGAAGCTATTGTCTGGGTCGAGGAAATAGCCGGTAATGGTATTCATCATTGATTTTGTCTGTTCAAGCTTTCCAGAAGGCGCGTAAAAATCGCCTTCCACACCGACAGATTCCGCTCCATCCGTCATAAACCGGAGATACAGATGATCATATGCGGCTAACGCCATATTTTCGCTGCTTTGATAATTCGTGCCCGCATTAAGGGCAACGACCGGGGTTTCCCAGAGGGTGCAGGTTGGGGTTTCGTCATTATATCGAGCGTATTGGAGTGGAAGTTCATTTGGACGTATGGAAAGACGGCAAAGGTAGATGCCGTTATCCCTTTCTATGGCATTGCTGTAGGCCAATAATTCTATGACTGCAATGGAACCGTCTTCATAAAATTCTACATGCCCCTCCCATGGAGTGCTCTGCTCAATGGAGGAAAGCCCTGGCAGGGATTTTATGTTCCATAAAGCGCAGATGTCCTCATAGCTAAGGTCTGCCATATAGGAGCCGCCATATCCTGGATAACTGATATGTGTCGTTACCTGGGCATCCCTGAACACAAGGCGGGGGGCGTGGTCAAGTTCATCTTCCAAAAGCTTGATTTTTGTTACCTTTTTGATTTGAGCCGGATCGCTTTCATCAACCTCACCGGTATAGGTGACAGAAATACGGCTTCCGGGCTTTAAATCGGATAGCTTGATGGGCGTGTTATTCCATTCTATAAGCGTATGGCCTGTGAGTGTTAGCTGGAATTTTCCGCGGCTGTTGACATCGTTAATATCAAGCCCCGAAACGGTGAGGCTATTATCGCCAATGTTTTCAACAGAGGCGTAAAAGGTCTGCTCCGGCGTCAAAGTCCGGCGGCTTCCGACAGCATAGCCGGCAACGCCGGAGGCCAGGATAGCAAGCAGTATAAGAATACCTATAAATACTTTTCCATATCTTTTTTTCATTTCAATCCCCCAAGATTACTATGAAAGCTCGGCAAGCGGACGCACATCCGGGCAAGCTCGCTTGTCCGGATGTGCGGACATTTGCCGACAAGACGGTATGAGTGCGAGTTGCGCCGTAGGCGAAACGTAAAGCACGAATACCGGCGGCAGATGGTGGAGTGCCGTAGGCACG
>JAGZDD010000089.1 GCA_018369015.1 Clostridiales bacterium | reverse complement strand
CCGCAGAGGAACAGACGGCACGCTCGTACATAGCACTGGATAAATCATCCTCAAATAACAGATGTGCCTGTACACCTTTCTCATTTACGGCAATATAAAAAACCTGCATAAAATCATGGAGCAGCCGGGTGAGTATTTCCTTATTCATATTATGGTGCAATATGGCAGAATCAATGTAGCGCTCCACATGGCCAACCATTGAATCTACATCACCCCCCCCGAAATCTTTAAACCAGCTTTCAATATCCGGCCGCTCATATTGGAAATGGCCTTCAGCCACATTAATGTCATAAACACCGGTGCGCTCGGCTACATTGTCCGCCGCCATTTTTGTCAGGCGCTCATACTGTACTGTCACTTGCCCGGCTTCCTCAAAGGAACCCATATACGCGGAAACTCCTGCGCCGCCCCCGGCGTCAAGGTCTTTTATAAACGCCTTAATATTTTTGAAAATCCGGTCAAAATGCTTTTCAAATTCTCCCGCATATCCGACAATTGCCAGCATATAGCTATGATTATACATAAGGACGGTCTGGCTTTCTCCCTCAAAAATCTCGTCATAGAGCCTGTACTTTAATTGTTCCGTCCAGCCATAATTTCCCCGGCTGTGCATTTTAAAAATCACAGGCATGTACTGATTGCGCTCGTCAAAGGTGATATGGCGCTGCCTGGCCTTTGCGGCAATGGCATCGCTTCCCAACAGTTCCGGCTGTTCAAGAATTTCCCGCCAAAACTGCCGGATCAGATAACGCTCGTTTTCGTTCCAATATTCTGCCAGGCGAATACTCTCATCCTTTTTCCGGTTTTCCAAAACCTTTGCCGCCGCGGCCTTCACTGTTTTTAAAAGGGCCTCCTCAGATACAGGCTTTAGCAGATAATCCATACAATGAAATTCAATGGCTTGTCTGGCATAATCAAAGTTTGCATAGCTGGTAAGCATAATTACCACAGGCTGATATTTGCAGTCACGCAGCCAGCGCAGCAAGTCGAAGCCGCTCCCCTTAGGCATTTCAACATCAGAAATGACAATATCAATACTTTCTTTCTCCAGCACAGCCTGCGCCTGCTTCATGCTGTACGCAGTAAACACGCCGGAAATCCCCAGCATTTTCCAGTCTGCCTGAGATTTCACCCCTTCCGCGCAGTGGACCTCATCATCCACGATTAATACTTGTATCATGCCTACGCCTCCCGCCAAAAGCCTCATATTTTATTTATTATACACTATTTTTATCCATATAGGAAACAATTCTGTTCCAACTTTAAATATAACTGCTCTGATCGTTGAACGATTTCCCTTGATTTTACAGTTTACTTTATGTTCCCGCTTCCTCCCCAATCTGCGCTGGCAGCTCCATCATAATATAAGCTCCCCCTGTCTCCCAATGGTTATCGAAGGTAATCTTTTCTTTTCCCTTATAAATTAAATGCAGCCGGCTGATCACATTGCGTATTCCATAATGCTCGCCTTTTTCATCAATAAGCTTTTGGCCGTCATTGAGCTTTTCCAGCACATCCCGCGAAAATCCTTCGCCGCTGTCCCATATTTCAATGGAAATATAGTCTTCCCTCGGTTCATCGCAGCGGCATACAACAATATAAATCTCCGTACGCTCTCCGGCAACAACCTGATATTTCACCGTATTTTCTACAAAGGTCTGGAGAATCAGCGGCGGCACCTTCACCTCACGGACATCCGGGGCAATCTCCACATAGGCGCACAGGCTTCCAGGGAAACGCAGTTCTTGAATATGCAGATAATTTTCAACATAATCAACTTCCTTATAAAGTGCGTCCACAGTCGTTCCTTCCATCGTATATCTGAGGTGATTTCCCAGATATGTGGTCATATCCCGGACAAGATCATTTTTATTCATAATCGACAGATTGTGGATAATGTTCAGGCAATTAATATAAAAATGTGGATTCACCTGCA
Source organism: Clostridiales bacterium (assembly GCA_018369015.1). GTDB lineage: Bacteria > Bacillota > Clostridia > Lachnospirales > Lachnospiraceae > Catenibacillus. Next base: position 12,895 of record JAGZDD010000089.1, on the reverse strand, counting down.
GCTTCATATATTGAAGCTCGGCTTTCTGATAACTAAGCTGCGTTTTTTGGTGACGCATTTTTTCCTCATAAACATCAATTTCCAGCTTTTGTACTGGCCGCAAAATCCACCGGCGGACGGCTGTCGTGAATAATCCCATAAACAAGAGCACGCAAAACCCTAAAATAATAATGATTTTTTGTAAAACTCCCAGCCCCTCGATAATGCTCTGTTCCCTCACAAGCGCCACAAGGCTGTAATCGCCACACTGTGAAGGCTGTGAAATTACAAGGTAATCGCTGTTTTCCACGGAATGTTTAAATCTGGCTCCCTCCCCGGATATACGAAGCGGGTTTTCCATATCCGGCAGCACATTGCAAAGCTCTGTACCATTATTCTGGTAGTATGTAAGATAGGCCGGCTCCACGAATCCGGCATTTTTAATGGCGGCCAAAAGATTGTCAATATTGGCACAGCCGCCCATATAAATATTGCGGTAACGCAAAATACGGACAAGATAGCTGCTGTCGCCGCTCTCCATACATACCCAGTTTCCCGAAACCTTGCCGCCGGGTATCGTATCAATATAGGCTGTGAGCATTTCTTTCACGGCTCTGCGTTCGCTCCCGGACATAGCATATTTAGCGGCGTCAAAATATTGCTTTTCCACAATTTCGCCATTGTCACATTCCGTTGGCTCAGAAACATAAATAAACAGATTGTCAATATAATTATAGGTTTGGATCGTATTCGTCATGTCGGACGCAAGCCGGGCCTTAGCCGTGTAAAAATCCGTGCGGCTGCCGGAATACACAAGCACAGGAACGTCAACAGAATCCTGGAGGCCTATAAGGTATTTGTCCATAGCGTTAAAGCCATCATCCACCTGATTCATAAACAGCTCCAACATTCCCGCGTTGGCCTCATAAGCATTATTTCTCACCACATTAATCGCATAAACATTATTGACAATCAGAAAAATCACAAGAACCGAAACTGTAAACATGACAAGCACAGCCATGCGGAATTTTATCGAATGGCTGCGCTTTCCAAGGCTGATAAGCTTCCCCCAAAACTTACCTGTCATCTCCATCTGCCTTCCCCCATTTTCTTCTATTTACAACAGCTAATGCCCCGCCGGATGCGCAGTATAATTGTCTGCTATGCAGACAATTACACCCTATAATCCCCAGATTTTCCATATCTTCCTTAAATGCGAAAAGGGATAGTTCCCGTCAGTACACGAACTGCCTGTAGTACCCCGTAAACAGTTACTATGCTGACAAGACTTATCCCAAACTTTCATAAATCGCGGCCGCCGGCCGCTTTTTAATCCCACTCAATTCCCGTAAATTTTTTAAAGCCTTCCATACTCTTAATAATACTGTCAATCTGTGAAGGCATCCGGGTGGCATCCTGCTCCAAAATAATATATTTAGCGTCTGTATATTCATTGGCCGCGTCGATAATCTTTTGAATCGGCATTATGCCGCTTCCAATTTCCGTAAAGGAGGACATCCGGCGGCGCTGATATTCGGCCTGCGCCTCATCCTCCGAAACCGTATGCCTGCCGCCGTTTTTAGCATAAGAGCTGTTCCCGTTCATTCCCACAATCTCTCCGGGCGCTAACTCCCGCTCCTCTGGCGTCAGGCCAATCAGGTTGATTTCCTGAAGGCTGTCCCACGCAAAATCCTTCTGGTGGACAAGCTTTACCCGCTTTCCAAAATGCTTTAACATTTCCACAGGATCAAGGGCCGCCCGCATTGTCCAAAATGTGTCTAATTCAAAAGACAAATAATCCGGATCTGTATTTTCTAAAAGATAGTCCATAATCGTTTTCCCGCGGATCGTGCGAAATTCAAACTGATGATTATGATAAAGATAGGTCATCCCTTCCTCATAGAGCGCCTTGCCAATCCGGTTAAATTCCCCGCACTGCTTCATAAGATCGTCATAGGTTGAAAACTGCCCCATAGGATTGACAATATTTTCATTTCCTACAATGCGGTTATAAGCCACAACCTCTTTTAAATCTGCCTTCTCCAAAGGAAAAATGTGGGTGCTGATGACATGAGAACCAAATTTGTCAAACGTATCTTTGAGTGTTTTCGCCGGAATACCAAAGCCGCACCCCGGATCATTGATGGCATTATGGTTGCAGGTTTCTATAAACCTATAACCAAGCTTCCCAACCTTCTCCACCGTCGCAATCGGGTCCTTCGCCATTTCCTCACGTACAGAATACAAAATAAGGCCAACCTTCAGCGCCATAATAAAACCCCCTTTTATGAAAGTTAATTTCTATAGCTTTATTATAACGCCTAAAATGCTGGCCTTCAATTCATGTACTTTGGAAAAAGTACGCATATCTTTACATTTTTCTATTCGTTCCTACAGTCTACCATATCACATGGCCGCCGTCGATCAGAAGATCCGTACCAATACAATAGCTGGACGCATCACTGGCAAGGTAGAGGATGGCTCCCTGCAGCTCCTCCACATCCATCATCCGTTTTGCCGGCTGGGAATTGTTGTACAGCGACAAAATCTCTTTGGGAAGATTGTCGTGAAGCCCAGGGCTGTAACAATAACCGGGAGAAATTGAATTTACCCGGATTCCATATTTGCTCACCTGGGAAGCAAAATGTTTTGTAAAATATAAAACCCCGGCCTTAGCCACGCCGTAAGATGCGTCGTCCATCGTTTCAAATACTGTTCCCATATTGACTACATGGGCGGCCAGGGAACCTGTATTAATAATGCTGCCGCCATGCCCCTCCTGCTTCATTATCCGGGCGGCTGTAACTGCAACAATATAAATGCTCACAAGATTAATATCCAATACCTGCCGGAAATGGTCGATATGAGGCATACTATGTTCATTATCCCATGGCTCAATATCCGGAACAATAGCACCGCCAACACCTGCATTATTGTGAACAACATCCACATGTCCAAAATCTTTTTCAATCTGGCAAAACAACGCCTCTACCGCTTTTTCATCCACAAGGTCGCAGCCATATCCGGCCGCCCTGATCCCATATGCCCCGCTTAACTGCCGGGCAACCTCCCGGGAACGCTCAAGGCAGGAGGGCAGGTCAACAATCGCAATATTGGCCCCGGCCTGCGCCATAGCCCTGGCACTGTGGCTGCCGATATTTCCCGCCCCTCCCGTAACTACCGCCGTTTTTCCGTCTAAGCGGAAACGGTCTAAAACATTTTCTTTATACTGCTTCATCGCAAAGCCTCCTCTGTCTGCCGTGTTCCCCACGGCGTCATGTTATCCCCTTGCGGGGCCTCCTCTGTTGGCCGCCTTTCTCACGGCACCTGGTTATCCCCTTGCTTCTGGGTAATAATACTGAAAATACCCGTCGGGGAGCTTAGACATAACTGCGTCTGTACGCATTTCTTTAAAGAACCCAAGCTCCCTGGAGGTGTCCATATAGCACCATTCTACAGGCCCAAGCTTTCCCTTGCAGTTTAATGCAATCCCATTGTCCGCGTAATCCCTGAGGGTATCCTCCCACTTTTGGGCAGGGTATTCCTGAAGGATATGATGAAAGCCAGTGCCATGACTGGCAAGAAATTCATTATAGACAAGAGGGCCCTTTACAGGCTCAATGACTTCCCACTCGATATTGCCGCATACAAGAATAGCCAGCATAAACGCAAAGTCCGCAGCTTTTAGTTCTCCGTCAACTCTGAATCCATAGTCCGTGACACAGGAATCGCTCTGGCAGCCAACCTCCCACGGGCCGATCTCCAAAAGCTCTGTCACTGCGGCAATCGTTTTCTTCACATCCGGTGTTGTTATATTAATCTGGCAAATACGCGCCGGTACTGCGTGATCCGGCTTTTCTTCCGTGCTTGCGTCATTAATGACCTCAAACAATATGCCTAAATCCTCCGTCAGATCCAGCCATGCCGCGCTGCATGTATCTGAATAGCAGGTCTGCGCCAGAGAGCGGCCTTTCTCCTTAAAGTGCTTCAATACACCTTCCCACCTTGGCGCCGGAATCCGCTCCCGCACACAGCATATCCCTTCGCCAAATTTTTCCAGGTATTGCTTATATAATGTCCGCCCTTCCACTGGTTCTACAAAGCACAGCGATGTATTTTGATAAAACACCACTGCCACGCGCTGGCAATAGTTCACCGTCTGTCCGTCCACCTTTAGCCCGGGATGTGTTTTATCTGTCTGCATACCAATGTATCCCGGCGTTACATGCTCGATTTTCTGCATATTTGCCAGGGTTTTAAAAATATCCTTTGTTACAACAATGATCTGATCAAAATTCCTGTTTTTACATCTTTCCTGAAGCTCTCTAAAATTCATCGCCCTATCCTCCTCCATTTCCAAAAAATATCAGCGCTCCCGGCTTTTACACCAGATTCTTTACTGCTGGTTTCAGCAGCATGTCCAACCGCCGTCCACAGGAAGGATGACTCCGGTAACGTAGCGGGCCTCTTCGGATGCAAGAAAGACAATGGCTGCATCCATATCGCCTACAGTGTTAAGATCTGTCGGCGTTCCAGTTCTTTGCATTGGCGTTGTTCTTCTCACAAAAGGCATATTCATTGTCATAAACGCCGGATCATTACATTCCGAAGGAAATGTTCCCGGACTGATTGCATTAACCGTAATTCCCCGGGTGGCAAATTCCGCAGCCAGCCCCCGGGTTAGATTAATAACGCCGCCTTTGGCGGACTCATAGCCGGCCAGCGCCACCTCCAAATGGCCAACCATTCCCAATACAGAAGCTACATTGACAATACGTCCGTAACCAGCTTCCAGCATAGACGGAACAAAGGCTTTAATTACGCGGAAAGTGCTTGTAAGATTCAGTTCAATAAGTTTTTTATAGGCAGTCATTTCCAGCTCCACCGTTGGCGTCGGCGGGCCTCCGGCACCCGCGTTGTTCACAAGAATATCAACGCGGCCATATTCATTCATAATTGTTTTCACAGCATTGGCAACCGATTCATCTTCTGTAATATCACACTGTACAGGCAGGCACCGCACCCCCAGCGTCCGTATTTCTTCGGCGGTGCGCTCAAGGACATCCGTCCTTCGGGCCAGAATCGCCAAATCGCAATTTTGTCTTGCCAGGGCAATGGCCATTCCCCGTCCAAGTCCTGCCGTTCCGCCTGTAACAACGGCAACACGCCCCGTAAAATCAAACATTCCCATAAAAATTCCTCTCTTTCTATGTATATAAGCGTTCAGTAATCTAAATACTTATATGTAAACAGCGCCACAGGAACAAAATCATATATTCCCGTTTTATACCTTAGGAAGCGCCTTGTTTTCTGGCTTTCCATCTCTTCTGGCATCCAAAATTTCCCGAATGACCTCGTTTTTCTGTTCATCGAGGGGATAGAAAAATAAGGGAATCAACGTCACCAGATAAAGGATTCCAAAAATAAGATTAACGGCAAGATTGATCCCCTCAATAGCTCCCGGCGTCTGCTGCGCATTAGCAATATAACCAAAGCTTCCCATAATTAACAGGGCGACGGACGGCCCAAAGGCATTGCCAAACTTTGTCGATAATGACGTGCAGGCATAAGCCATACCGTCGGTCCGTATGCCGGCACGCGCCTCCTGGTAGTTGATCGCCTCCGGAATCATGGACATGGGAATAGGGAAGGAGAAACAAAAAAGTCCGTACAATCCGTGAAGAACCAGCATTATTCCAATATTTGACGGATCAGCGAAAAAAATGACAATCAGCGTAATCCCCGCGCCAATGTAGCCAATCGCCGCCATTTTCTTTTTACCAAATTTAAGTATGTAGTTTTTCGTCAGGAAAATGCCAATCACTGTCATAATTGACGGAAGCGCCATAAAAATACTGATCAGGTCCGGACGCTGTACAACATATAAAATATAATAAAGAACCACAGCCATCCGTCCAAAAAAGGCGGTCATGGAAATAATCATTAACACAAAAATAATCATCAGCGGCTTATTTGTCAGACAATATTTAATGCTCTGAGATACCGGGAACTTCACCGACCCGCCCACTGGTACAATAGTTTCCCTGCATTTTGCATAAACGAGGTAAAACAGCGGCACAGAACACAATGAATAAATGAAAATCAGCTTAGTATAGCCGCCCACCGTATACTCCGCGCTCCCGGAAAATGCCTGCAAAAGCAGCGGTGAAATTGCGCTGAGCAAAACGGAGCTTAGGTTAGTTCCCATCATACGGTAACTTGTCAGCAGGGAAATATCCTGAGGGTTAGCCGTCATTACTGTGGACAGCGAGCCATAGGATAAATTCACGACTGTAAACAACATTCCGTAGGCAATATATGTCACCGCCGCCCATATGACAGACGTTGTTCCACTTCCCAGCTTTGTAAATACCAGAACGGCGGATAAAGCAAGAAACGGCGTGACATAAAAAATATACGGGCGAAAACGCCCCCGTTTTGTATGGGTGCGTTCCGCGATAGCGCCAAACATCGGGTCATTAACGCCATCCCATATTCTTGCGATGAGCATAATTACCGAAACAACCGCCGGCGCCAGCCCTACAACGTCTGTGTAAAACAGACTTAAATAGCTCCCCATAAATGTATTTGTCAGATTGCTGGCAAAATCCCCCAGCCCATAGGCAATAAGCGTGCCTTTAGAAAGTCTTTTTTCCTGAGCTCCCATAAATAGCCTCCCCCAAATCAATCTCAATGAATATTCAGCTCCGGCCTTCCTACCGGCACAAAAGCTACTTTACATCATCCTCCGGCCCACATTCCAATATAAGCCCCGCAGCCTCCAGCAGGCTTATATAAGACACCAGAGGTTTGCCGTCCGGCCATCGCACATCCAGGTAATGGCTGTCCTTACTAATTCGTTCGCCCATCTGAACCATTTCCTCGTAGGATTTATCCGTCTCAAGCTTAATATGGTGCAGCCCGGGGCCGCGCTTATTAAGCCAGTCCTTATAAATCCCCGGGCCAACAGGCATAACAAGCTCAATTTCATAGCCATCGCCTTTAAACATAGCCGTCCGTATATTTAATCCATAGCCGTCATTGACCTTTTTGTCGGCAAAAAACGGCCTTGCATCCTCCAGCTTCCACGGAGATATTCCCAGTTCATTTTCATAAATCTCTAATGCCTTTTCCAAATCTGGAACCACAATGCCTAAATGTAATATTTTTCCAAACATTGCTTTTATTTACCCTCCTCCATCCATTTTAGCCTATTTCATAAATATTTCGCGCGGTAATAGCCGTCGAAAACGGCCTGAGTAACCTTTGCGGGCTTTACGGCGTCGCCAATCGTATAAATTTCTATGCCGTCAAGCTCTGATAATTCCTCCCAAAGCCTGTGATCGGAGCGCATCCCTGCGGCGCAAATGACCGTATCTGCTTCAATGAACAGCTCTTTTCCATCCCCGCCGGTACCGTACAGGCCATGGCTGTCAATCCGTTCTGCCCGGGTATTGGTAAGAACCGTCGTATATTTATCAAGCTCCAGCTTGATAGCCGTCTTGTGGAAGCAGTTGCAGTCTGCGGCAGCCTCGCCGCGCATTTCCACAATCGTCACAGTCTTGCCGCAGCGTCCAAGATGTATGGCTGTTTCGCAGCCTACCAGGCCGCCGCCGAGAACGGCAATTTTTTCACCAAGCATATCCACAGGCATAGCCTCCACTTCGGACGCAAGCAAAACGTTAGCGCCGTCAATCCCCGGAACCGGCGGGATCACAGGTACAGCCCCGGTAGCTATCATCACCACATCCGGGGAAAGCTCATTGACAAGCGCACGGGTCACTGGGGTTTTATAACGAATATCTATCCCAGCTCTTTCGACCCTCCGTTTTAAGCTCTGGCTGAATTTATATAAATCCGCCTTAAAATCAATCGCTTTGGCAAATTTTAAGGCTCCGCCAAGTTCAGCGGACTTTTCACATAAAATAACCTCATGCCCCCGCTCCTTTGCCTCAAGCGCCGCCTGCATACCTCCCGGGCCTCCTCCGGCAATAAGCACCTTTTTGGGCCGTTCTGCTTTCGGATATTGAATCCTGTTCTCCAGCTCGTTGCCAATGACAGGATTCACTGAGCACAAAATCCCCATAGCCTCAATGGAATGGCCCAGACATTCAAAGCAGCGCAGGCATGGATTGATTTCATCCTCCCTGCCTGAAAATATCTTTTTTGGCAGAAACGGATCGGCAATAAGTGCCCGGCCCATTTCTACAATATCTGCTTTTCCCGAAGCAATAATTTCCTCGCACTGGGCGGGATCATTGAGCCCGCCTACACAAGATACGGGAATTTTAACATGCTTTTTAATTTCTGCCGCAAGATACACATTACAGCCATGCTCATAAAACATGCTTGGATGTGTACGCACAAAGAGGGCTTCCACCTCGTGGCTGCCGCAGGAAACATTAATAAGATCCACCTTGTCCTCAATGAGCTTTGCCAGCCTTACATAGTCCTCAAGGTGAAGCCCGCCCTCCACAAAGTCATCCCCATTCATTCGGACTTCAATGGGAAAGCCCGGCCCAAGGCGGCGCCTTACCTCATCAAGCACCTCCAGGAAAAACCGCGCCCGGTTTTCAAAGCACCCGCCGTATTCATCTGTCCGGCGGTTCTGGGCCGGGGATAAAAATTGGTTAAACAGCCAGCCGTGAGCCGCGTGGACATTGACAATATCAAATCCGGCCCGCTTTGCCACAGCCGCGGCCTGTCCGTAATAATGAATAAGCCTTTGGATCATTTCCTTTGGCATTTCATAAATATGCTCCCCGGTAGGCAGTATCTCTTCACTCGGCCCATAGGCAACCTTTCCTGATTTATTTTCCCCGCCAACGCTGACAAGGCCGCCGTATTTTCCCCCATGGGAAAGCTCGATATTTGTCAGCGCCCCCCGGCGCTTAATATCCTTGACCACATGGGTGAGCGATGGGATCAGCGTAATATCGTCCAGCGCAGGCTGCAAAGTATGCGATGAGCCGCTTTCCCCATGGACAATACATTCCCCCAAGGATACAACGGCACAGCCGCCGCTGGCTTTATATTCATAATAAGCCCTGTTGTCCGCCGTCAAATGCCCCTGGGGCGAATAACTCATCAGCCCTGTCGGTGCGGAAAAAATCCGGTTTTTAGCGACAATATTTCCGATTTTAATTGGTTTTGATAAATTAGGATATTTCTGATTCATTTTATGACCTCTTTCTTCCATTTATCCGGCGGCCCACTGGCAATGAAAACGCCGCTCAAATTCTTTAATGAGCGCTTCGCGAAATTGGGGCGCGGCAACGCCAATTATCTGCTGTGCCCGTTCCTTTAATGTCCGCCCGTGAAGCTGCGCAATGCCGTATTCTGTCACAATATAGTCCACATCGCACCGGCTTGTCGTCACAGCCGCGCCGCCGCTCAAAAGGGGAACAATCCGGGAAACCATTCCCTTAGCCGCCGTCGAAGGCACCGCCATTATTGAACGCCCGCCCCTGGACATTTTTGCGCCGCGCACAAAATCTACCTGGCCGCCCACGCCGGAAATCTGCCGAAGCCCCACAGCTTCCGCGCACACCTGGCCCATCATATCTACCTCGACGCAGGAATTAATGGAAACCATATGGTCGTTTTTGCATATAATTCTCGGATCATTGACAATATCTACGGGCAGCAGTTCAATATCGGGATTGTTGTCCGCAAAATCATACAGCCGCTTCGTTCCCATTAAAAATGTAGCCACGCTTTTTCCCTTTTCCCACTGCTTACGCCGGTTTGTAATCACTCCGGCCTCCATAAGCTCCACAACGCCGTCCGAAACCATTTCCGAATGAATCCCCAAATCCTTTTTGTCCTTTAAGAACAAAAGAACAGCGTCGGGAATCGCCCCGATACCAAGCTGTAGGCAATCGCCATCCTGCACCAGGGAGGCCACATGCTCTCCGAGCTTTTGCTGCACCTCCCCGATTTTTGGAGGTGCCAGCTCAATCAGGTCTGTGTCCTGGGCTACGATGTAATCCAGACGGCTAATATGTATAAAATTATCTCCCAGGACTCTCGGCATTTTTGAATTAACCTGAGCGATCCTCATATCCGCCGCTTCCGCGCAGGGCTTCGTATAATCGCAGGAAATACCAAAGGAGCAATATCCGTTTTCATCCGGTTCACTGACCTGGAAAAGGGCGACATTCACATGGAGTCTTGTCCTAAAAAGCTGGGGCACCTCCGAAAAAAATACAGGGGTGAAATCGCCGCGCCCTTCTTCAACAGCCGCCCTTGTCGGACCGCCTAAAAACAAGCCGTTGTGCCGGAAATGCCCGGACATTTCCGGCGTACAATAGCCGGCGTTTCCCATGGCAATCATATGGACAACCTCAACGTCACGGTAGCCCAACGCTTTTGCATTTTCCACCATGGCGTCGGTCAGAAGCTTCGGTTCGCCGCTGGCATGGGCGACAACGACCCGGTCTCCGGAATGGATATGAGATACAGCCTCCTCTGGCGTACATATCTTGTCCGCATATAATTCTTTCCAATTCATATCTGCTCTCCCCTAACCTACATGCCGTTTAATAACATTCGCTGTAAATTTTATAAACCCGGTCCTTATCCAGGGGCACAAAATTATTCGCCATAAGCCTCCCCTGGTTTTCCATCACGGATTGGGTAAATTCCTCCAAATCCGCCTGTCTCACACCATACTCCCTCAGAGCTTTCTTAGGAAGCAGTGTATTTAGCAGAGCTTCAAGGCGCTCATAAACCTTCTGCTCACCACACTCCAAAATACGGGCAATAAATCGGTTCAGCTTTTCAATTTCCCCGTCTTTTTTAAGCTCCATATAATTTTTCATAACTGACGTAAACATGGCATAATTCGCTTCGCCGTGGGCCACATGGCAGGTTGCTCCCAAAGGGTAGCTTAAGGCATGGACAGCCGCGCAGCCCGCATTTCCAAAAGCAATCCCCGCATAATTTGAAGCCAGGAGGAAATCCCCAAGCAGAGGAATCCGGGCTTCCGGTCCGTATTCCTGGATATGCAAATAGCCTTTTAATATCATTTCAATGGCCTTATAGCCAAACATCCGTGTATATTCATTTCCCTTCGGGGAAAGGCTTGATTCCACGGCATGGACAAGGGCGTCAATGGAGCTTGTGGCAAAAAATCGGAAGGGCAGACCCTTTAAAAGCTCTGGAATTAAAACTGCCGAATCCCCATACATTTCATCAACAGCAAGCCCCTTTTTCGTTCCTCGGCTGTTTAAGGCTAAAATAGAAATATTCGTTACCTCTGACCCGGTTCCGCAGGTAGTCGGCACTAAAACAAGCGATTTATCCTTCTGTACAGGAAGCTTTCCATCATATAAATCCAAAACCGGGGAAACATATTTTAATGCAAACAGCTTGGAAATATCGAGGACCGTGCCTCCGCCAATGGCAATCACTCTCTGATACGGGCCGCCCATATCCTTAACCATGGCCTCCACCATATCGTCCGAAGGCTCCCCGTTTCCATATCTTTCCTGGAAAATCACATCACACCCCAGGTTTTGCGTTCCAAAATATGGTTCGTAAATATATTCATTCGTAACAACAAGATCGCCTTTGCCAAGCTTAAACTCTTTTGCAAATTGCTGACAAGTTTCATATTTGTAAATTGCCGGCTTTAGCAAAAATTGCTGCATACATCATCCCTCCTCATAATCAATAAGCACCTTAATTGCCCCTGTTCCCGGATCTGCCGCCGCGGCAAAGGCCTCCACAGCCCGGCTGTGGGGAAAGTGATGGGTAACAATATCTAAAACCTTTGTGCGGTGTCCGCTCACATGATTTAACGCCTCTACAATGTCAGGAATATCATAGCCGGTAGACCCCTTCATCAGCAGCCTTGGGGCCGCGAATGGCGCAACGTCAAAGGTAATCGGCTTTTTATACACAGCCACAATAGCAATCCTTGCGTCATTTTTGGCAAAGCCTGTAATTTGTTCAATAATCCCCGGAGCGCCCGCACAGTCAATATAAGCATCCACATCAGCACACCGGGCCATAAAAGGATTGATGACAGAGCCAAAATGATCAAGTAAAAAGTCTTTAAGAGAGCCGTCCGTTTCAGGATTGAAAGGTACGCCGCCCATTTGCCGTACATATTCCAGACGGCTGCTATTTATATCCACAACCACAGGCTTATGACAGCCCGAAGCAATGAGGGCGTTTAATGTACAAAGGCCAATGGTTCCAGCGCCAAACACAACGACATGCTCGTGGGCCTTCACGCCAATGCAATTTTTCCCGTGAGTTCCCACAGCCAGCGGCTCCACAATGACCGCTTCGTCAAAAGATACGCCGTCTTCAAGCTTTAACAGGTTATTTCCGTAAACAGCGTCTTCGATAAGGACATATTCCGAAAATGCCCCGGCCATATCGCACCCCAACATACCGTTTCTTTTGCATGTCGTGGGATTGACAAACACCCGGTCGCCCACCTGGATATCTGTAATTTTTTCACCTATGGCGTACACAACTCCTGCCATCTCGTGGCCGAATTGCCCGTCAACGCCCATCTCGCCGTTTTTAAAAATACCGACGCGGCTGCCGTCATACAAATAAGCCGTCAGATCGGAGCCGCAGATCCCCGCCCGCACAACCTTAATCACAACGTCATTTTCTCCCGGTACAGGAATGGGCCGGTCCTCAATGCGTATATCTTTTGGCCCATAATAAATTACAGCTTTCATTACTTTTCCTCCTCCATTTACTATGAAAGTTATCAAGTGGGCATACACAGGGGCAAGTTTACTTGACCCTGTGTATGCACATTTGATAACCCCAAAGTATGAGCTCGAGTTGACGTCAGGCAACGGAAAGTGCGAATACTTTGGGGCAGGATTGCGGGGTGCTAAGCGCCAGTGTTGCTGCGTGCCGGTGCTGCTAAGCGCCGGTGGCGCTT
>JAGZDD010000088.1 GCA_018369015.1 Clostridiales bacterium | reverse complement strand
ACAAAACCTCTCTGCAAGCAAGCTTGCGGTCTACGCTGTGCTTCGGTCGGCGCAGGGCAGACGTCCACCGGACGTCTTGCGCCAAGTTTTTGTCATTCTTGGCCGCATGGCTGAATAGTTACGACATTCCTTATAAATTTGTAACTTTCTTGTTGAAATTCACCATAATACATGTTAAGATAAATTTGTATTTATAAAAACTTAACAAGAGCATATGGATTGGTTGAAGGATTCAGGAGAGACTTTATAAAAAGCGCCGAAGGAGAAGCAGCCTAAAAACTCTCAGGCAAAAGGACTGAATCTGGACGAACCTCTGGAAAGAGCAAGATCACCCAAGAAGCAATTTTGAAGCTTGGCTAAAGTCAATGTGGTTTTTAGTCAAAGTGCCAAAAGAATCTTTCAGGTAAAAAGACAGAGCCATGGCAGTGTATTTTTTGCGCACTGCTGTGGCTCTTTTTGTGCGATACGCCGGTCAGGCACCCGCCGTGTTTGCACGGGCGGGCATCTGATCGGCAACGGACAGAGGCTGCCTTGGAATACCTGCTTTCCATTCATGTGCCAGAAAGACTGCCGGGAAGTATTTATAGACGCTGGCAGTTCTTAGAAAGGGGGAGGTTTTTGATGGAGAAAAAGACGCCGCTCTATGATATTCATGTGAAATATCATGGGAAGATGGTTCCCTTTGCGGGATATATCCTGCCAGTGCAGTATGGAACCGGCGTTATTGCCGAACATATGGCTGTGCGCAGGCAGTGCGGTTTGTTTGATGTTTCCCATATGGGGGAAATTCTGTGCCAGGGGAAGGACGCGCTTTGTAATCTCAACATGCTCCTGACCAACGATTATACCGGGATGGAGGACGGCCAGGCCAGATACAGTCCGATGTGCAACGAAGAAGGCGGTGTTGTCGACGACCTTATTGTATATAAGATTGGCCCACAGGTGTATTTACTTGTTGTCAACGCAGCCAATAAGGATAAGGATTATGAGTGGATTTGCCGGCACCAGTTTGGTGATGTTACTTTCAGCGATGTGTCGGAAAAGGCGGGCCAACTGGCACTGCAGGGCCCCAATGCCTGCAAAATTCTTAGCAGGCTTGTAAGTGCGGAAAATATTCCGGAAAAATATTATACCTTCCGCCATGGCTGCCAGCTTGGGGGAGTAAGGTGTATGATTTCCAGGACTGGCTATACCGGGGAAGACGGTTTTGAAATTTATATGGATGCCAAAGATGCCCCGGAGGTCTGGGAGCTTCTTATGGAGGCCGGAGCAGGCGAAGGGCTGATTCCCTGCGGTCTTGGGGCGAGAGATACCCTCCGTCTTGAGGCAGCCATGCCTTTATACGGCCATGAGATGGATGATACTATATCGCCGAGAGAGGCAGGGCTTGGTTTTTTTGTAAAAATGTCTAAAGACGATTTTATCGGAAAAGCCGCGCTGGAAGCAAAAGGAGTGCCAGGGGTGCGCCGGGTCGGCCTTTGGGCTTTGGGCCGTGGGATTATCCGTGAACAAATGCCGGTCTATTTAGAAAACAGGCAGATTGGATATACGACGAGCGGAACCCATTGTCCTTATGTGAATCACGCAATCGCCATGGCCTGTATTGAAAAAGGTGCCGCAGCCAGCGGGCAGTCTGTTGAAGTAGAAGTCAGAGGAAGGCGGGTAGAGGCAAAAATCGTTCCTCTGCCATTTTATAAAAGAGAGCAATAGTAGATACAAGGAGGAGTAGAAATGAATTTTCCAGAAAACTTAAAATATACAAAATCCCATGAATGGGTAGAACTTTTTGAGGATGGCAGTGTTGTTATCGGGCTTACAGACTACGCGCAAAAGGAGCTGGGAGATATTGTGTTTGTAAATCTCCCGGAGGTAGATGATACTGTTGGCGCCGGGGAAGCCTTTGGCGATGTGGAGTCAGTAAAGGCTGTTTCGGATGTCTTATCTCCGGCGGACGGCGTTGTTATTGAAATTAATGAAGCTCTTTTAGATGCTCCTGAAAGTATTAACGAGGAGCCTTATGCCGCATGGTTTATTAAAATTAAGGAGGCAGCTATTGGCGAAGAATTAATGGATGCCAATGCCTATAAAGCGTTTGTGGAAGGACTTTTAAGCTAGCTTAATGGGGGGATTTTTATGGGCAGTTATATTCCAAATACAAGGCAGCAGCAGGAGGAAATGCTAAAAAGTATTGGCTATGACAGCTTTGAAGCGCTTTTTTCTTGTGTACCGGAAAATGTTAAGCTAAAAGGCGGGCAGCTTTTGCCGGCCGGGCGCTCAGAGATGGAGGTCGCTAAAAAAATGGCCAAGCTGGCTGGGAAAAATAAAATTTACCGCCATATTTTCCGGGGCGCGGGGGCATATAGCCATTATATTCCCGCAGCAGTAGACAGTATTGCGGGAAAGGAAGAATTTTTGACGGCCTACACGCCTTACCAGGCGGAAATAAGCCAGGGGATTTTACAATCCATTTTTGAATTTCAGACAATGATCTGTGAACTGACAGGCATGGATGCGGCCAACGCCTCGGTCTATGACGGGGCCAGCGCGGCGGCCGAGGGCTGCATGATGTGCTGTGAGCGAAAACGCCAGACGATCTATGTGTCGGCAACAATGAACCCTCAGGTGATTTCTGTCATCAAGACATACGCCTTTGGAAGAAATGCCAGGGTTGTTGTTGTACCTCAAAAAGATGGAGCGACGGATCTTCATGCCTTTAAAGCCATGGCTGATGACAGCAGTGCGTGCCTTTGCCTTTCCCAGCCGAATTATTATGGGATTATTGAAGATATAGCGCCGATGATAGCCGCGGCCCATGAAGCGGGGGCAAAGGTGGTTTTATCCTGTTATCCTACGGCTCTGGGAATTTTGAAAACGCCGGGAGAATATGGGGCGGATATTGCTGTCGGTGAAGGACAGCCCCTTGGTATTCCTCTTGGCTTTGGCGGCCCATATCTGGGATTTATGGCGGCAACGGATAAAATGACGCGCAAGCTTCCTGGGCGCATTGTCGGGGAAACGGTGGATGCACAGGGGAATCGGGCCTTCGTGCTGACGCTTCAGGCGCGGGAGCAGCATATCCGCAGAGAAAAAGCCGGGAGCAATATATGCTCTAATGAGGCCTGGTGCGCCTTAAGAGCGTCTATCTACATGTCCGCCATGGGGCCGGGCGGCCTTTGGGAAGCGGCAAAGCAGTGCTGCTCTAAAGCCCATTATTTATGCGACGGGCTTATAAAAGCAGGGCTTCGCCTTAAATATGAGCAGCCGTTTTTTAATGAGTTTGTGACCGTCAGCGATGGCTTAAGCGCTGAAATTTTGGCGGCGCTTGACGCTAAGGGCATTTTAGGCGGCCTTGCCTTGTCAGAGCATGACATTTTGTGGTGCGCCACGGAAATGAACACAAAGGCGTCCATGGACCAGGTCATTGAAATTGTGGGGGAGGTGCTGGGGAAATGAAATTAATATTTGAAAAAAGCTGCCCTGGGCGGAAACAATCGATTCTTTGGCCCTGCGATGTGCCTGAGCTTGTGCCGGATGTTCCTATGAGGGAGAGAGCGCCCCGGCTCCCTGAGATTTCTGAAAATGAAATGGGCCGCCATTATACAGCCCTTGCGAAACGGGCCCATGGGGTTAATGACGGTTTTTATCCTTTAGGCTCCTGCACGATGAAGCATAATCCAAAAATAAATGAAGCGGCGGCAGCGCTGCCTGGCTTTAGCGGCGTCCATCCGCTGGCGCCGGAGGAGAGTGTCCAGGGCTGTCTTGAGGCTATCGGGCTTCTTGAAAAATATTTGTGCGCCCTGACAGGGATGGACGCAATGACAATGCAGCCTGCCGCGGGAGCGCACGGGGAATTTACAGGGCTTTTGCTCATAAAAGCCTATCATGCCTCTAAAAATGACTGCCGGAGAACAAAAATGCTCATTCCCGATTCCGCTCACGGCACGAATCCTGCCAGCGCGGCAATGGCAGGCTATGAGGTTGTAAATATTCCATCCACGCCGGACGGCTGTGTAGATTTAGAGGCGCTTCGGCTGGCAGCAGGGGAAGATACTGCCGGGCTTATGCTGACGAATCCCAATACCGTTGGGCTTTTTGATAAAAATATTGAGGCGATCACCCAGATTGTCCACGAGGCGGGAGGGCTATGCTATTATGACGGGGCGAATCTCAATGCTATTATGGGGATTGTAAGGCCTGGAGATATGGGTTTTGATGTCATCCACTTAAATCTCCATAAAACCTTTTCCACACCCCATGGCGGAGGCGGCCCGGGAAGCGGTCCGGTGGGCTGCAAGGAATTTCTGGCCGGGTTTTTGCCCGGGCTTTGTGTTAAGCAAAATAAAGGGCAGGAAAAGCCTTCCGGTTCGGAGGAAGGCCAAGGCTTTTGTCTTGCCCGGGCAGAAAAATCTATCGGAGATGTGCGTTCTTTTCATGGGAACTTTCTTGTGTCAGTTAAGGCACTTTCCTATATATTAACATTGGGCCAGGAAGGGCTTAAGGACGCGGCGCAAAATGCAGTCCTTAATGCCAATTATTTGATGGAGCATTTAAAAGAAATGTTTCCCTGTCCGTTTGAGGGGCCGTGTATGCATGAATTTGTCGTGAGCCTTGAGGGGATGAAGCATGAAAATGGCGTTAATGCCATGGATATTGCCAAAGCGCTGCTCGATTATGGTATTCATCCGCCAACGATGTATTTCCCGCTCATTGTTGCTGAAGCGCTGATGATTGAACCGACAGAAACAGAAAGCCGGGAAACGCTTGATGAGGTTATTGAGATTTTTAAAAAGGTGTATGCCCTGGCCAAGGATGATCCAAAGGAAATGCACCATATGCCTAAGCATGCCCAGATCAGCCGGCCGGACGAGGTAAAGGCCGCAAGAAAGCCGGTATTAAAGTATGATTTCAAAGCTTAAATATTATATAAGCCAGGAAACCAATCCTTATGAAAATCTGGCAGTCGAAAAATATCTGATGTTCCATGCGCCAAAAGATACATGTATTTTATATTTGTGGCAAAATGAGCGGACAGTTGTTATTGGCAGAAACCAGAACAGTTTTAAAGAATGTCGGGTCGAAGGGCTGCTTGAGGATGGCGGGCATTTAGCCCGCCGGCTTTCCGGCGGCGGTGCTGTATTCCATGACCTTGGGAACTTAAATTTTACATTTTGCGCAAGGCTTGAGGATTATGATGTGGGCCGTCAGATGGAAGTGCTTCTTTTAGCGCTTCGCAGGCTTGGCATTGCGGCCGGCCTGTCCGGCCGCAATGATATTACGGTAGACGGTAGGAAGGTATCGGGAAATGCTTTCTATAAAAAAGGCGGATTTTGCTGCCACCATGGAACAATTCTTATAAATGCGGACATGGAAATGCTGGGGCGTTATCTTAATGTGTCGAATGAGAAGCTTAAGTCAAACGGCGTGTTAAGCGTGCGATCCCGGGTGACTAATTTGAAGGACTGCGCCGGGGCGCCTAAAAACTTGAGTGTGGCGCAGGTGGGCCGCGCTGTGGTGAGTGCTTTTGGAGAGGTATATTTAAGCGCTTTCCCTGACGCGCCGCCGGGAGCGCCGGAACCGCTTATTTTGCCTTGCTCGGCGGCCTTGGAAATTTGCCGGGATAGGGAGCGGTTTGAGGATCAGGAATGGATTTATGGCAAGCATATTCAGTTTACCCAGGAATTTTCTGGAAAATTTTCCTGGGGGGAAGTTACAATCCAGCTTCGGATTACCGGTGATAAAATTGAAGACGCTGCAATCTACTCGGATGCCCTTGATCAGGAAGCAATTCTTTGCCTTAGCAAAATGCTTCACAGTTGTCCTTTTCATCGGGAAGCACTTGAAGCTGTGATCTTGGCGGCTGCAAAAGAAAGCGGCGGGAGCCGGGAAATTTGGGAAGATATTTGGGGGCTATTTTATGGAAAATGAATTTGATCTTATTGTGATCGGGGCCGGGCCGGGAGGCTATATGGCTGCTCTTTACGGGGCAAAGGAAGGGCAAAGGGTGGCCCTCATTGAAAACGGTTATGTTGGCGGAACATGTCTGAACCGGGGGTGTATTCCTACAAAAACGCTGCTTCACTGCGCCCATACCTACGAAGCTATGAAAGACGCCGGGGAGATGGGGCTTTGCTTGAAGCAGCCTGCCTATGACCTTCATAAAATATACGCCCGGAAGGATACGGTGGTCGGGCAGCTAAGAGATGGCATTTTAAGCCAGCTTAAGAAAAATAAGGTGGAAATTTTTAACGGCACCGGCCTTATTGACGGCGTTCATCTGGTGACAGTCAACGGACAGGCGCTTAGCGGGAAAAACATACTGATTGCCACGGGGAGCGCTCCTGTAGTACCCGGGATTCCCGGGATTTCCCTTCCCGGGGTTTTGACAAGCGACGGCCTTTTAGATACAAAAGTCGTGGAGCAATGGCCTGAAAACGGGCGGCGGCTTGTGATTATTGGGGGCGGCGTCATTGGCATAGAATTTGCGGCGGCCTTTAATGCCCTTGATTACAAAGTGACAGTCATTGAAGCGATGGACCGGGTACTTGCCAATATGGACCGGGAAATTTCCCAAAATGTGAAAATGATTTACAAAAAACGGGGCGTTGAATTTTATACAGGAACAAAGGTCGGGAAAATTGAAGCCGGAAAAGGTGAGCTGATTTGCCATTATACACAAAAGGAAGTGCCGGGAGCTGCGGCTGCTGACCATATTCTTGTGGCTGTGGGACGAAGGCCTGAGGGCAATAATGTTTTTGGCGCTTTGGACGCGCCCCGGATGCAGGGGGCGGGAATTTGGGTGAATGAAAACTATCAGACGTCCTATCCGTCGATTTATGCCATTGGCGATGTGACAGGGGGAATACTTCTTGCCCATGCGGCCACCGCTCAGGGAATATGCGCTGTTGACCATATGCTTGGCAAAAAGCCGTCTTACGTTATGTCTGCGGTCCCTTCCTGCGTTTATACACAGCCGGAGATTGCCTGTGTGGGAATAACGGCTGACGATGCGAAAAAATCAGGGCAGGAGGTTATTGTAAAAAAATTTCCTATGTCGGCAAACGGTAAATCCTTTGTCACCGGCCAGGAAAGAGGATTTATAAAAATCGTGGCGGACCGGGAAACACATCAGGTCGCCGGAGCACAGCTTATGTGCGCCCGGGCCACAGATATGATTGGAGAGCTGGGGCTTGCCGTGACGAAGGGGCTTACCCTGGAAGATATTGCTCAGGTCATCCATCCCCATCCTACCTACTGCGAGGGGATTGGGGAGGCGGTAAGAAGTTAGCGCCGGTCAGTTTAGAGCTGGTCAATTTTGTGACGGATTATTTTCTTTAGCTTGAACCATAAGCGGGATGAAAATTGTTCATTTTTTACAAGCAATTCATAGGCTTCCATCATTCCCGAAAAATAGGCGAAGCCTAAAATGCCGACCCCAAAGCCAAGAAAAATCAGGGCGCTTAAGGACGACCATGGAATATAGCCTCTTCCAGTCAGAATAAAAGACAAAAGGCCGAGTATAAATAAAATCGTACAGGGAACAGTGACAGCAATGTATTTTTTCCGCTTGGCTGCATATGTATCCGACAGCTCTTTCATATAATTGTAGTCAAAGAGTAAAGGCTCCTGCTTTAAAACCTTATATTTGTCCTCCTCTGCAAAGCTGCCGAGGACAAAAAAGATAATTCCGGCGACAACACAGGCCGCCATGCCTGTGCAGCGCCATGAAGGGTCTGCCGCAAATAGTGTATAGGGTATTCCTGTGAATATACAGAACATAAAACCAATACTTATATAGCGGCAGACTCTTTTTGTATTCGCAATGTAGCCCTCGGCCATTTCCCGGCTGACGTAATAGCCCCGTTCATCCGCCGCGCTTTGTGCGGCTTTTTCATCCTTTAATAAAAAGTCTGTGGACACTTCAAAAATATTCGATAATTGCAGCAACTTTTCTGTTTCTGGGAACCCCTGGTTATTTTCCCACTTGCTGACCGCCTGTCGGGTTGTGCCAAGGTGCTGGGCCAAAGCTTCCTGGGATAGTCCTTTTTCTTTTCTTAATTTAAAAAGCTTTTCACCAAAATTCATGTGATGTTACCTCCTAAAATCTGATAACCAAATAGTATCATCCGCCTTTGTTATTGTCTATATTTTTTGAAATGCACTTTGTCAACGTCAGGTTGCGCCGGGGGATGGCTTGACTGGAAGCTTAATTGAGGGTAAAATATGACATAGCTTTGGAGGTATGCTTATGAAGATTGGCCGTCTCACAATTAATAACTTTAAATCCATCCGCCATATGGATATTGAAGACATTGACAATGCTTTGATTCTTGTAGGCAAAAACAACACGGGAAAGACTGTGGTTTTAGATGCAGTGCGCCTTTTGTGCGGCCAATATACGCTGACGGAGGACGACTTTACCTGTCCTGAGCAAAATATTGTCCTCCATACGGAAATTGTGTTTGAAGCCGAGGACTATGAGGAGCTTCACAGCCACGGTATTTTGTGTAAATATAAAAGCTTTGAGGCGTGGAAGCGGGTATTTTTGGCCCACCTTCCATCTCTTGAAAGCGATCGCCTTAGGTTTTCCCTTGTTGCCAGTTACCGGGGCCAGCTCCGCTACGATGACGGCTTTAAAAAGCATAATCCGTCGATCCGGGAAGTGCTCCCTAAAATTTATTTTATTGACAGCCTTCGCCATCTTTCCTCGATCGAGGATGATATATTAATGTTTCAGGATGATGAAATGCTCCAGCGGCTTAAGGATCATCAGTGTATGTTTGACAGCCGCCATGAGTGCCGGAGGTGTTTTTTGTGTATCGGGCTGATTGAGCAAAAAAATGCCGGGCAGCTCAATGTCATGGAGGCTATGCGCCTGACAGAGTACAAGCTTTATTCCTCTAATTTAAAGGCTTTTGAGAAAAAAGTGAATCATTATTTCAGAAAAAACGGCGGCTATGCAGAAACTATTGAATATGAGGCCGGAGTAGATTCCGATAAATTATTTAATATTCAGGGTTTTGCAGTCAATGTGGCGAGAGGGAGCCGCCTTGGTGTGGCAAAGCTTGGGAAGGGTATGAGAAGCATTTATATTTTATCGCTTCTGGAGGCTTATATTGATGAAAAAAGCCGAAATTCCTGCATTATTCTTATGGAAGACCCGGAGATTTTTTTACATCCCCAGCTTCAAAAGGCTGCGGCCGAGGTACTTTACCGGCTGTCCAAAAAGAATCAGGTTATTTTTTCCACCCATTCGCCGAATATGATTTTTAACTTTACATCCCCGCAGATCCGCCAGATTGTGTTAGATAGGGAATATTATTCCATTGCTGTCCGCCCAAAGGATATTGACGCCATATTGGATGACCTTGGCTACACGGCCAATGACCTTATGAATGTCAGCTTTGTCTTTATTGTGGAGGGAAAGCAGGATAAGAGCCGGCTTCCCCTGCTTTTGCGGAAGTATTATTCTGAAATTTACAATCCGGACGGGAGCTTTTCCCGGGTGGCGATTATTACGACAAATAGCTGTACAAATATAAAAACCTATGCGAACCTGAAATATATCAATAAGCTGTATTTTAAGGACCAGTTTTTAATGATCCGAGACGGCGACGGAAAGGACCGTGAAGCTCTGGCGCGGCAGCTCTGTAAATATTATGAGGAAAGAAGCCTTGAGGATGTGGACCGGCTGCCTAAAGTGACGTCTAAAAATGTGCTTATTTTAAAATACTATTCCTTTGAAAATTATTTCCTGAATCCCCGGATCATGGCAAGCCTTGGGATTGTTGAAAGCGAGGAACGCTTTTGGGAGATCCTTTTTGAAAAATGGAAGGAATATCTGTACCGCCTTAAATGCGGACAACATCTTGTGGAGGTGCTGGGCCGCCCGATAGGCTGCGTCCAGGACTTAAAAGACAGCTTTGAAAGCTTCAAAATTTATATGCGCGGCCATAATCTGTTTGATATATTTTACGGCCGTTTCCGGGAGCAGGAGGAAGAGCTTCTTGGAAAGTATATTGAACTGGCGGGCCGGGAGGAATTTGCGGATATTTTAGATGCCATTGACCGTTTTGTCTATTTTGACAGCAGAAAGAAAAGAGGAAAACAGTAATGAAGTATTTATTAGATTTACACACCCATACATTGGCCAGCGGCCATGCGTACAGTACAATTATGGAGATGGTCCACGCTGCCAGTGTGACCGGGCTTGATATTCTCGGGATTACAGAGCATGCGCCGGCCATGCCGGGAACATGCCAGACGTATTATTTTCAGAATTTTAAGGTGATTCCCAGGAAAATGGAGAGCGTACAGCTTATGTTTGGCGCAGAGCTTAATATTTTAAATGCCGATGGGGCTGTGGATCTGCCCGAGGACATTCTTGCAAAGCTGGATATTACTGTAGCCAGCCTCCATATTCCATGTATTGCACCGAAGGGGATGAAAGAAAATACCCAAGCGGTCTTAAATGCGATACGCAATCCCTATATTGATATTATCGGGCATCCCGACGACGGAAGGTATCCTCTGGATTATGAGGCCGTCGTCCGGGAGGCCAAAAAGTACCATACACTTCTTGAGATTAATAATGCTTCATTAAATCCCCAGGGCTTTCGGCCAAACACCCGGAGCAATGACTTGGAGCTTTTGAAGCTCTGCAAGGCCTACGGCGTTCCGGTCATTATTTCCAGCGACGCCCATTTTGCAGAAGAAGTGGGGCGCTTTCCTTTTGTGAAGGAGCTTTTGAAGGAAACGGCATTTCCCGAGAATCTTGTGGCAAACCACCGCAAAGAGCTTTTGTTTGCCACGCTGGCGGAGAAGAAAAACCGTTCGGGTTTTTACAAAATATAAATGAGGTTTAGCATTACTGTTTACGGGCTGCGGAAGGCACGCAGATATATGGCTTTCATGTGTGGTGGTGCCGCGCGCAGCGCGGTATGCAAGTTTAGAAAGGATGAAATGAATGATAATGAAATTAAAACGTCAATGGAGAGGAAAAATTGCTTTATTTGCCGCCGGCCTGCTTCTTATGGCCGGAGTGACTGCCTGTGGGAGCAAAACGGACGGACAGAGTACAAAAGATTCCGGCGCAGCGCAGACGGAGGGAAGCAGCGGGAATAGCACACAGACGTCAGATAATGACAGCGGCGAGCTTCTTCCTGGAAAGCACCATGTAGAAATTGATGTGAAAGACTACGGTACAATTTTGGTGGAGCTTGACGGGGATGTTGCTCCGGTGACTGTGACGAATTTTATAAATCTGGCAAGGGATGGGTTTTATGACGGGCTGACTTTCCACCGGATTATTGACGGCTTTATGATCCAGGGCGGCGACCCTACGGGAACCGGGATGGGTGGCTCAGATACAACGATAAAGGGCGAGTTTTCGGAAAATGGCGTAGAAAATTCCATCTCCCATACCCGGGGCGTGATTTCTATGGCACGTTCCCAGGATTATGATAGCGCCAGCTCCCAGTTTTTTATTGTGCATCAGGACAGTACTTACCTTGATGGACAGTACGCAGCCTTTGGAACAGTGACAGATGGGATGGATATTGTTGACGCGATATGCGAAGATACGAAGGTTGAGGATAATAACGGAACCGTTGCTCCTAAAAACCAGCCGGTGATTACATCCATAAAGGTCATCGACTAAAGCCTGTGAACCGTCCCCAAAAGACTGCCTAAAAATTACTTTTGGGGAACGGTTCGCCATAGGCGATGGGTTTTTTTATTTGATAGGAAATTGCTTTCCTATGAAATAAAAAAGCTTCGCTTTGGATCGCACTGCGGCGGAATGGAAGATGTCGTTTGCGCGACCCGCCGCAGGCGGAGAATCCTGCAGAGCAGGATTCTTTATTATAACAATTTGTCAGATGAAATGGTTTATATTATTTCAAATCTAATTTTAATCCGGCCAAAAGGGAGCCAAGGCCTGTCGTTGCTTTGCCGTCTTCTTTATAGTTAAAGGTTTCTTCTTTTGCAGACTGGGCCGGCTCGGTATTTTCTGCAAGGGCTTTCATGCTCAGGCTTAACTTTCCGTCTTTAAGTGCAATGACCTTAACCTTGACGGTATCGCCTTCTTTTAATACCTCATGGACAGACTGAATACGCTTCTGGCTGATCTGGGAAATATGTACAAGCCCGGAAATGCCGTCGCCAAGATCGATAAATGCACCGTAGCCGGTAATAGTTTCAACTTTCCCTTCCATGATATCGCCGATCTGGATGCGGGCCATTTTTGCCTGATGTTCCTGTTTTGCTTTTTCTTTTTCAACTTCCTTAACAGAAAGAACAAGACGTTTTTTGTCTGTGTCTACCGTGATAATTTTAGCGTCTACCGTTTGATTGAGGAATGTGTTTAAATCCTCCACATATCCTAATGCAAGCTGGGAAGCAGGGATAAAGCCCCGGACACCCTGGACATAGGTGACAACGCCGCCCTTAACAACACCGCCGATTTTAAGGGAGAGTACGGTACCATTATCCATCATTTCCTGAAGGCTATCCCATGCAAGAATATCATCGGCTTGTTTTTTGGACAGAAGAATATGGCCTTCCCCGTCATCCTCAGCGAGGACGATGGCTTTTATCGTATCGCCTGTGCAAATATCCTTTTTTATAGAAAATTTCGGGTCATTGCTCAGTTCAGCCAGTTTGATGATTCCTTCACTGTAAATTCCAAGATCGACAGTCACCTCAGTATCTGTGATGCCGGCTACAGTTCCTGAGACCATGTCGCCTTCCTTAACCTTGACAAGAGACTGTGCAAGCTCCTGTTCATAGTTTGCCATTGTTTCTTTTTCTTCGCTCATAATCTTACTCCTTTTCATACACATGATTTAATAATTTAAAGACCTGCCGCATCCGTCGCCGGATGGAAACAGGTCTTGTACTGTTTGAAACATGAATGTAGATACAAAAATGACTTCCGCGGGCAACGAACCAAATGAATCTGCTTACATATCTGTATTTGACTGTGAAGCCAGATCTTTGGCCGCGTCGGCTACGGCATCTTTAACATCCTTTGCATCCTTTGCAACGTCTTTTGCAGCATCCTTAACTTCTTCGGCAATATTTTTTGCTGCACCGGCTGCGGTATCGGTCATATCCTTTGCAGTGTCTTTGACGGCATCCTTGACATCGTGGCAGGCTTCTTTTACCTGCTCACCGGAGGGAATATTAATATATTCTCTTTGTGAATCATCGTCATCTTTCTCTAAATCTTCAAGATCATCGTCAAAGTCGTCATCGAAATCATCGTCAAAATCTTCGTTTTCCGCTTTTTTATCAAGAATCTGTTTGATAACGTAGGCAATACCTGCAACAGAAGCGGCAACAGCGACAGTCTTTACAAATACTTTAATAAATTTTTTCATACAATACACCTTCCGTTCATATTATTTTACTTTACACGGTAAATTTAGTGTAACAGTTCAGATGGTCCAAGCTGTTAAAAAATTTCCGCTCTAATGTACCTATTATAATTCATTTTTAAGAAAAAATAAAGAGGAATCTTTTTTTAATATATCCATTGTAAAAGATTTTATGTTATGATTGTTATTGTTTATCAGACAGTGAGCAATCATGGATGGAGGCATGTATTTATGGTATTTCTCGCGGCTGCCGGTATTTTATGTATTTTATATTATTTTATTATTATTATTTATTCAGGGCCAAAGGAAACCTTTTACACGTTTTGGGTGGTAGCCGGGTGCTTTTTGGGGCTTCTGGCGCTTTGCCGCGCAGGCAGCGCAGCGCAAAATGGAGGCATATTTTTTATAGTCATTAAAGGGATTATAGCTGCGGCAGGTGTGTGTGTCCTTTTGCTATTTATATATGTGGAAGCAAAAATTTTTTTTGCAGCCTCAGGAAAAGCTTACGATGGGGCGCAGACAGTCATTATTCTTGGCGCCCAGGTTTGGGGGCGTATCCCGTCGAAATCACTTTACCGCAGAGTGAGCGCCGGAGCTGCTTATCTGCACAGGAATCCTGGGGCCAGGGTGATTGTTTCCGGCGGCAGGGGGCCGGGCGAAGATATATCTGAGGCTTGCTGCATGGAAATGCTTTTAGTGGAGATGGGAATCGAAAAAGGCCGTATTTTTTTAGAGGAGGATTCAGGGGATACGTATGAAAATATCAGGAACAGCCTTCAAATATGCGGCAGAGAACAAAGTATTTTGATCGTTACATGTGGTTATCATATGTACCGGGCATTGGCGCTGGCAAAGAAGGCCGGCGTTTTTAAGGTTTATGGCTGTCCGGTGAAAAGCAACCGGCTGCTGCTTATAAATTATTATGTGCGGGAATTTTTTGCTGTTCTTATTGAGGATATAAGTCTGTTCCTCTTGATTTTCACTGCCCCCTTCTGCCGTGTCCGCCTCTTCTGCCGAATCACTCAAAGTATTGATATCGTCCTCCGCTTCCTGGCTCTCCCCGGTGGCATAGTCAATCTCGATATCCGGCTGCACATTGTACACATACACATTGTAGCAGATTCCCTCTCCTTCATCCTCCACAGACTCTGCCTCCATCTGCACACCGGAGGCGACCAGATTATCCCCTTCAAATATTGGGGTAACGCGGTACATTACATGATTGCCCGTCTCTTTTACATAGTCTGCCACCATATTTTCAAAGGGCAGCATCCCCTCTGTATTCATATATCTGGTTCCGGTAATGAGATTCTCCGGGTTGGCATTCTCCGCTGTGAGCTGGTATCCGATGAGGTGACAGCGATTATACAGATAATTGCCGTCCACACCCGCATACTTCACGGTGTGCCATCCCGTGGGCTTTATCTGTCCTATCTGCCCTCTCTCCTCATCAGGCATGGTCTCCTGCCCCACACATGCC
>JAGZDD010000087.1 GCA_018369015.1 Clostridiales bacterium | reverse complement strand
AGTGGAACGTAGACATACCGTCGGCAGATGGCGGAGTGCCGCAGGCACGGAACCATCTGGCTTTCATGCGTAGTGGAGCCGCGCGCAGCGCGGCATGAAGGTTTACTATGAAAACCCCGAGCGGGAATAAATTGTTATAGAATAAGGAGGCTGCTATGGAAGTGATTAAGTGGCTGTCTATCGCGGACAGATACACAAAAATGCATTTAGATAAGGCGCTGGCTGCACTGAGGTTAAACAGCAGCCAGTACATGTATGTCATAAGGATTTGCCAAAGCCCGGGAATGACGCAGGATTGTTTTTTTGAACAATTTTATGTAAACCCAAGCAATATTACCCGTTCCTTAGCCTATCTGGAAAAAGAAGGATTTATCCGCAAAGAGGTGAACCCGGAGGACAAGCGGACATGCCGGCTTTATCCGACACAGAAGGCTTTGGATGCCCGGCCGGAAATTGAGGCTTCCATTGAAGGCTGGGAAGCGCTTTTGCTGGGGAACATGAGCAGCGGGGAAATTCATAAATTTAAAGAACAGCTTGAATATATCGGGCAGCAGGCCGTACAGCTTTGTCCAAAGGAGGCGGCCGTCTATGAGCAAAGTAGGAAAGAAAAGAGGTAAATATGGAACAAACGATGACAAAAAATCCTTTAGGGTATGAAAAAATACCAAAGCTTTTGAGGGGCTTTGCGATCCCAAGTATTATCGCGATGCTTGTAAGCTCCCTTTATAATATTGTTGACCAGATCTTTATCGGTCAGGGCGTCGGGTATTTGGGAAATGCAGCGACAAACGTTTCCTATCCTTTGACGACGATCTGCCTGGCGATTGCGCTGCTTATTGGCATTGGAAGCGCTTCAAATTTCTCGTTGTCTTTAGGAGCCGGAGATAAAGAGAAGGCAGCCAGGGTAACAGGCAATGCCATTTGCATGATGTTTGTGTTCGGTATTATTTATGCGGTATTGATTGAAATTTTTCTTGTGCCAATGCTGAATAGCTTTGGCTCTACAGCGGAGGTTTTGCCCTACGCCCAAAGCTATACAAGGATTACGGCTGTAGGAATGCCGCTTTTGATTGTGACAAACGCCATGAGCAACCTGGCCAGGGCTGACGGCAGCCCGAAATATTCAATGACCTGTATGGTCATTGGGGCCGTCATAAATACGATTCTGGACCCCATTTTTATTTTTGTATTTCATATGGGCGTAGCCGGCGCAGCATGGGCGACCGTGATCGGACAATTTTTTTCTTTCCTTTTTGCCATCCGGTACATAAAAAAGTTCAAATCCATTGAACTTAAGCGCGAGCATTTCCGACTGAGAGGAAAACTGTGTCTGACAACGGCCTCTTTGGGGATGAGCAATAGCTTAAACCAGCTTGCACTGACGGTTGTGCAAATTGTTATGAACAATTCTTTGACCTTCTACGGGGCCATGTCCGTTTATGGAAAAGAGATACCGCTGGCAGCCTGTGGCATTGTTATGAAAACCAATGCTATTTTACTGGCAATTATCATCGGTATTTCCCAGGGTTCCCAGCCAATTGTGGGCTTTAATTACGGCGCACGGCAGTATGACCGGGTGAAAGCAACATATAAACTGGCCATTATCTGCAACCTGGCCGTATCGGCTGTTGGATTTATTTTATTTGAGTTTTTTCCGAAACAAATTATATCTGTTTTTGGAACCGGGGATGCGGCATATTTTGAGTTTGCTGTGAAATTTATGCGGATATTCCTGTTTATGGTGATTGCCAACGGCGTGCAGCTTATATCGTCAAATTTCTTTTCAGCCATTGGAAAACCGGTAAAGGGCATGATTTTGTCATTAACCCGACAGGTATTTTTCCTCATTCCACTGATTCTTATTTTGCCGCTGTTTATGGGGATCGACGGCCTGATGTTTGCGGGGCCGATTGCGGACGCACTGGCTTTTATTACAACGGTTCTTTTGATTTCTTTTGAAATGAGGATTATTCGCAGGATGCAAAATCCAGGCGCTTATATTTGATTGAATAAATAAAAAGATTTTCAGGCAGACGCCTTGAATTTATTTCCAAATTTAGTTGCTTAAGCTAACCCTTGGAAATAAGTTCATTTTTAGGTGCCTGCCTGTTTTTTATTTTTCCGGAAATATTGCGGGTTTGTTGCTATAGTGGCATAGTAAACGTATATGATCCACTGCGTATGAATCTTGATTACGCTGCGCCGCCATGGATGAAAGTCTAGTATAGAGTAATTATAGATTTCTACACATAAATAACAAAAAAGTATGTTATCCTTAATACATTACATGAAAGTTATCAAGTGGGCAGGCGCAGGGGCAAGTTTACCTGACCCTGTGTATGCACATTTGATAACCCCAAAGTATGAGCGCGAGATGCTGCGTTCCAGTGTTGCTAAGCGCCAGTGTTGCTGCGTGCCGGTGGCACGCGTCTGGCAACGACCGAAGATGTAGCGTAGACCTGCCGTCAGGCAGTGAAAACGAATGGAGTGGTAAAAATGAAAAAAATACTGATTGTTGAGGATGATCCGGACATTCGGGAAATGCTTGTCTTTTTTCTTGAGGACCAGGGCTATGTGATTGGAGAAGCCGCGGATGGCGTGGAAGGCGCTGCGCTTTTTAGCGCGGATTCATGGGATATGGTACTTTTGGATATTTTGCTGCCTAAAATGGACGGTTACGCACTGGCTGAGCTGATCCGCCGTCAGTCGGAGGTTCCGGTCGTTATTATCAGTGCATTGGACAGCGAGGCTGATCAAATTAAGGGCTTTGACCTGCAAATTGATGATTATATCCCCAAGCCCATTTCCCTTCCGGTGCTGCAAAGAAAGGTTGAGGCGATTTTTAGGCGCTGTGACCGGGGAAAGCAGCCAGAACCAAAGCGGCTGTCCTGCGGCCGCCTTGTTCTGGATATGAATAATTACCGGGCTTTTGACGGCGACAGGCAAGTAGATTTGACGAAAAAAGAATATGAGATATTAAAAGACTTGCTGGAAAATCAGGGCCGGGTGATTTCACGGGAGAGTTTTCTTGACCGTCTTTGGAAATATGAATTTGAAGGCGATGACCGGGCTGTGGATAATCATATTAAAAATTTGCGCAGAAAACTTGGGAGCGTGGGAAATTATATAGAAACGGTCAGAGGGGTGGGATACCGCATTGATAAAATACGTTAAAAACCATTTAGCAATTAAAGTATTTTTATTGACAATGTTTATTTTAATGGCCCTGGGCGGGCTTGTTTATAGCCTTATTCTTTTTTGTATTCCCAAAAGCTACTTAAGCGAGCTGGCAGACAGCGCCCACCATCAGATTGTTCAGGCGATTCCCAATCTGGAAAAGATGACTCTGGAAGAAGGGCAGGTATTTTTGAACCGTTTTAGCCGGGAAACCGGATTGAGCCTTTATTTAACAGATTATCTTGGAAACGAAATTGATTCTTTTGGAGATACGGGATATTATGCTGTCGGGAATGGGAATGGAAGCAGCAATACAATTATTTTCCAGACTTACAGCCTGGAATTTATTGACGGAGCATCCTGCCAGCTTAAGGCTGTAGGAACACGGGAGCAGGTGAATCTTCCTGTGATCGCGCTTAAAAAAATTTTGCCATGGATTTTAGCCGCAGTCGTTGTTGCAGCGATTGCGGTGTCGTGGCTGTACGCGCGTTATATTACTCACCCTGTGCTAGAAACCGCAGAGCTTTCAAAAAAGATGTCCGCTTTGGATTTTTCAAAGCGATGTAAAACTGGCCGGAGCGATGAGCTTGGGATTTTGGCCGGGAATTTGAATGTGTTGTCTGAACGGCTGAATAAGGCGCTTTGTGAACTTCAGGCGGCCAATGAAGCCTTGCAGGAGGATATTGACAGGGAGCGTCAGCTAGAGAAACAGCAGCTTGATTTCTTTTCTGCGGTTTCCCATGAGCTAAAAACTCCGGTGACGATACTTAAAGGGCAGCTTGAGGGGATGCTTTATAATATTGGCGGTTATAAGGACCGGGAGAAATATTTAAAACGCTCCTGCCAGGTTGTGGGGGTAATGGAGAAGCTTGTTGGGGAAATACTTGGAGTTACCCGTCTTAAGGCAGCGGATTTTATGCCGGAACGCAGTCATTTTGAACTGGGAGATATGATTTTTAATATACAGTCCGAATATGAAGATATGGCCATAGACAAAGATATTAAAGTCTGCCTGCAGCTTGAAGAAAATGTGACGGCCTTTGCGGATATAGCTCTTTTTAAAAAGGTTGTCAGTAACCTGATTGTCAATGGCATAGCTTATACACCAGAGTCCGGGCAAATATGGATCGGCTGTGGAAAAGATAGGGAAGTTCCCTTCTTTTTTGTGGAAAACGAGAGTGAGCCTATTCCTGAGGAGGAAATTCCAAGGCTTTTTGACCCCTTTTACCGGAGGGAAAAATCCAGAAGCCGGGCCACCGGGGGCAGCGGGCTGGGGCTTTATATTGTGCGGACAATTCTAATACTCCATGAGTTCCCATTTGAGTTAAAAAATACGAACAGGGGCATATGTGTCCGTGTATGGTGTCCATCCTTAGATATGTCTGAAACTACACATAAAAAACACATAAAAGCCGCGAAAAACATATAGGATTGCCTTACACTTTACTATGAAAGCTATCAAGTGGCAGCACGGAGCAATCCTGACTTTTATGCGTAGTGGATCAGCGCGGAGTAATCGGCTCGTATCTGCGGTAAAGCTTATTGCGCCGTGTAATATTTAAGGATTGGAGGAAACAATTATGACCGTAAACCAAAGATATAATTGCAGGCACAGAAATAGACGCCGTAGCTATTTTTTCAAAGGATTATTTAAGACAATATTATGTGTGGCAGGCTGCCTTACGGCGGTGGCTGCCGTACTGGCCGTGAGCCGGTGGTTCTTTTCTCAGATGGCGGATTCAGTACTTTCAACAGAAGCTGCGGCTGCTTCGTACAAAGACGGCGGCAGCGGGAACAGCACATTTAAGGATTCTAAAGGCGCGTCAGGCTCTCTTGATTCTGGCGGGGAAAACTGGAAAGAATATAAGACAGAGCTTGAAGCTATGGCTAAAACAAATCCCAAGGTGGAACAGATTATTGAAAACAGGGAAGTTTACCCAGATGAGCTGTTTAAGCTTTTAGCGTTAAATGAGGAAACTGTGGATTTTATATTGGATTATCCTTCCAAAAAGGACTTGGCTCCGGCCAATACCATTGGGGAAGTGACCCGGGGGCAAATCCCTCTGCTCCTTCAGTGGGATGAGCGTTGGGGGTACGCTTCCTATGGCGGTGAACTCATGGCTTTAAGCGGCTGTGGGCCGACATGTCTTGCTATGGTTGCGGCCGGACTGACAGGGAATGCGGCAGTAACTCCATATGAAGTGGCGAGGTACGCAGAGCAAAACGGGTTTTATGTGGCTGGGGAGGGAAGCAGTTGGACCTTAATGAGCGAAGGCGGAGCGGCTTTTGGAGTGACAGGGAGGGAGCTTCCTCTGAGCGAAAATATGGTTATGGATTGTCTTTTACAGGGGCAGCCAGTGATTTGCAGTATGCGCCCCGGAGATTTCACAACAACGGGCCACTTTATTGTTCTTGTCGGCGTTAAGGACGGACAGATCCAGGTCAATGATCCAAATAGCCGGGAGCGCAGCGAAAAACTGTGGGATTGGAGCACCCTTGAATACCAGATTACCAATTTGTGGGCCTTTAGCAAAAATTGACAGCGGTGTGACGTTGTTACTATTCACAGTCAGCCGCAAACAGCAACGAAAAATTTCTTGACATCAACTTAAGCTTTTGGTATTATATTAGTCACCGGGGTGTAGCACAGTTTGGTAGTGCGCATGAATGGGGTTCATGAGGTCGCAAGTTCGAATCTTGTCACTCCGATACTTTATAATTGCCAAAAGCTGGCAGAAACCTGTAATATTTTAGGTTTCTGCCAGCTTTTTCTTGAAAATCAATATTATCCCGCCTCAGCCATTTTCGTGGGCGGATATTTCATTTAAAATCGCGGCAAGCTCATCACCGGATTTTGTATCTTTTGCACGGTTCATAAGCTCCTCCTTTTGGGCTTCGGTCATATTTTCCAGCCTGCTTTTCGTAACTTCATCATCAAAAACAGCCAGCGCCATACCAAGGGGAATCAGCTCATTGTACATATCCATAAAATCACCTCAGTGATAAGGATGTCTCAAAAAGCTGTACCTTATGCATTTTAGTTTTGCGGGCAATGAGCCTGCATAATCCGGATAACCTCATCCGCCTCGTCTATCGTATTGTAGCCGTGAATACCCATACGGATATAGCCGCAGCGCAGGGAACAGGCAATGTTGTTGGCTCTCAGATAGTGATAAGTATTTTCTGTATCATGGGTGCGGAATGAAATAATCGGCGAACGGGTTGAGGCGGAGCCTGTGCATGGGGCTAGCGTAACATTCAGATCGCTTAGCCCATCGGCCAAATGTCCGCTGACTCTCCATGCTTCTTTATAAATGTTCTCGAAACCTGCTTTTTCCATAAATTTTAATGAGGCGTTAAGACCCGCGATTCCAGGGGCATTGGGAAGTCCTGTTTCAAACCTGGAGGCATCGGGCTTTAAATCGAGCCGGTAATTTGTAGAATCAACGTCGGCAGTAACGCTGTCAGCCCCAACAAAAGGCGGCAAAAGCTCTGGGATTAATTCTTTTCTTACATAAAGGAAGCCTGTGGCAAATGGGCCTAAGAGCCATTTAGAAGCTAATCCGGCCAGAAAGTCGATATGGTACTTTTTAACGTCCATAGGCATGACTCCCAAAGATTGGGCACCGTCGACGATAAAATAGGCATTGTGGTCCTGGCACCATTGGCCGATAGCTAAAAGATCTGCGGCATAGCCGTCGGCAAACTGCACACTGCTTACAGACACGGCCCGGGTTTTTTGATCCCCATATTTTTCCAGCGCATCCACGGTAAGGCCGCCGTTATCGTTGGGAATGATACGGGCTTCAACCTGGTCCATATGTGCCAGACGGAGCCATGGATAAACATTTGAAGAAAATTCCCGGTCGCAGATAATCACATTATCTCCACGAGAGAAAGACAGAGCGCCGGCGGCGCAATTAATACCGTAAGCGACATTTTCTGTAAATGCAATTTCTTCAGGCAACGCGTGGATCAGCGAAGCAAGACGGGCACGACATTCCGGGAGTACCTGGCTGGCATATTGATAATATTTCATTGGCATGGACTGGCGCAGCTTCATACAGTGGGTTATAGCCTCAGTTACCTCAGGGGTCACTGGCCCCATGGAAGCGTTGTCAAAAAAAATACCCTTGTCGGTGGTCTGGCAAAAGCCTTTTCTAAATTCAGATAACATTATAAGCCCCCTGATTGTTCCTTGCCCGCTTTTATATGGCCGGGGATTGCGGCTTGAACAGGCGGTACAAAGAGCGTTTTGGGAAGAAGCCCTACAATTCGGTAGGCTACAATACGGATACAAATGACACTGACTGGAATAACAATAAGGTTTTGCAGCAGGCGGGCCGGAAGAAGGACAAGGTAGGCTTTGCCAGTCAGCAGTGTCAGCCAAAATGTCTGTAAGATGACACTGATTAGTATGCTTTCTGTTAAAACGCATACTAATATCCTGGCTGTATTTGCTTTTTTGCGGTACAGAAAAATACCGTAAATGATACCGGATAACAGGGCCGAAATCGTCATCGGCGGAAAATAGCCATAAGGCCCAAGCATGGCAATAATAATGTCTCCCACAGCCGCCGAAAGTCCGCACCATATTGGCCCATAAAGAATACCGGTGATGGCAATGGGGAGAAAAATAAAGCCGATTTTTGCAATGGGAAGTGAAATAGAAACAAAAAGACCTGCCACAACCTGGGCGGCAAGCAGCATACCTAGAATGGTAATTTTTCGTACTGTATTGGTCATTAAAAAACCTCCTTTTATGCAGCGGGCTACATAAAAAGAGGCAAAAATACAAACTTATGCCTGGTTATGTAGCAACGGGATGCGGACCCTGCACCGTCAGTAAACTACTGTTCGTCCCACCGACAACTCCCCGTCCGGCAGGCACTACATACCTTGAAGGTAAACGCGCAAAATCCTACTCTGCTTTTAACCAAATACGTTGTTTGAAAGTGACATTATTGTTGATATTTTTTAGCATCAACGTGACCTTATTATATCAGTTTTTGAGAGAAATGCAATACCTGTCATATAATTTGTGCCAAAACATAATAAGGCCACAACCCCCTGAACCGCGTTCTTACGCCGGGGGAGAGCAGAGTGTTCGAGGCTTGCCTGAACAAGTAACAAGTGTACATTTGTATTATGTTTTACGCCGCAGCCAACACAGAATGAGGCGTAACGTGAATCATGTTAGCATACGACAATGATTTTGCGAGGCGTTGTTTGGGGTGGTATGCTCCGGGTTGTTGTTTGATAAAAGACAATTAGGAGATGGTTGCCCGGGCTGCATGTAAAACGCTGTCCATTGGCTGTTACAATATTGGTTGTGCGGTTTATATTTAATTGAAGATCGTTATTTTCTGAGATAAGCTGGCTGTCGAAATAGCCGGCGTAAATTTCTTCGCGGGCATTTTTTCTGGCAATGATAACGGCGTCGTATCTTGGCGGGAAAATGAGGGGAGTTGGAGCATCGGCATCGTAAAAGACGGTGACAGTCATGCCTGGCACAAGGCGTATGCTTCCAGCCACGAGCGTCGATGGCTTGACAATAATTGTTGCCGCACCGGAGGTACTCACCAGAGAAATCCGTTGCTCGCAGCAGCTATTTTCGGACGGGCGGATCTGGCGGATGGTTCCGGTAATAGAATATAATTTTAACTGGGCCATAATAGTTCTCATTTCTAAAATTATTTTTATATCAATATATGTGAGGCTGAATATACGGTGACAGGGCTAAACTCCTGTGGTAGTATAGTATGGGAGGTGAAATTCTATGATGGTTTCTACAAAGGGCCGGTATGCATTAAGAGTCATGCTTGATTTGGCTGCCAATGGCAAGGATACATGTGTATCGCTTCGAGATATTGCTAACAGGCAGGAGATTTCTTTAAAATATCTTGAGGCAGTAATTGCTATTTTAAACCGGGCAGGGCTTGTCACCAGCCGTATGGGAAAAAATGGTGGCTACCAGCTGGCCCGACCGCCAAAGGACTATACAATATGGGAAATTCTTAGGGTGACAGAGGGGGCTTTAGCTCCTGTGAGCTGCCTTGAATGTGATAAAAATACATGCGGACGGGCCAAGGACTGCCTGACGCTGCCAATGTGGCAGGAGCTTGACCATTTGATTTCCGGTTATTTGAGGAATATCACATTAGACGATTTGAGTAAAGGAAAAATAAGTTCGTAACTATTCAGACATGCTATTTCGGATTTGCGCAGCTAACGCTGCTAACCGCCGACAACAAGGCTAAATCCTCGATTCGGGTTAAGCGCCCTAGACTAAAGGAGAACAAAAACTCTCTGCAAGCCAGCTTGCGCCAAAGTTTGTCCTCCTCAGCCGCATGGCTAAATAGCTACATAGATTCCTGTGGGAGGGAAACATAAAAATAAAGTCCTATTGACTTAATAGGATAATGGTGTTAATATAAAGCCAGCAAATAATGCAGAAAGTGATGAGGTGATTCTTATGGCATATTATAAATCAGTTACCGAAATGATTGGAAATACTCCGATGGTTGAGTTTGGACATTATGAAAAAGCGCATGGCCTTCAGGCTAAAATTATCGCAAAGGTGGAGGGCCTAAACCCTGCGGGGAGCGTTAAGGACCGTGCTGCGCTGGCAATGCTTATGGATGCTGAGAACAAAGGCTTAATAGGGCCTGGATCTGTGATTATTGAGCCAACCAGCGGAAATACAGGCATTGGACTGGCCAGTGTCGCTGCGGCCAGGGGCTATAAGATGGTTATTGTTATGCCAGATACAATGAGCGTTGAACGAAGGAATATGATGAAAGCCTACGGCGCCAGCCTTGTTCTTACAGAGGGCGCTAAGGGAATGAAGGGGGCTATTGAGAAAGCCAATGAGCTGGCGGCGGGCACGCCTGGGAGCTTTATTCCCGGCCAGTTTTCAAATCCTGCTAATCCGGCAGTACACAGGAGAACTACGGGGCCGGAAATTTGGAGAGACTTGGACGGCAATGTTGATATTTTTGTGGCTGGAATTGGCACAGGGGGAACATTAAGCGGCGCCGGGGCTTATTTAAAGGAACAGAATCCTAAAATCCGCGTTGTTGGCGTTGAGCCAGAGGATTCTCCGGTATTATCCGAAGGCCGTGCCGGCGCCCATAAAATACAGGGAATTGGCGCCGGGTTTGTGCCGGAGGCGCTTGACACGCATATTTACGATGAAATAATTAAGGTGTCAAACGATGATGCCTTTGAAACTGGCCGGGAGATTGCCCGCCGGGAGGGCCTGCTTGTAGGAATATCTGCCGGAGCCGCAGTTTTTGCTGCATCGGTTTTAGCTAAAAAAACAGAAAATGCAGGTAAAAATATTGTTGTGATTCTTCCCGATAATGGTGACCGCTATTTGTCTACGCCGATGTTTGCACAGTAAGCGGATGCGCTCCGCCCTGGCTTTCATCCGTGGTGGTGCCGCGCGCAGCACGGCATGTCTGTTTACTATGAAAGAAAGATCATGCTTGCTGGGCGCTGTCTGAAAAAGGCACTGTCATGGACAAAAGCTCTTTATGGATGACTCCATTGTCGGCGGTAATATCCTGATTTTTGTAGAATGTTAAAGGGGAGCCGTCGTACCCGGAAATGGAACCGCCGGCTTCCTGTAAAATAATTGCCCCTGCGGCAAAATCCCAGGGCTTTAAATTCCTTTCAATATATCCGTCCAGCCGGCCGCAGGCAACATAGGCCAGATCCAATGCAGCGGAGCCGCTGCGGCGGATATCCAGGGTATTTTTAAAAATCTTTAAAAACAGAGTAAAGTTTTCCGCGGCTAATTCCTTGTCATAGGGAGATGTTCCTATGGATATAAGGGATTTAGAAAGCGTTTTATGATCTGTGACATGAATGGGGTGCCCGTTTAAAAACGCGCCCTGTCCGGAGGCTCCGTAAAAGGTTTCTTCGGTGAATGGATTATAAATAACGCCGGCGGTGATTGTCTTACCATCATAGTAGCCGAGGGAAACAGCGCTGTGGTGATAATCGTAAATCAGATTTGTAGTGCCGTCAATAGGATCAAGAATCCAAGACGGGCGGCCTGGATCTATCGGGTCTAAATGATTTTCTTCCCCCATAAATTGAATATTCTTATTGAGCTTAAAAAGCTCCTCCTTTAAATATGCCTGCACATGAGTATCTACACGGGTTACAAAATCCGCCTGGCCTTTGATTGTAATGTGTCTGGCATTTTCTGTATCCATGATGAGCGGCCTTGTCTGCCAGACAAGGCGTATCATTTCCTGAATGTCTGGAAAGGGCATTTCTTCAGCCTCCTTAACGCAGGATTACGGGAGTGCCATAGGCACGGAGCAATCCTGAACTTTCATTCGTGGTGGAGCCGCGCCCAGCGCGGCATGAATGTTTATTGTAATGTTACTGTTTACAGCGACCTTGTAAACAGTAACATTGTAATCTCTTTTCACCGTCTTTGCAAACTCCAACGTGCAAATTTTGGGAAAATAAGGTATAATATCCGCAGAGCGGATATTATACTGCGCATAAAGCGGTTTTACGCGCGAGCCGCATAAAAGCCGCTGCGCATCCGCTGGGGGCAGGTGTGGCCGCCTGCGGCCATAGTATAATATCCGCAGGCATTATACTTTGAAGGAGGAACGCTGATGTATATCGCGGATTTACATATTCATTCCAGCTATTCCAGGGCAACAAGCCGGGATTGTACACCGGAGTATCTGGATTTATGGGCCAGAAGAAAAGGTATCCATATTGTCGGAACCGGGGATTTTACCCATCCGGCCTGGAGAGCTGCTCTTGAAGAAAAGCTGAGTCTCACGCAGGACGGATTTTATACCCTCAAGGAAGAATATAGAATCCATGACGGCTGCACGACAGAATCTTTTGAACCAAGATTTGTTGTTACCGGAGAAATCAGCTCCATTTATAAGAAAAACGATAAAGTAAGAAAGGTACACAGCGTTATTATATTACCGGGCCTTGAGGCTGCGGAAACGGTCAGTGCAAAGCTTGAGGCTATTGGGAATATTCATTCGGACGGAAGGCCAATTTTAGGGCTTGACTGCCGGGATCTTTTGGAAATTACCCTCGAGCTGTGTCCAAACTCTATATATGTGCCGGCGCATATATGGACGCCGCATTTTTCACTGTTCGGGGCATTTTCCGGGTTTGATACAGTAGAGGAATGTTTTGAAGACCTGACGCCTTATATTCATGCAATGGAAACCGGTCTGTCTTCCGATCCGCCAATGAACTGGAGAATTTCAGCTCTTGATAAATATCAGCTTATTTCCAACTCAGACGCCCATTCCCCGGCGAAGCTGGGCCGGGAAGCAAACTTACTGGATATCGATCTGTCCTATGATGGGCTTTACCGGGCAATACAGACGGGGAATGGGCTTTACGGAACGATTGAATTTTTCCCGGAAGAAGGAAAATATCATTTTGACGGGCATCGTAAATGCAATATTTGTTTAAGTCCTGCCGATGCAGAAAAATATGGCGGCAAATGCCCGGTATGCGGCAGAAAGCTGACCATTGGCGTATCTCACCGGGTAGAGCAGCTTGCAGACCGCGCGGAGGGCTTTGAGAAGGAAGGGGCGAAGCCCTTTGAGAGCCTTGTGCCTCTGCCGGAGGTTATCGGCGCCTCTACCGGCCATGCCGCTACAAGTGTAAAGGTCGTGCGGCAATATGAAGAAATGCTTGGAAAGCTGGGGCCTGAATTTGAAATTTTAAGAAATGTTCCGGAGGAGGATATTCGCCGGGTATCGGGCAGCCTTATTTCCCGGGGAATTTTAAGGCTGAGAAAAGGCCAGGTGGAGCGTATGCCCGGCTTTGACGGGGAATATGGAACGATTCGGCTTTTTTCCAGGGAAGAGCTTG
Source organism: Clostridiales bacterium (assembly GCA_018369015.1). Taxonomy (GTDB): domain Bacteria; phylum Bacillota; class Clostridia; order Lachnospirales; family Lachnospiraceae; genus Catenibacillus. Next base: position 1,938 of record JAGZDD010000087.1, on the reverse strand, counting down.
AAAATACAGATGGGCAAATTAGCCTTTTTGACAGTTTTAGCGGTTTGTTTGACAGTGCCAAGCCGTCTCTTACTGACAGTACTGCGGCGGACACAAAGGTATGTGAAACTGACAAAACAGGGCAGATACCTGTCGAAATAGGCCATATGTCGTTCCCAAAAGCCGCTATGCCGGCTTTAAGTTCCGAGCCTGCGTTAAATTCAAAGCCGGCGTTAAATTCTGGGTCTATACTAAATTCCAATCCTGCGCTAAATTCCCGGCAGGAGGAGGCGGTGACAGCACTTGACCGATGTGTGGCGGTCATTGCCGGGCCAGGAACCGGGAAAACAAAGACACTGATTTCCCGTATATCTCATTTACTTGATGTACGGCGGGTAAAGCCTTCACAAATCACGGCTGTTACTTTTACAAACAAGGCGGCTGCGGAAATGAAGGAGCGTCTTTCTAAAAACCGGCGTACCCGTCAAAGCCTTGGGAAAATGCATATTGGAACCTTCCATTCTCTGTGTCTGGAGCTTTTGTCTGGTTTTGGAATGACGTTTACTTTGGCGGATTCAGCTCTGACAATGGATATTGCTGAAGCTGTTGTTTCGGAATACGGGCTGAATATGAGCGCCGGGCAGTTTTTACAGAAGGTTTCTTATATGAAAAGCCAGAGTACGGCTAAAGAAGAAAAGCCGGCGCGTTTGGAAAATACTTCCGGCAAGGCTGAATTTAAGAAGGCATTTGATACATATAATGAGCGCCTGCGCCAGGCCAATGCCCTGGATTTTGACGATCTTCTTCTTGAAGCAATTAAGGCTTGCGAAAAAGAGGGAGAGCGGCCAGAATTTAATTATCTTCTCGTGGATGAATTTCAGGATATTAGCCCGGTTCAGTATGAGCTGATCAAGGTTTGGAACCGCCAGGGCAGGGAATTGTTTGTGATTGGCGACAGTGACCAGGCCATCTATGGTTTCCGAGGGGCAGATTCCGGCTGCTTTGATCGGCTGATTTTGGAGTTTCCGGAAGCTAAAGTTATAAGGCTTGTGGAAAATTACCGTTCTGTTCCGCAGATTATAAATGCCGCGCTTTCTGTGATTTCCAATAATCCGGGGCCTGAACGTTTTCTTCACTCAAACGCTAAGGATGGTTTGCCGGTCCGGGTCGTTCAAGCGAAAAGTGAGATGGCTCAGGCAATTTTTGTTGCCCATGAAATTAACCGGTATATTGGCGGTATTGATATGCTTGACGCCCAGGAAAAAGACGATGAACGCGGGTCTTTAAAGGTCAGGGGCTTTGGGGATGTTGCTGTTTTGTACCGTACGCACCGCCAGGCCCGGCTTCTTGAAGAAGCCCTGAGGAGGGAAGGGATTCCTTATATTGTTGCCGGAAGAGACGATTTTCTTGATGAAAAAAATGTCCGGGGCAGTCTGGCATTTTTTGACTGGCTTTTAAATGAAGAAAATACTCTTGCACGGCAGACCGCCATGCAGCTTTTATATGATTATGAGGATAATCTTTTGTCTGCGGAAATATCTGAAAAAATGCGGGAACAATTTTCCTCTTTATTTGATCAGGCAAAGCCAGGTAAATTTATGGCAGCCTGGCTGGAGTATATGGGCCTTGGGGAAGATGGGAGCATGGAGAAGCTTAGCAAAATGGCGGTATGCTATAAAAACATGAAGGATTTTATGAATGTGATTCATCTTGGGATTGAAAGTGATCTTATTCGGTGCGGAACAAAGACGTATACATCGGATGCGGTGAGGCTAATGACGCTGCATGGTTCTAAGGGCCTGGAATTTCCGGTGACAATGATTTGTGGCGTCCAAAAAGGCGTTCTTCCTTATGAGAATGAGAAATATCCTTCGGATTTATTGGAAGAACGGCGGCTTTTCTTTGTTGGAATAACCCGTGCCAAAGAAGAACTTGTAATTACCTGGGCGGGGGAACCGT
>JAGZDD010000086.1 GCA_018369015.1 Clostridiales bacterium | reverse complement strand
CACAAATCGGGCTTGCACGAATTTGTGCCTGGTACTTTCGGCTGAGGGAGCGCCCGATGATGAGCAAAGGAAGCTGCGAAGCAGCGGAAAGCGCGTGAGTGCAGCTTTGCGAATGGCGCGGGCTGAACTGTTACATTCAGAAAATTTGCCCGGGAAATTTTGTGAAAATTGCCATGCCATTGCTTTTTTCTTTTAATACCTAATCCTTACATAAAATGTAAGTGGTATTTTTCAAGGGATACGATTACAATAAGCATAAAATAAAGGGAGGTGCTTTGAATGAATAGAGAAACAAAATTGCTTGAAGTAAAAAATCTGCATAAAGCCTATGGGCAGACAAAGGCTCTTCAAGGCATGGATTTTGATGTTTATCCCGGTGAATTTATGGGAATTATGGGAGCCAGCGGTTCCGGCAAAACGACACTTCTTGGCTGCATTGCGGCGATTATAAAGCCGTCCTCCGGACAAATTCTTCTGGACGGACAGAGCCTTAATTCCTTTGGCGGCAATGCACTGGCGGATTACCGGGGGAAGAGGATCGGCTATCTGTTTCAGGACTTCGCCCTGCTGGACAATCTTACTGGACGGGAAAATATTATGCTGCCTATGGCTATTCATAAGTCCGATTCTGGGAATGCTAAAAAAAGCCTGGAGGATATTGCGGCTTTTTTGGGGATTAGAGACGTTCTTGACAAATTCCCCGCTCAGATGTCCGGCGGTCAAAAACAGCGGGTTGCGGCGGCAAGAGCGCTTATTTTGCGGCCGGATATTATTTTAGCAGACGAGCCGACCGGAGCCTTAGACACCCGGTCGGCAAGGCAGCTTTTGGAAAAGCTTCGGGAAATCAATACAAAAGCTGGAAAAACGATACTGATAGTGACCCATGATCCCAATGCGGCGAGCTTTTGTACTAGAATTTTATTTATCCAGGACGGTGTAATTTTCCATGAGCTTAGGCGCCGGGTTCCAGATGAAAGCCGAAGCCAGTTTTATGAACGTATACTTAAGGTCATTGCCCAGATCGGAGGTGGCAGCGCCAATGTTCTTTAATCTTGCCTGGAGAAATGCCAGGAGGAGCCGAAGCCAAAATATGATTTATTTTCTGACACTTGTTACTGCGGTGGCTTCCTTTTATATTGTTTTGGCTTTGGAAAAGCAAGATGTAATTCGCTTTCTGGCCCAGATTGAAAGTGATGCCATACAGCGGCTGCTGACTTCGGGAATGCCGTCGCTTTATTTGGCTGCTCTTATATTTTTGCTGTTCCTTGTCATTTTTGCAAACAAATATCAGATGGAATGTCGCAGCCGGGAGCTTGGCCTTTATCTGATTCTGGGAATGAAAAAGAGCCGTTTATTTTTTCAGCTTTTGCTGGAAGGCTTTATGACATCTGCCGTATCTTTTGTGGCGGGAATTATTTGCGGAACATTTTTGTCTGAGCTTATAAGCCTGGCAACGATCCGCATGGTAGGCCAGGGGATTATTTCCCATCAGCTAAGCTTTTCTGTGTGGTCTGTCATTTGGACCGGGATCGGCTTTTTTGCTATTCAGGCTGTGGCCTTTTTTATTTTGGGCGGCCGGCTGTTTTATAAAGAAATTTATACCCTGCTTTATGGCGAAAACGAAAAAAAACAAAGGGCAGGAAGTGCTAAGGGCGGTATTTTGACGCTCCTTTTAGGAGTTTGCATTCTCGCAATGGGCTATGTGATTGCCTTTTACTGCTTTACGGCCGCTAAAGGGCTTATGCTTATACTGGCAGTTATTTTAGGTATTGGCGGCACCCTTCTTTTTATCCGGGGAATGGCAAGGCTTTTTAGCTTGATGGCCCGGCGTATTCGGGGAGTAGAAACAAGAGGATTATGGGTATTTACCCTCAGACAGCTTCAGGAAAATATTGTGAGCCGTTTTATTTCTATGGGGGCGGCATCTATTTTGATAATGTTTACAATCATTCTTATTGCTGACGGAGCAGCATCGATTTTGGCATATGAGGGCCCTATGTCAAGAAATACATCGGTTTATGATTTTACAGTGACAGGCAGTGATACAATTGTTGAAAGGGCATTATCATCAAAAGAGCTGGAAGCCTATGTAGACCATCTTAACCGGATGGTAACAGGCAAGATGAAACGTCCGTCAACAGGGGGCGAAATGGACAGCCTTGCCGATTTTTCCGGGCTTCGGGAGCAGGTTGTTTTAAGGCTGCCTGAGGGCGTTTCAGATCCAAAGGCTTTAGGCGCGGTCAGCTACAATATTGATAAAGCTCAGCCGCTGGCGCTGAATTTACTGGCTGCTCTTGATGGAATGGAAACAGCACCGGATTTAATTGCTTTATCCGATTACAATAGCCTTTTAGAAGCAGCAGGCTGTCCGCCGCTTATTCTTGGAGACACGGAGGCGGCAATCTATTTAAATCCAGACTTTTGGGCGGACACTTCAAAGGAGGCACTAGACTTACTTGACAAGATTGTGTTGGACCAGAAAGCAGATACACCGCTTTTAACAATCGCAGGACAGCCTGTAAATCTTCATTCATCTGTGGAATTAAAAGGAATTACGGCAGATGAAAATATACGGATCTTTACAGCGCTTATTGTTCCTGACATAGTTTTTAATGTTCTGGTAGACCCTGAAAAGACAGCGGTATACTGGAATTTTTGCATACCCTCCACAGTGGCGGGCCAGGAAGGGCTTTTACACGCAATTATGTCTGCCAGCGATATTTTGTCTGGCTATGAGCTAAGCTTTGAAAGTTATCTGAATAATTTCGGAAGGAAGCTTTTTTATGTGCTGTCAGGAAGCTACACAACCCTTTACATGGGCTTTATGTTTATGCTTATTTCCTGTGCTATGCTTGCTCTTTTGTTTCTGATACAGCTACAGTCAACAAAGCAAAGATATGGTATAGTAGCCTTGCTGGGGGCAAAACGCAGGCAGCTAAAACGTTCAATCCATATACAGATTTTATGCTATTTCCTTTGTCCGCTGCTTCCGGCATGTGCCAATGGAATTGCCGGGCTTATAATTTTGCAGAAGTATACCCAGTCCTATGGCAGCGAAGGCGGCCAGAGGCTTTTAATGTCTGCACTTATGGCCTGCGGTGTTATTTTTATTCTGGCCGTTTATGGAATCGCCGTGGCGCGTACGGCTGACAAAGAGCTGGAGCTTATTTAAAAAGGAGTATGGCGGATGTACAAAATTGTTGTGATTGAGGATGATATTTATATGCGGGAGGAGCTTGTCAGCCTTTTGCACAAGGCCGGCTATGATGCCTGTGCTTTGGCAGATTTTGAGAATATATGGACAGAACTTTGTGAATTAAAGCCGAATTTAATTTTACTTGATATTAATTTGCCGGGAATGTCCGGCTTTGAAATTTGTAAAGCTGCCCGGGAAAAACAGCTTGGAGCGATTCGTGTCCTGACTGCCCGGGATAAGCTTTCCGACGAGCTTCACGCCCTTGGCCTGGGTGCGGCTGATTATGTGACAAAGCCATGTCCTGCCGGCAGGCTTCTTGCCCGGGTCAAAAATATTTTAAGGCGGGAGAATGATGTAAAACTCCTTTGCGGGCCGGGGTTTTTAATGGACCCCAATACGTTTACCCTTTACGGAAAGGAAGGCGGCGCTATCGTCCTCCCTCAAAATGAGGGGAAAATACTTCTCACACTCATCAGCGAAAGCCCCCGGCTTGTGGCCAAATCCCAGTTATGCCAGGCCTTATGGGGAACGGACACATTTATTGATGAAAATGCCCTACAGGTAAACCTGACCCGTTTAAGGAAAAGCCTTGGCCGGCTTGGTCTGGCGGGGTGCCTTGAAACTGTGAGAGGGAAGGGCTATCGGCTGAAAGGATAAAAAATGAAGCATATAAAACGATTATGGATGTATATTTCTTCATGCCGCATATGGCTTGGCTCTATCATATTTCTTGATCTTTTTTTTATTTTTCTTGCATGGTATGCCTACCCCAAGAGCTTTTGGGAGGTCATCGGGTTAATTATTATGGTTTCTATGGCAGCGGCAATGCTTCCTTTGGCGTTAATGCTCCGGCAAGAAAAACGTATGCGGGAAAATTTTGAGATGTTTTTATCTGAGCCAGGAGACAGGAATGAGTACCGGCTCTTTGAATGTCTGCCACCGGCGGGGCGCCCTTATGTTAAGCGTCTTGGAGCCTTCCTGCGAAGACAGCAGGCGCAGCAAGAGCAATCCCGCACAGTGCTGGCAGATTATGAAACCTATATTGAAAACTGGGTCCATGAAATAAAAAAGCCATTATCGCTTTTAACGCTTATTTTAGATAACCGGAGCGATGAAATGTCTGACCTGGTATGTTCAAGATTATGCCATATACGGGATCAAATACGTATAGATACGGAACAGATTTTATACTTTTCACGGCTTGGGGCAGAGCATAAGGATTATTTATTTGAAGCCCTGGATTTAAAAGCTGTCTGTAGGATGGCGATAGAAGACAACGCTTCGCTTTTACATGAAGCGGGCTTTAGTGTGCAGTGGGAGGGGGATGACGCTCTGGTATTGTCGGATAAAAAAGGACTGCAATTTATTATCGGACAGTTGATTAGCAACAGTGTAAAATATGCTGCTTTGTCAAAACCGCAGCTTTGTTTTTCTATAAAATCCGGGGAGGAAAAGGTGGCCTTATATGTCTTAGATAATGGCCCGGGTATTCCAGAGGCCGACCTGCCCTTTATCTTTGACAAGGGCTTTACCGGGGAGCGGGGGAGCATGATGAGCCGTTCCACTGGGATGGGGCTGTATCTGGCCCGGAAGATGGCCGGTGATTTGTCCATAGAGCTTAGGGCTGAATCTACACCAGGCTGCGGTACCGCCATGATTTTGTATTTTTCTGTCGTCAAGCTTTGAGCGCCTTCATTGGAATTGATATAAATTTTCACAATGCACTTCCTAAAATACAAAGAAATCCATTGAAAATTTGATGAAAAAAGTATAAAATAAGGGATGAAAAATTTACTAATTTTTATGCCGCGCTGCGCGCGGCTCCACCATGCATGAAAGCTGATTGCTCTGTGCTGCGCAGTCTACGCTGCCGCTCCGGTCGGTGCTTAACAAGCGCCACCGGCGCTTAGCACCCCGCAATCGTCGGTGGTATTCGTGCTTTTCGTTCTGCCTTCGGCGGCCTACGCTGCCGCTTTGGCCGGTGCTTAACAAGCGGTCTCCGCTCCGGCCGCTGCTGGACGCGTGCCGCTGGCACGCAGCAACACTGGCGCTTAGCACCCCGCACTCATACCACCTTGCCCGTCCGATGTCTGCGTGCTATTGCGTGCAAGCACGCCCTGGCATGTAGCCGCCGTCCGGGGCTTTCATAGTAAAAATAAGAAGGGAATCTTACTATGTTTGGATTTGGAAACTTAATCGAAATTTTAAAGAAAAGTCCGAAGAAAATTGTCTTCACAGAAGGTACGGACGCACGTATTTTGGAGGCGGCTTCCCGCTTGTTAGCAAGCAGCTTCCTTCATCCGATTCTTGTCGGTAATCCGGATGAGGTTTATGCTGCGGCTGAGGACTGCGGTTTTAATATCCGCGGCGCACAGATTATTGACCCGGCAAAATTTGACCGTATGGATGAAATGGTCGAGATGTTTTGTGAGCTTAGAAAAAGCAAGGGTGTTACGCCGGAGGAAGCCAGAAAGGTGCTTAAGCAGGCAAATTATTTTGGAACAATGCTTGTAAAAATGGGGATTGCCGACGCTTTGTTAGGCGGGGCTACATATTCCACAGCAGATACCGTACGTCCGGCGCTCCAGCTTATTAAGACAAAGCCTGGCAACAAGATTGTATCCTCCTGCTTTATTATGGTTCGTCCGTCGGCTATTGGCGATAACGAGGTTCTCGCTATGGGCGACTGCGCAATCAATATTAAGCCGTCGGAAGACGAGCTTGTGGAAATTGCTTTAGAGTGTGCGGAGTGCGCTAAAATTTTTGGCGTGGACCCGAAGGTTGCATTTTTAAGCTACTCCACATTAGGCTCCGGCAAGGGCGAGGATGTGGATAAAATGCGCAATGCCGCTGCAAAAGCCAAAGCAAAGGCTCCTGAGCTGCCGATTGAAGGTGAGATCCAGTTCGACGCTGCTGTTGATCCCCGTGTTGCACGTACAAAGTGCAAGGACTCTAAGGTTGCAGGCCAGGCCAATACATTTATTTTCCCGGATATTAATGCCGGAAATATTGGCTACAAAATTGCCCAGCGTCTTGGTAATTTTGACGCTTACGGTCCGATTCTTCTTGGCCTTAACGCACCGATCAACGACCTTTCCCGCGGCTGCAATGCCTTAGAAGTATATTCCATGGCAATCATTACGGCTGCGCTCGCATAAAACAGCGTACGATATAAATCCGGGCGGTTGTGGTGCGATGTTCCTTATGGGATTTTGCAAGGCTGCCCTGCTTTATAAGGTATGTGAATGTAAAAAGCCGTTCCTGGCACTGTCCGCCGATAAGATATATCGGTCAGACAGCGCCGGGAACGGCTTTTGCTTGCTCAAAACGTCTGCGCGCACGGGCGCGTCCGGCGTTTTTGTCTTTGCTTATTTTGAAACTATGATTTTTTTGTCGGTGGCAGGCTGATTAAAATAAAATCAATGATACAGGAAATGGCGGCCAGCAAAAGATAAAGCTCTAAGTAATTATTTTGATAAATAACCATTGCGGCAATAATACATACAATGATGATTACGTGGAAAATATAAATCCCATGGGCAGGAATTTGAGAAATGCGGTATTTCCGGCCAACATAGATTTTTTCCAGCAATGGATAGGTTTCGCCAAAAAACATACAAAAGGCGAAAAGGATGGCGCTGTGGAGATCCTTTGTGGCTGAGAAAATAATGGTGGCCTCAATAAGGCTGCCAACGGCAAAGACTAAGGAGCCAAGGCTTATGAGATAGCCTGGGGTCAAATCGTCATCCGGCTGGAAAACGTAGATCATATAGCTTCTCATAATAAAAAACGAGATAATCAGGGGAAGCAGTACAATCACTGCATTGTAATCAATATTTGAGAGGAAAATGAAAATATTGACCGCCGCAAGATTGAGCAGAGCACCGAAACAGAACTGAACAGTTACTTTTTTCATAAAATCTCCTCTTTTCCATAAGGTAACAGTCTGGCTGCGCTGTTACTTTAAAAGCCCATTTCCCTGGGCTGTGCGGTATCCCATTTGTATGATACTATGGGATAGAAGTCAAAGGTTTCTGATATTATTATAGCAAATATGGCATAAAAATCAATTTTAATAGAGAAAAAATTGTAAAAAATATCTAAATTTTCAGAGCTGTTTTCCGGCGTGCTTGATAGGGATTGTAAACGCAAGAAAAATCGGATATAGTGTTAGTAAGCGGTAAAGTGAAGGTTTACGAAAATGCTTTAATAAGCTTAACAAACAGACCGCCGCCGTAAGGCGTATTACATGAAACCCCCTCGCAAGGGGATAACAAGATGCCGTGAAAAGCACGGCAAGTAGATGAAAGGATGACGATAATGAAATCACTTCAATTGAGAAATGACTTTTATTGGACAGGAATTATTGACAAAGACCTGCGGGTATTTGACATCATTATGTACACTGAATTTGGAACGACCTATAATTCCTATATACTTAAGGCCAAAGACAAGACGATTTTATTTGAAACCGCCAAGGCCAAATTTTTTGATGATTATATTGCCAAGGTCAATGAGATTACAGACAGCGCCAAAATTGATTATCTTGTTGTAAGCCATACGGAGCCGGACCATTCCGGCAGTATTGAACGGCTGCTTGAATTAAATCCGGGGCTGAAAATTATATGTACTGGCTGCGCTGCGGGATTTTTAAAGGAGATTGTAAACAGTGATTTTACGGCGCTGACGGTTAAGGATAATGAAACAATGAAAATTGGCGATAAGACGCTGCGTTTCCTTGTCGTACCAAATCTTCACTGGCCAGATACAATGTATACTTATATTGAGGAGGAGCAGGCCCTTGTTACATGCGATTCCTTTGGCTCCCACTATGCCTTTGATGATGTGCTTGTGAGCAAGGTGACAGATCACGAGGGCTATATGCGGGCAACAAAATATTATTTTGATAATATCATCGGGCCCTTTAAGCCATTTATGAAAAAGGCCCTGGACCGGGTGCGCGAGCTGGATGTGACCATGATTTGTACAGGTCATGGGCCGGTGCTTGACGCACGGCTGGACTTCATTATGGACACCTATGAGCAGTGGTGTACAGTCATCAACCCGAATACAAAAAAGACGGTCATTATTCCTTATGTGAGTGCTTACGGATATACAAAGCAGTTGTCTGAAAAAATTACAGAGGGAATAAAAGACAGCGGCGATGTGGATGTGCGCACTTATGATATGGTGGAGGCAGACGCGGCTAAAGTCCTTGAGGAGCTTGGAAATGCCGACGGTATTCTTCTTGGAAGCCCGACGATTCTCGGTGAAGCCCTTAAGCCTATATGGGATCTGACAACAAGTATGTTCCCTGGCATCCACGGAGGAAAGCTGGCCGGGGCTTTCGGAAGCTACGGCTGGAGCGGGGAGGCTGTGCCAAACCTGACGCAGCGGCTTAAGCAGCTTCGCATGAAAACAGTAGAGGGCCTGCGCATCCGGTTTAAACCAAGCGAGGCGAATTTGATTGATGCCTATGAGTTCGGCTATAATTTTGGCTGTGTCCTTCAAAATAAAGAGGTAACTAAAAATGCGAAAAAGCCAGGGGCGAGAACGCTTGTAAAATGTCTTGTCTGCGGGGAAATTTTTGATTCCTCCATGGAAGTATGTCCGGTCTGCGGTGTGGGCAAAGAAAATTTTGTGCCAGTAGACGAGGAGCCTGTGGACTATTCCAACAACACAGACAATTATTATGTCATCGTCGGCAATGGTACAGCGGGGTTTAACGCGGCCAAAGCAATACGGGAAAGGGATAAGACAGGCTCTATTGTTCTGATTTCCAATGAACCTTACAGCACCTATAACCGCCCAATGCTGACAAAATCCATGATGGCCGAGCTTGACGCGGTCCAGATTGCCGTGGAGGAGGAGCAGTGGTATAAAGCTCAAAACATTTATCAGGTGCTTGGCAAAGAAGTCGTAAAGCTTGATACAGATAAAAAGGAGGTAGAGCTTAATGACGGCGCACGGTTAAAATATACAAAGCTGATTTATGCCGCTGGCTCCGAGTGTTTTATCCCGCCTATTGACGGGGCAGATCAGGAGGGCGTTGTGGCAATCCGCCGCCTTAATGATGCAAAGAAGGTTGGAGCGCTTCTTGATGGCGTTAAAAATGCCGTTGTTATCGGCGGCGGTGTTCTCGGGCTTGAGGCCGCATGGGAGCTTAAACGGGCAAAATGCGATGTCACCGTGCTGGAGCTGGCCCCAATGCTTATGGGCCGCCAGCTTGACACAGCTGCCGGGGATGTCTTAAAGAGTATCAGTGAAGGCCAGGGAATCCATATTCATACCGGCGTTTCCATTACTGCCATTGAGGGCGATGGAAAGGTCAGCGCTGTCCGCCTGGCTGACGGCCGGGTATTTGAGGCACAGCTCGTCATTGTTTCGGCTGGCGTCCGGGCAAACACAGCTTTGGCGGTAAACGCCGGAATTTTAGCCGACCGGGGCATTGTCGTTAATAAAAAAATGGAGACGAATATTGAAAATATTTATGCTTGCGGCGACTGCGCCCAGTTCGAGGGGATCAACTACGCCATCTGGCCGGAGGCAAGCGAGCAGGGCAGGATCGCCGGAGCCAATGCCGCCGGCGACAGTGCGGCCTATGAAAATGTTCCCGCGGCCTTAAATTTCCATGGTATGAATACTTCCCTGTTTGCCGCCGGGGATAATGGAAAAAATGAAAAGCTTGTTTATAAAACCGTGGAATTTAAAGACATGGGAAGAAAACAGTATGAAAAGCTGTATTTCTTAAATAACCGTCTGTGCGGTGTTATTCTTATTGGGGATGTAAGCAAAATGGCGCGGCTGTCACAGGCGCTTGAGCAGCATTTGACGTACAAAGAGGTGATGAGCCAGGACCGCTGATTTTTAGGACTGCCGGAAAAAATCCTTAAGGTTTTTGTTATATGAAATTGTGTTTTGCGGTGCTATAATAATGGTAACTATTCAGCCATACATCTTGGATTCACGCAGCTAACCACCGCTATCGCGGCTGAATCCTCGATTCGGGCTAAAAGCCCTATGTTAAAGGAGGACAAAACCTTTCTGCAAGCCAGCTTGCGGTCTACGCTCCGCTTCGGTCGGCGCAGGACAGACGTCCACCGGACATCTTGCGCCAAAGTTTGTCTTCCTCAGCCGCATGGCTGAATAGTTACATAATATATATATCGTGGGGCGAAAAGACCTTTTGGCCCATATATGGCGCAGGCTGAGCTGTTACATTTAAAACTGTTGCCTGGCCGGTGTTTATTGCATAAAACACACCGCCTATTGAATATTCGGGCGGATCATCCAGGAGAGGACTTTTAGATTTATGTTTACACTTCACATTGAACATCTGAGCAAGCATTTTGACAAAAAGGAAGTGCTTAAGGACATCAGCTTTGAATTTAAGGAAGGAAATATTTACGGGCTGCTTGGCCGCAACGGCGCTGGAAAGACGACATTGTTCAACTGTCTGAATGAGGATATTAAAATTGACGGCGGAAGCTTTGCCGTTTCCGATGAAAATGGCCGCCGGCCTATGGCGGCCAGGGATGTAGGCTATGTGCTGTCCGTTCCTGTTGTGCCTGAGTTTTTGACGGCCAGGGAGTTTCTCAAATTTTTTCTGGAAATTAACGGTAAAGACACATCGGATATTGATAAGCATTTTGAATTTATGAGCATTGAGGAGGAGGATCGTGACCGCCTGCTAAAGGACTATTCCCATGGCATGAAAAATAAAATGCAGATGCTTGTCAACTTTCTTGCCGATCCGCCAGTGCTTTTGTTAGACGAGCCTTTAACCTCCTTTGATGTTGTTGTGGCTGAGGAAATGAAGCAAATGCTTAAAGCGATCAAAAAAGACCATATTATTATTTTTTCAACACATATTATGGAGCTGGCGCTGGATCTTTGTGATGAAATTGTCATATTAAATCACGGGGTTTTAGAGGAGGTTCCAAAGGAACATTTGAACAAGCAGGAATTTAAAGACCGTATTATTGACGCATTGCGGGGTGGCGAGAATGATTAAAGCGTTTTTCATTTCTTTCTGCCTGAAAAATACATATAAGGCCAATGGCTTCATTTATTTTCTCAGACAGCTTCCTCTGATTAAAAAACTGCTTCCGGCAAGCGCCTATAAGAGCAGGGCGGTAAAGCGCTTTGCCGACATCGTGGCCGTGCTTGGGGAGCTTATAAATACTTTTTTATGGAAAGGCATTTATATGGCTATCCTATTTGCCATTGCCATATCTATGGTTCCGGATCACGCCGCCGATACATTTTTTAACGCGTTTTTCTTTCTGACGATTGCGGGAGGCTTTTTAAATACCCAGCTTTTTGACCCGAGCAACGATAAATATTACGCGATTGTGCTTATGCGCATGGATGCTAAAAAATATACACTATCGAATTACGTGTACTTTCTTATCAAGGTTGTTGTGGGCTTTTTCCCTTTTTCGTGCCTGTTTGCGGCGCTTCTTGGGAAAAGCGCCCTCTGGGGCATTTTAATGGCGTTTTATGTGTTCACTGTTAAACTCTGCTTTGCGGGATATATATTGTGGGATAACGTGAACGATCAGAAAAAAGGGCGTTTGAGCGATCCTGCCGATAAACGTGCGGCGGCGTTAGTGATTTTTGCCGCCGCCGCACTGTGTGCCCTTGGCTTTGGCCTCCCTTATTTTAAGCTTTGGATTCCCATCGGCATTTATCCGGTAATTGTGGCCCTCCTTGCTGCTGCCTGTGTACCGTGGGGGATTTATATTGGCAAAAGCCAGGCTTATACCGGGCTTTATAAAGAGCTTTTGACAAAGGCCCCGGCCTGTACCTCAAATAATACAAATCAAAACCAGCTCATACAAAAGCAGACTTTAAAGAAGATTGAGTATTCTGCGGAGGATATTTGCAGCCGAAAAAAGGGTTATGGGTATTTTAATGAGCTGTTTTTTAAACGTCACAAAAAGCTTTTGCATAAACCTGCAAAGCGTATATGCCTGGTGTCTTTAGTACTTTTTGCGGGCCTTAGCATTATATGCTGCCTGAACAAGGAAATGAAAGAGGGAATTAATGAGATGCTTTTAACAATGCTTCCGTTTTTCCTTTTTATCATGTATTTGATCCACCCGGGCAGAAGTGTGACCCAGGCTATGTTTATGAATTGCGACCATAGTATGCTGTCCTTTAGGTTTTACCGCCAGCCAGGGGTCATTTTATCGCTTTTTGTTGAACGGCTGAAATCGCTGGTCATTATCAGTCTGATTCCCGCAGCGCTCATTGGCGCAGAACTAGCTGTTCTTTTGTGGATTACGGGAGGCACCCAGCTTTGGATAAATTACGGCCTGATTATTATAACATTGCTGATGATGTCTGTTTTCTTTTCAGTTCATTATATGGTGCTCTATTATTTGCTTCAGCCGTATAATGTGCAGCTTGAGAGCAGAAATGCCGCTTATGGTATTGCCAATGCTGTCACCTATATTGTGTGCTACTTTTTTATTCAGCGAAAAATGCCTACGTTGGTTTTTGGAACAGCTATGACTGTATTTTGTGTGGTTTATATTGTTGTCGCTTTGCTGCTTGTTTACCGGAAGGCGACAAAGACGTTTAAGCTGCGTTAAGAAGCGGCAGACCGATGAAAGGATGATTGAATGTCTTTAAAAATAAAGTTTGTCACCGATTATGTATGCCCTTATTGCCTTGTGGCAAAGGTGCCGTTACTTGAAGCTGTGAAAGGAAAAGATATTGAGATTGAATGGATTCCCTATGAGGTGACACAGGAGCCGGCCCCAAGGGTCGATACTTACCATGATGAGACCCGCAGGGAAAAGTGGGCCAAAACACTTGTTCCTGCGGCAAAAGCTCTGGGTCTTGAAATGAAGCTCCCGCCGAAAGTGATTCCAAGGCCGTATACAAGGCTGGCCTTTGAAGGCTGGCATTTTGCTGTGGAGCACGGCTTTGGGGAGACTTATAATAACCGTATGTATGAAGCATACTTTATGGATGAGCTGGATATTGGCGATGTGGATGTACTTTGCCGCCTGGCCGGGGAAATCGGTCTTGATGCGGAAAAATTCCGGGAAGCTCTTAATGAGGGAACATACCGCAAAAAACAGGAAGCGTGTGTCGCCTATGCAAGAGATGTCCTTCATGTGAAGGCTGTACCGACGATTTTTATTTCTAAGGATCATTCGGAACAGGATACGAAAATCGAAGGCGGGGTTTACACAAAGGAAGGGTTTGAAGCGTTGATTAACGAGGCCCTTTTAGAACAGGACGGCAGGGAGATTATCGGAATGAGCTGCGATATTCATGGGAATTGCGGGTAATGTTTAAATAGGCGCTTAGCAACGATCGGAACGGAGTGTAGGCCACGCGCCCTGCGCCGACCAGAGCGGAGCGAAGACAAGCTTTGCTTCGCTCTGGCTGTTGTATCGCAGCGGATAGGGGAAGAAACTCTTCCCCTATCCGATTCACACTTTTATAAGCTCATAGGCTCTGTGGCCAATACCGATTTTTTCGGCATGGGCAAGGCAGCTTTCCCATTCGCTTTCCGGCGTTGTATTGCGGAAATGGTCGTGAAGGTCACAAAAGCCTTCGGCATGGATATGCTCGTCTAAGAGACTGCCGGGAATAGGCTCCTGTGCGTTGCAGGCATCGGCGCAGGCCTGGTCTAAGGCAACCGGGTCGAAGCTGGCAAACATCCCAATATCAGGGAGGATCGGGAGATCGTTCTCGCCGTGGCAGTCGCAGTAGGGCGAAATATCGATGACAAGATTAATATGGAAATTGGGGCGGCCATCTAAAACAGCCTTGGAATATTCGGCCATCTTCATGTTCAGCTCTTTGACTGCGGAATCATTTCCATTGAAAATCGCATTAAAGTTGCAGGCGCCAAGGCAGCGGCCGCAGCCGACACATTTATTGTGGTCGATGGCCGCCTTTTTATCCGTAAAGGAAATCGCGCCGTGGGCGCAGTTCCTGGCACAGCTTTTGCAGCCAACGCATTTTTCAGGACAGACCTCCGGTTTGCCTGAACAGTGCATTTCCATTTTTCCCGCGCGGCTGCCGCAGCCCATACCGATATTTTTCAGGGCGCCGCCAAAGCCTGCGGCCTCATGGCCTTTAAAGTGATTGAGACTGATAAAAATATCAGCATCCATGACTGCCCGGCCAATTTTGGCTGTTTTTACAAGCTCCCCGCCGTAAACGGGTACTTCAATATCGTCGGTTCCCTTCAAACCGTCGGCAATGATGACATGACAGCCTGTCGAAAAAGGCGAAAATCCGTTTTCATAAGCAGCGTCTATGTGCTCAAGGGCATCCTTGCGGCGGCCGACATACAAGGTATTGCAGTCCGTGAGGAATGGACGGCCCCCAAGCTCCTTAATTTTGTCTGCTACGGCTTTAGCATAATTGGGGCGCAAATAGGAAAGATTGCCGGGCTCCCCGAAATGAATCTTTATGGCAACCATTTTTTTCTCAAAATCAATATTTTTTATGCCGGCGGCAACCATAAGCTTTTGTAGCTTTTTGATAAGGTTTGTGCCGGGAAGGGCGCGTAAATCGCTATAATATACTTTTGATGTGTCTGTTGACATTTATTTCACCTGTCCTTTCAAAATTATTATAATAGTAATTTAACGGAAGTCAAGTATTACTGTTCAGACCGGCCTCAAATACTCTGCTCTCCCTGGCGTAAGAACGTGATTTGGGGGGGGCGCAGATTTTTTTCGCGAATCAAAAAAGTTTGCGCAGGTTACTGTTTACAGGGTATCTGTGAACAGTAACTAACTTCTTGCAAATACATGGCTGTTATGTTATAGTTAAAATACTTAAGTAAAAATCGGTAAGAACAGAAAAACAGGGCATAAAAAATAAAACGTCCAAAGCTGCAAAGCAGCCCGCCCTGGAGTGCCACAAGCCGGAGAAATAGTCCGGTTTACCGGAACAGCTAGAACCGGTCGCTCTCTGATCCTGCCGGTTTTTCTTTTTCTTGACATCCTTCGACAGGAAGTGTACTATGTTATTGTTATCGATAATCATTATCGTTAAAATTTGTAACTATTCAGCTGTATGGCTGACTAGTTGCTAAACTTTTATGCCGCGCTGGGCGCGGCTCCACCACGTATGAAAGCCAGGATTGCTCCGTGCCTGCGGCAGTCTACGCTGCCGCTCCGGTCGGTGCTTAACAAGCGCCGCTGGCGCTTAGCACCCCGCAATCCTGCCCCAAGGTA
>JAGZDD010000085.1 GCA_018369015.1 Clostridiales bacterium | reverse complement strand
CCCGCTCACCTGTCAGCAAAGCCATAAACGTTTTAAGCGTGCTCCATTCCTGCGCGCAGATTCCAATGCACCGTCCGCCTCTCGCCGCAAAAATTCTCTGTCCATCCCGGTAAATTTCCATAAAAAGCTTCCCCTGCCCCGACAAAGCTGCTCTTTCAAAGCCAGCAATTTTACTATTATAAATCCGCGCGGCCTGACGGATATTTATTTTAGGCTTTAGCATTGTCCATATTTTCGTACCGTTTTTAATAAGGACCAGCATATCCCCAAGGGCCGCTAATTCTAAAAATTTATGGCTGATACACAAAACCGCAATCTTTTCCCTGCGCAGCCTTTCCACAAGATCCATAAGCTGGTGCTGGCGTTTTTCTGAAATGACATCGAACACGCCGTTAATAACAATCAGCTTTGCTCCTTTACAGTAAGCCCTGGCAAGCTTTAAAAGCTGCCGGTCCTCAAAGGACAGCTCTTTGACAAGTGTTCCCGGGTGAATCGAAATATCCAGCTTTTTCAAAAGCCGTCCGGACAAGGCTCTAAGGCTGCGCTTCATAAACCACGGCAAAAATAAATGGGGTTTCCATGATAAAAATAAATTTTCCTCAACGCTCATATAGGGCTGCATACTCTCATCCTCAGAAATGACATAAATGCCTTCCTTCTCGTAGGAAAGCTCCTTTTGAGGAACAAGCTGGCGCCCTTCAAGAAAAAGCTTCCCGGAAAATATGGATCTTCGGCCTAAAAATACACCGGCAAGCGCTTCTGCACCAAAGCCTTCCGGTTCGCATAAAAAAACAAGCTGGCCCGCCCCAATTAAAAGATTAAAATTTTCCAGCTCATAACAGCCCGAACCTCTGATATAAAGCTGTTCAATTCTCACAATTTCACGAAGGCATTCTTTTTCTATCATGGTTCCCCCACCCTATATGGCAGCGTCATTTCTACCTGGGTTCCGCATCCTCCAACGGATGAAAATATGATGCCGAACTGGCCGCCAAAAATCATTTGTATTCTTGAATGGACATTCACAAGCGCAATTCCTCCCTGGCGTTCACTCGCTTTGTGGATGATCCTCCCCTCCCGGATCTGCTGGTTCAGGCGCTTTGTATCCGCCTCGTCCATTCCCGGCCCGTCATCCTCCACAATTATCCACAGGCTTTGATCGCTGGCCGTCAGAGTAATTGTCACACAGCCGCCCTCAACACGCTTTTCAATGCCATGAAATACGGCATTTTCTACGAGAGGCTGTAACGACAGCTTTGGGATCTGGGCCTTATGAATCAGCTCCGGGTCATTATTATAAATAACTTCAAAGGACAACCGCTCGCGGAATCTGTATTTTTGTATATGAATATAATTTCTGATATTTTCCAGTTCATCTCTTACACAAACCACATCCTCCCGTCGGCTGATATTATATCTGAAAAAATTCCCCAGCGCTTCCGCCATGCAGGCGGCGTCATTGTCATTGTGAAAAAGCGCCTCGCTGCGTATGCTCTCCAGCGTATTGTATAGAAAATGAGGGTTAATCTGGCTGGAAAGACTGGCTATTTCCGCACTTTTCCTGCGTGATTCCAATGTTTTAGTATCTTCATAAAGCAAAACGAACCGATTCAGAAAGCCTTCCCATAAATCCTGGCTGCTTCGGATATTTTTTTCAAGAAGCTCCACAGGCAAAAACGGAAATACCTTCCCAAATACCATTTCAAGAATTTTTATCCGCCTATTCTCCCGAAGCCAATGGCAAATAAGGCTTATTCCAAAAACAGCGGTAACAGCCATAAAATACCCAATGACAAAAGGATTTTTCCGGCTTCCGAAAAAAAATATAAGAATAAGGCCTGCCATACCCATCAGGCACAGCAACAGCCTTAATAAATTTTTATATTTGTACTTTTTGGTCTGCTTGTACATCCTGTACCCCTTCCTCCGCCCCTGCGTTCTACTGATAAATCCTGCGATATGTTGATGGTCGTATACCCATTTGCTTTTTAAATAGCTTTGTAAAATACTTGACATCCTGATAGCCGGCGGCATTGGCAATCTGAGCCACAGAAAGCCGGCCATTTTTCAGCTCTCCCGCAGCGTATTCCATCCTGCGCACTGTCAGATACTCGGAATAAGTAATCCCTGTCTGTTCACGGAATACCTTACACAAATATCTTGGATTTAAGTGGACGGCCTCTGCTACATCCTCAAGAGTGATCGGCTCACAAAAATGGGCGTCAATATAAGCTTTTGCATTGGCAACCGGTTTATTCTGCCCCCATTGCCTGGCATTATCCATAAAGCCGGCCACAGTGTCAAGGAGCTGCTCGGCGCCATTCCACAGTTCCTTTTCTGAAATGCCGTTGGCCATCAGCGATTTAAGCGCCTTTTTTAGCCCTGGAAGCTGCACATCAATGTCAACCGCGTTCTGGGCGAATACAATGTCAAAAAATTCCCCAATCATACCGCATATATCGCCGGGATCATAGGCTTCATATTTTTTTACGGCAGTCCGGCATTTGAATAAAATATTTTTCAGTCCTGAAACATTGAAAACATTACTGTAGAGCCTCACAAGCTCCTTCATTTCCCCGGTAAAAATGTAATCACTGTCAAGCTTTGGGTATCTCGCAGCGTCATAGACAAAAAGTGTTTCATAAGGCTGCCTTAAACGGTAAGCCGCAGCCTCCACGGCACACAGACGCTTTTCCCGAATCGCCCCGATGCTTGTTTCTACAGGACTTAAGCCCACCGTGAGTATAAAGCTTCCAAGCCCTTCCAGCTTTTTCTCAAGCCCGCCGCAAAAATGGCGGATATACTCCTGAAATTCTTCCGGCTTCATTTGACGGTAATTGATAAAGCTATACACCCCCAGCTTATAAATGCTCTCAATATGTTCACATCCATATTGTTCTAAAAAACTTCCTACAGCCTCCTCCACGGTATGTAAAACATAGTCCTCCACAGGCAGCAGCCCTGGCTCACTTTTTATGCCTGCCGCATTTTCCCCGAACGGCTGGCGGCTGCTGACCTTAAAGTAAGCCATCTGATAAAATCCGTCATATTCAGGAAGCATATATTTTTTGTGGATCTGTTCCCAGTCATCTTCCAGGCTTTTCGACGCTATTTCTCCCCCGTTGCCGCCAAGAAGATAGGTATTCATAAAATAATCTTTCATATTCTTTTTACTTGTTTCTAGCTGTGAATGAATCCTTGTGACATCCTGATTTTCCCGGAGCCCCGCAACAACCTTTTTCAAAGCGGCAATAAGTTCCTCCTGACGGATTGGCTTTAATAAATAGGCGTCCGCGCCATAGCGCAGCGCTCCATGGGCGTATTCAAATTGCCGGAAACCGCTGATCACAATACATTTCACGCCGGTTTTATTTTCCTGGCACCATTTCATCAGTTCAATTCCGTCGCACCCGGGCATTTTTGCATCCGTAATTAAAATATCGATTCTTTTTTCACGAATAACGTCCATTGCCGCAAAGCCGTTATAAACAACATCTGTCAATTCAAGCTCCAGTTCCTCCCAAGGTACGAGATATTTTATCAGACGGCAAATACTTATTTCATCGTCAGCAATTAAAACTCGGAACATTTTTCTCCTCCAATTTTACGCATTTGCATTGTAATTATCACTCATTTTTATTGTATCAAAAAATCAAGAAGAATACCTATACACAAAGGGAAAAAATGTATGAATTGGTTACTATTTTCAGCCGATTCAAAATTGCAGCCGCAAAGCGGCGGCGGGTGCGCATGTGGGTGGGGTCTATGAATAATAACAATCGTTACGAACTGTCATTTGCTGTCGATAACTTCTTATTGACGTCGTCCTTTAATAGAATTATGATAAAGATACAATATCATTCAATTATTTTTCCATATGTAATATTGTTTTTCCCTAATGCACCTTGAATGGATATTGCGAAGTTAATAAATTTGTAACTATCAGGCCATGCCCTGGCCGCGTGATCCGGCTGCTGTTTATGTAAAATGACTTTTACAGCAATTCCCGGCACTGCGCTTCCATGGCATGGCCCATAGTTACAAAGCTTTTATATAGAAATGATTTTTTTAGATTACGGCTTTTTTCTCATATTTTCTATGACAATCTTGCTCTGCCTGATCAGATTTGCCACAACAGCAATTTCCTCCGCAGAGAGGTTATCATCATTTTCAAGCCAATAGTACATCAATGACAAGGTTGCCCCGGTGACATATTCCACAACGTATTTGCGCAGATTGTCATTGAGCATCCCATCTTCATCCATCATCCGGTTAATATCAACCTTAAGCCTTTTTCTCAGCCTGTATTCAAAGGACGGATCTCCGTTCGGCCCAAGAAGAATAAGCAGATATTCCCGGTGCTCCCTGCAATATTCAAACCATTTGATATTACTGTCATAAGGCTTTAAGGCAGCCTTTTCAAGAATCCCGCCGGAATACTCTTCAAAATAAGGGCCAAGGCCGGACTGAAGCTCCTCCTCAATCGCTTCAAGAACCCCATAAACACTGTCATAGTATGCATAAAATGTACTTCGTGTTACTCCCGCCAGCTCAACAACCTGACGCACAGTAATTTTTTCAATAGAGCTTTTTTTATAAAGCGTCATAAAAGCATCCTCAAGGCGGCGCTTCGTGCGCTCCTGCTTTTCTAAGTTCGGGCCTGACTGCATTTCTTTCCTCCTTAACGTAAAGTAACTATTCCCTCCATTGACAAGGGTAACACAGCCGGAACAGCTATTGCCTATTTGTAACAGCTTGGGCTGGCACCCCCGGCTGGCTGAACTGTTTTATTTATTTTAACATTTCTTTAAGTCCACTGTCCGTAAAAATCAGACACTTTTTGTTTTTTTGTATAATACATACAATTTTATTCTTTTTGTAACTTTACTATTTAAGCAAATTATACTATATTATGTACATAAGAAAAGTGTACCAGTTCAGCCATACTGAACTGGTACAGAAAAGTTCTATATAAAATTTCATATGCCGTATTTTCCACGGCGAACAGATGAAACCCCACAAGGGGATAACCTGATGCCGTGAAAAGCACGGCGAACAGATGAAAGGAGGAGTTGTTTTGGCCAGAAAGCTTATCATTAAAACAAAAATGAAAAAGTTTGGCGATGAGGAAATTGAATGTATCTACACTAAAATGCGTGAACCTGTTTCCATGGAAGAACTTGAAAAGATTCCGCCGGAAGAAAGGGAAAATTACGACTATCTTCCCCCACTGAACCAGCGTACATACATTCCTGAAGACGGCATTTTATGTGAGCAGGATGTTCCTGTTAAAATGCGCGACGGCGTTACGATTTATGTCGATATTTATCGCCCAATGACAGAAGAAAAGGTTCCTGTCATTATTTCCTGGAGCTTTTACGGCAAAAGACCTTTTGAAGGGCAAAGCGAATGGAAAATTATGGGGGTTCCGCCCGGAACTGTATCTAATATGTCTAAATTTGAATCCCCGGACCCGGGGTTCTGGTGCCGCCAGGGCTATGCGGTCGCCAATGTAGATCCAAGAGGTATCGGACACTCCGAAGGCGACTTCGAGCAGTTTGGCACTCAGGACGGCCAGGACGGTTATGATTTCATTGAATGGGTAACACAGCAGCACTGGTGCAACGGCAGAGCCGCTCTTTCAGGTAATTCCTGCGTTGCCATGACCCAGTGGCGCATTGCCGCACAGCAGCCGCCTCACCTGGCATGTATCGCGCCATGGGAAGGCACATCCGACCTGATCCGTGAATCCCTCGGTGAAGGCGGTATTCCGGCGTGCAGCTTCGTTAATCTTGTTATGCAGGAAGCTGTCGGCCCCAACTATATTGACAACACTGCTTTAATGTATAAAAAATATCCGTATATGAACGGTTACTGGAAAGACAAGATCCCAGATTTTTCAAAGATCAGAATCCCAGTCTATGCCACAGCCTGCTGGAACCATTTCCATCTGCGCGGCTCTATGATTGCGTTCCGTAAAATCCGCAGCACTAAGAAATGGATGCGCTGCCACAGAGATTTCGAGTGGCCGGATGCTTACAATCCTCAAAATCTTCAGGAATTGAAGCTGTTCTTTGACCGTTATACAAAAGATGTACGCAACGGCTGGGAATTAACGCCCCGTTACCGCATTGAGGTTCAGGATGCTTATGATTTCTGCTATCAGACAAACCGGCCGGAAAATGAATTTCCTCTCAAGCGCACAGTTTACCAGAAATTATATTTAAACGCCGCCGCAAAGCAGGAGCTTAAGGCTGCCGATAAGGATATGGGTGAAACCGAAAATGCATCCTTACAGGACACTTTACCGGAAAACGAATCCCGTATTTCCTATGACAGCGAAAATGGGCTTGTAAACTTTGATTATACATTTAATGAAGATACAGAAATTACAGGCTTTTTAAAGCTCCGCCTGTGGGTAGAAGCCGAAGGCAACGACGACATGGATATGTTTGTTAATGTTCAGAAGCTGAGTACAAAAGGCGAGTGGATTCCAATTACTTTATTTGGAGAACCACATCCCGGCGCCTGGGGCAAAATGCGTGTTTCAAGAAGAAAGCAGGATGAAAAGGAAGCAAAATCCTGGCTTCCTGTCATGTCCTACACAGACATTGAAAAGCTTTCACCTGGTGAAATTGTTCCTGTGGATATTGAAATCTGGCCGACAAGCCGTATCTGGCATAAGGGCCAGCAGCTCCGCGTACAGATTTCCGGACGTTATATCCGTGAAAACTGGTTTGAACCGCTCATCTGGGATACAGAAAATAAAGGCCGCCATGTGATCCATACTGGCGGACAATATGATTCCTACCTGCAAATTCCTGTAATTCCTCCAAAATTCCAGGATGGAGACTGTATTTACAGATAAAGCACGGCACAGTCAAATCCCCCGCTGCAGGTATACGCCAGCAAGCCAGCAGCGAAACAGGCAGCGGAGGATTTGTCCTGCCTTTCATTTCTCAGGCACACACGCCACACAGGATGAAAAAACTGGCGTATTCCTACGATACGCCAGTTTTTTCATTCCATTGTTACCGGAATCCCGGTATATTTCTTTGCTTTTTCCTCGCCCCGAAGCACCCGCAGAGCCCCGGCTGCCATTGCTTCCATTTCAAACTCTCCCGGATAAGCTGTGACAGTGCCTAAAAAGCCACAGCGTTCACGAATCTCCTCCACAAGCGTCGGATTATGTATAAGTCCTCCCCCAAGGAGTATCCCGTCAACTTCACCTTTAAGTACCGCTGCCATAGCGCCGATCTCTTTGCAGACCGTATAGACCATGGCATCCCAATACAAGGAAGCTTGCGCATCACCGGATATTTTTCGCTTATAAACGCTTTTCATGTCGGAAGTTCCTAAAAGATCTGTTATCCCTCCATTTTTTGTGCAAAGCTCCAGCAGGCTATCCTTTGATTTATGCGCCTTAGCGCAATACTCAATAAAATATCCCAAAGGAACGGTTCCGCACCGCGTCGGTGCTATAGGCCCCATCCCTTTAACAATATCATTGCCGTCGATCATCCGTCCTTTTTCATGCGCAGATACCGAAATCCCTCCCCCAAGGTGACAAACGATGAAATTGCAGTTCTCATAACGTTTTCCAAGGATGTTCGCATGGCGGATTGCTGTTTCTTTAAGATTCAGGGCATGGAGATGACTCTCCCTGCGGATACCTTTAATGCCTGTTACCCGGGCGACAGGCGCAAACTCATCAACTTCCGGAGGGTTGACAGTATATACCGGGCAATGGAAACGTTCCCCGAAAACATGAGCGATCTGTGTTCCGAGCTGCGCCGGATGATACACGCCGTTAATCCCAACCGTAGCATGCTGCAGGAGAAGCTCATCAACAATATACGTTCCCCCTTCCATGGAGTACAGACTTCCGCCCCTTCCGACACAGGCGTCCAACGGTTCCAGCTGTATACCCTTTTGCGCAAGTTCCCGGTCAATATTTTTCAAGCGGTATGGAAGCTGCGCAGAAATTGTATGAAACTGTTGAAGTTCCTTTGCCTCATAGCTGACCGTCTGAGAAAAAATCTGCTTTTCGCCTTCAAATAGTGCGATCTTATCTGAGGTCGATCCCGGATTGATCGTTAATATCCTCTCCTTCATCCTCTGTTTCCTCTTTTCTATTTTTTAATATGGATTGCCGCGATCGCACAATCTCTTATGGCCGACCTTGCCATCTCCTCATACTGCACGGGGATTTCATCATAGAGCAGATCAATACAGTCTTTTTCGTAATTTTCTTTAAAAAGTTCTGGATATAAATCTTCACACATCCCACAGCGGATACAAAAATCTTTAATTTCCAGTTTCATTTTTCAGCCCCTCCTTTACAAAAGCCGACGCTTCATCGCCGCAGATAAAGCCCTGGGAAAAGCTTAAAGTAGACCAACCGATCCCTCCTGTCGGCGGATCTCCAAACACTTCCCCTGCGCAGCAGTCGCCGCCGGCATACAGTCCGGCGATCGGCCGCCCTTCCTTATCCAATACCCTGCAATGGCCGTCAATCTTAATCCCGCCAAAGGCATGATAACCCCCCGGAAATACTCTGAGCGCATAAAACTTTCCCCGCTTTACCGGACGAAGATACAGCGGCGCCTTTGCCAGTTCTTCGTCATATTTCTGCTCGCAATAATGGTTATAGCGTTCAAGCTGGCACTTTAAGCCATTTTCATCAATCCCTGTTTTACAGCACAATTCCTCAATCGTATCCGCTATAAAAACATGACGGTTTCCTTTTGCAATCACTTCTTTAAACTGTTTTTCCACATCGTTTAGCGTATTTGCTTCAAATATAAAATATGCCCGTTCAACACCGTCTTTTTCCATATGGATCCGTGTATCTTCATCAAAAATAAGATACGCGCATTTTCCTGGCTGATTAAGGATCGCTGTTACCATAGCCATATGGTTATCGGACTGTTCTTCACAAATAAACCTCTGTCCTTTTTGATTGACCCACAAATAGGCCTGCTCCTGCACAGTCCGAAGCTGATTATATGTAACCCACGCACAGTTATTGCCGACAATCCCCGGGCCCGGAACCATGTCATGTCCGTTCAGCCCCATAGCCCCCTTCGCTCCGCCAATATCCCAAACCATTCTTTGGCCATCGCCAGTAAGCCGGGAATTTGTAAAATTATTAAAGACAACATTGCCATCTCCACTGCAATTCTTATCCGTCAACGTCAGCCCGCAGTATTTTTTTATGTATTCTGCATTATCATTAAATCCTCCGGAAGCAATAATAATGGCATCCGCTTCAATTTTTACGGGCTCCTGCGTATTTTCATCCCTGGCAACAGCTCCTATGATCCGCCCGTTTTCTTCAATCAGCTTCTCCAAAGGCATGGAAAAATAAATTTTTCCTCCCTGGCTTCGGATTTTATCTGCCGCCTTTTTGCAAATGACTGCGGCCCCGTGCCCTTTGCCGATACCTTTTAACCGGTAATAATCCCCTACATGAAAAGCGTTTGGAAATCCCACTTCATAGCCTCTGGTCGTTCCCAGTTCTTCTAACGGATTATATTTTATATTCAAAAAGCGTATCCCCAGCCCCCGTATAAAATCCGGGATCCGTACAGAATTTTTAAGCCATGCGCGCACGACGTGGGGATTTGCATTCCAGTTGGTATACTCCATATGGATCTTAAAAGCCTTATCTTGATACGCCGGGTCATCACGCACAGATAAAACCTGCATCGGCGTATTGGAAACGCCCCCGCCCTGAAATGGACGCTTTTCAAACACGGCAACCGCCCTCCCATGAGCCTGAGCCGTCAGCGCGGCGCTAAGCCCTGCCAGCCCGCTCCCCATAATAGCTATCTCTGTCCTGATCGTCTGCATTAAAATCCTCCTCTTCTCTTAATTTAAATTTTCTTGAGTATTTTTATTTTATCACGCATTGACATATTTATAAAATAGATTAAACTAATAGAAAAGTATGAATTTTTTCGATAGAAAATGAGGTCCTAAGATATGGCAGGTATAAATTATAATAAACTCCATTATTTTTATGAAATTTCAAAGATAAAAAATCTGTCCCGAGCCAGTGAGCTCCTTTTTGTCACCCAGTCTTCTTTAAGCAAAACCGTCAAGGATCTGGAATTTTTTTTTAATACTCCGTTGTTTGTCCGTACCGGCCGCTCCCTTGTACTGACACCCGCAGGTGAAGCTTTACAGAAGGAATGTGCCCGGATTTTTGACGATGAAGAAACTTTGATCCTCAATGTAAAGACAGCAGCCGCAATGAAACAGCAGCAGATCCGCTTTGGCTATATGCTGTTTAACAGTTTTTACTGGCTTCCCCAACAGATCCAAAGTTTTGAAGCGCAGCACCCTCTCATAAAAATACAAATGCATCGCTATCAGGAAAGAGACCTGCTGACACAGGCGCTTTTAAAGCAGCACATTGACGCAGCGCTCAAAATCTTTACCATGAATGATATTATCCCCGAACTCGGCTTTAAGGTGCTTTCAGAGCAACATCTATCTATTATAGCGCCCAAAGATCATCCGGTCGCATCCCTGCCTGAAGTCCATTTATCAGATCTTCGGCATGAGCGTTTTATCATGCTTGGAAATGACATATCCTCCAGCGAATATCATTTTGCAACTGACTGGTGCCATAAATGCGGTTTTACCCCAAAAATCATCCACACCCATGAAAATGTGGAAACCGTCCTTTTAATGGTTCAGAGCCATGCCGGTATTTCCCTTCTGTCAGAATTTGCTCCCATTGAACATATGGACGGTCTTGTCAGCATCCCTCTGGCAAATTCTCCGGCAGTTTACAGCGGCCTGTTTTGGAATAAATACACGCTAACCGCCCAAATCCAATGCTTTATTGAATCCTTAAGCCATCTCCATTCACAGGAACGCACAGATTTACCCGATACATAAAGCAACGGGCTGCCCGGAAATCATTTTCCAGGCAGCCCTGCTTTATTACTATCAAAGTTATCATTTATCCGATAGTGATCGTGTATTCCTTCTCAAAACTCCCCCCGCCCTCAAGCGTCTGTCCGTAGGCTCTGTCCGAAAGCTCTCCTTCAAAATCCACGCTGTCGCACCGGCCATACCACGGTTCAATGCACACAAAAGGAGCCTGCTTGCCGGCCGGCGACCATACGCCAAAAAGGGGCGCGTCAAAATGCACTGTTATGTAAGGCTTTTTCTGAGCGTCTAACAGGCTTACCGCCTGGGTCTGGCCGCCCTCCACAATCAGGGCGTCCCGGTCAAACATATGCCTGTCAATGGCAGCTGCGCCATGGTCAAGAGCAAGATGTTCTCCGTAAATTCCAACAAGCCCGTCCTGCTTAATCAGATTATACTCAATATCCTTGTCCGTATGGAAATCAATAAAGTAGCTGTTCTGGCTTTCGCCGCTCCTTAACGGACACATAAAGCCCGGATGGGCGCCAATGGAAAAGTACATTGTTTTATCCGAAGGATTCGATATCTTCCATAAAACCTTTAAGGATTTTTCATTTAACTCATATCCGATGTCAAATATAAAGTCAAATGGGTACATTTTCAGCGTTTCCTCATCAGAACGCAGGCGAAACCACAGGCTTTTCTCATCCTGGGATATACATTCAAATTCCATATCCCTTGCAAAACCATGCTGAACCATCGAATAGTTTTTCCCTGCATAGCTATACTGCCTATTTTTCAAAAGCCCTACAAATGGAAACAGAACCGGCGCCCTGCGGGGCCAGTATCTTTCATCCCCATTCCATAAGTATTCCTGCTGCTTTTTTACATCGTAAACCGATGAAAGCTCTGCGCCAAGATTCGACACAGTAACCCGCAAATCTGCATTTTCCAACACATAATTTCCCATAAAATCATCTCCCCCCTTAAACAGTGAAAGAAATCTCCCGGCCAGTAGGTACATAGCGGCGGTACCGCACACCGGCGGCATTAAACATTCTTTTGGAGGCAATCACTGACGGAGAATCCGGGTACTTGTCCACACCGTAAATAATTTCCTTAATCCCGCTCTGGATAATTGCCTTAGCACATTCATTGCACGGAAACATGGAAACATACAGCTTCGCCCCGTCTAAGCTGCCTCCCCGGTAATTCAAAATCGCGTTCAGCTCGCTGTGGGTCACATAGACATATTTTGTGTCCAGCTCATCCCCTTCCCGATCCCAGGGAAATTCATCGTCCGAACAGCCGATAGGAAAACCATTATAGCCCATTGATAGAATTTTATTATCCTGGCTGACGATACAGGAGCCGACCTGGCTGTTAGGGTCTTTTGAGCGCAGGCCCGCAAGCTTTGCCACGCTCATAAAATACTCATCCCAGGTTATATAATCACTGCGTTTTCCGCTCATTTCATCACCTCATTTATTTTGTTCCAAAAATCCGGTCGCCGGCATCGCCAAGCCCCGGAACAATATATTTATGCTCATTCAAATGATCGTCCATGGCGCCGATATAAATATCCACATCCGGGTGCTCCTCTGACAGTTTCTTTAAGCCCTCGGGAGCTGCGATAATACACATAAAACGAATATTTTTCACGCCCTTTTCTTTAAGCATCGTTATCGCCGCAGCAGCAGAACCGCCAGTCGCCAGCATAGGGTCTACGACAAATACATCTCTCTCGGCACAATCCTTTGGAAGCTTACAGTAATATTCCACCGGAAGCGCCGTTTCAGGGTCACGGTACAGGCCAATGTGGCCCACCTTTGCCGCCGGAACCATTGTCAACATTCCCTCAACCATCCCAAGCCCGGCCCGAAGAATGGGGATCACCGCCATTTTTTTGCCTTTCAGCTCCTTTACTGTTGTTTTGCAGATCGGCGTTTCAATTTCCACGTCGCACAGCTCCAAATCTCTTGTAGCTTCATAGCACATAAGCATGGCGATTTCTGAAATCATCAGCCTGAAATCTCTTGATCCTGTCTCTGTTCTTCGGATAATACCAATTTTGTGCTGAATCAGAGGATGATCCATAATGTGAACTTTAGCCATTATTCTTCGCTCCTTCTATTTTTTCAATGCGTCTTATATGTCTTTCATCATTAGAAAACTCTGTGTTTAAAAAGGTATCGACAATTTTTAAAGCACTTCCCACGCCAAGCACCCGCGCGCCAAGGGCAAGAATATTCGCGTCATTATGCTGCCGTGTTGCCTCAGCCATAAAGCAGTCCGTACAGTTTGCCGCGCGTATTCCCGGATAACGGTTTGCGGCAATGGAAATGCCGATCCCGGTTCCGCAAATTAATATGCCTCTGTCACATTCCCTGCTAAGAATTGCCCTGGCCACCGCCCCGGCATAATCGGGATAATCACAGGCAGCTTCCGAATAGGTGCCATAATCCTTGTACTCAAGTCCGTGATTATCCAGATACTTCATAATCTCCTGTTTTAACTCATAACCTCCATGGTCACATCCAAGTGCTATCATTGCATTTTCCTCCTTTTGGGCCTGTTTTTAAGGCCATAGTGGTATGCCCGTGAGGGCGTTCCTCTTTTTACTATGAAAGCCCCGGACGGCGGCTGTGAGGCAGGGCGTGCTTGCACGCAATGACTCATAGACATCGGACGGGCAAGGTGGTATGAGTGCGGGTTGCGCCATAGGCGGAACGTAAAGCACGAATACCACCGGCGATTGCGGGAGCGCAAAGCGCGGAGCAATCGGCTTTCATATGTGGTGGTGCCGCGCAGCAGCGCGGCATGAAAGTTACAGTATGTCATGGTCCGCATCAATGACCTGATGTCCAGCGGCTTTTAAAAGACGGTTCATAATCGCCTGGCCAAGCCCGCCGCCATTATAGCTTTCCGAATAAATAACATCCATTTTCAGAGTATCCATCTTCCTTAGTATATCATACAAATTTGCGGCAATACTTTCTTCCCTGGCCCGGGAGCCAATGGAAAATACGCATCCGCATGTATATTTGCCCGCCGTTTCATCGGTGGCAATCACTGCCGCGGCGCGGCCGCATTTTTGGGCCTCGTCCGTCAGGGAATTAATGAC
This sequence comes from Clostridiales bacterium, assembly GCA_018369015.1. Lineage (GTDB taxonomy): Bacteria > Bacillota > Clostridia > Lachnospirales > Lachnospiraceae > Catenibacillus. The sequence continues at coordinate 1,566 of JAGZDD010000085.1, read as the reverse complement.
CGGAATAACGTTTTCCGGGCTTCCTTCCACAATCGTCAGATCGCCCTTAGGCGCATAATGCTTGTATTTCATTCCTGGCGCCTTTGGGCGGAAATTTTTATCTGCATTTTCGGAAAGGATCGCCGCGTCGACCACAACATCCCCGAGTACCTCTAAGAGCATTTCCCGTGTAATATATCCCGGTCTTAAGATCATGGGCGGATCACAGGTTAAGTCAATAATTGTCGATTCTATACCAATCCCTACTTTGCCGCCGTCAACAACCGCCTCAATCTTCCCATCCATATCCTCAATCACATGGGAGGCCAGCGTAGGGCTCGGGCGTCCGGAGGTATTAGCGCTTGGCGCTGCAATATATGTGCCGGAAGCCTTAATAAGAGCCAAAGCAATGGGATGCGACGGCATACGCACAGCGACCGTCGTTAAACCTCCCGTTGTTTCCAAAGGCACCCTGCTGCTTTTATTTATGATCATTGTCAGCGGGCCGGGCCAGAACCGTGCCGCCAGCTTATAGGCAGCCTCAGGAACATTTTCCCCAATATCGCCAAGGGCGCCTAAATCGGCAATATGGATAATCAGCGGATTGTCCGAAGGCCGGCCCTTAGCGCTGTAAATTTTTCCAGAGGCCGCCGCGTCCATAGCGTCGGCGCCAAGCCCGTAAACCGTTTCTGTAGGAAAGGCCACAAGCCCGCCTTTTGCAAGGATTTCACCTGCTTCCTGGATTTTTTTCATATCAATATTATTTTTATCAATGGTATATATCGCCGTTTCCATTTCTCTATATTATCCCTTTCCAATCCTGGATTTCTTCCTGTACATGAAACAAAGTGCCATAACCCCGCCTCTTTTTATGTCACCGTTTAGCCTCGCAAACAGTTTTCATTCCTGTCTTTTATTATATCTTCTCGGCGCAAAAAGAACAACCCATAATCCATTATCTTATTGTCCGTCCAAATAATCCATGATTCCCTGAAAAATACCTGAAGCTATTTTTATTTGATATTCCTCGGTACACAGCTTTTCACATTCTGCCGGATTCGATAAAAAGCCGCATTCGCATATAATGGCCGGAACAGGGGATTTTTTCAGCAAATAGTAATCGCTGTTTTCTTTTGCCTCACGGTGGTTTTGCGGGTCAGCTTCTGCAATGAGGCGGGCCTGAACAGCTTTCGCCATTTCTTCGCCTTCTATAGAACCTGTATAATAAAAAACCTGAGCACCGGAATATTTTTCCTCAGTATAACTGTTTTGATGAATACTTACAAGAAAATCCGCGCCGCATTCTTTAATAAGAGCAACTCTGTTTTTCATATCCTCCGCCTTTTTATTTTCGGCATTTTCCGAATAAAGCCCTGTATCTGAATCACGGGTCATTATAACATTTATATTTTGAGATGTCAGGTATTGCTTAAGCAGCAGAGCAATTTTTAAATTAATATCCTTTTCATTGGCGCCATTAACGCCCACCTTCCCCGGGTCATTTCCTCCGTGTCCTGCGTCAATCACTATGGTACAGCGCGCCTCCTTTTTAGCAGCACTGCCATCTTGCATGCCGTTCCCGCTGCC
>JAGZDD010000084.1 GCA_018369015.1 Clostridiales bacterium | reverse complement strand
CGTCTTGCGGTCTACGCTCCGCTCCGGTCGGCGCAGGACAGACGTCCACCGGACGTCTTGCGGTCTACGCTCCGCTCCGGTCGGCGCAGGACAGACGTCAACCGGACGTCTTGCGGTCTACGCTCCGCTCCGGTCGGCGCAGGACAGACGTCCACCGGACGTCTTGCGCCCCAAACAGCAGAGTGTTTGAGGCTGGGGGAACAGCAGCAAAATTGTTTCAAATCCACAACATCTCCTATATGTTTGTTGCAAAACAGAAAATTCCATTTTGGCAGCAAGCCTATACGGATGCCCTTCGTCTTTTCTGCACCAAAAAGGCGGCGCCGCAAAATATCAGGGCGGCAATAAGCATAAAGGTTTTACTGCCCCATTCCCCTAAAGTCAGAGAAAAAAGATACAAGCTCCCAAGCCTTTTCCCGCCGGCCATATTTATTCCGTAAACAAGAAGGGGAACCATATAGGCGGCTGCAATATTTTCTGTTACAGACAATGCCAGGCAGCCCAGCCCGCCTAAAAAAAGCGCGCTGATGAAGCAGCCCAAAACATGCATAAAAGATACCTGGCAAGCCTTTGTATACATTCCAAAGGTAAATAATCCAATCAATATAAATAAAATAGCTATCGCCCAGGCCAGACGCACGGACCACACGATAAAAATAGAAATATATTTTGAACTAAGTAAGTCATTGGTTCCGTCTTTTTGTTCCGGCGCCATAATGGGCGTCAACAGTACAATTCCCGTCAAAGAAACAAATAATTCCAGGGGAATCCCGCTGCCCGCGCTGTCCAGATGGGCCACGCCAAAAATCAGCGGCGTTATAAGCAGTAAAAAGACAGCCAGCAGCAAATGCGGTATCAACGTGTATTTAAAATGATATTTTGTTATCTGAAACAGATTCACGTTTCTTTTTGCCAAATTTCCCAAATCTGCCATACGCTGCAAGCCTCCCTCTTCTCTTTAATTCTACGGCAGCAATACACAAGGCCATCAGCGCCATTGCCGTTAAAACCATACATATCCGGTTTGCCGCAAGGCTCGGCAGGCGGCTGATAAATACATCCGTTTTATATAAACTGTTATGCCGCGGTATTAACTCCCACAGCGGATAATTACCGGTCACATTGATTCCGATATTAATATCCATAAACCACCAAAGCCCCTGAATGATAATGGCTGCCGGTGTTCCTGTAAGCTCTGTAAAAAACATCCCCACTGCAGCAGATACCATAACAGACGGCATAATTAAACCCACAGTATATTTTAAAGGCGCCAGGTAATCAAGCGTTTCTCCTGGGTAAAGCTGTGCGGCAGAAATATTGGAAATATAAGCAGTCGCCAAAGCCACCGCCATAACCGCTGATACAATAGCGCCATATCTTGTCAGCACTAATTTTACCGAAGAAATCCTTCGCGTATAAATCTGGGGCGCCATTTTACTGTGCTTATCCTTTATGGCCACAGCTACGCCTAAGAATACAGGCAAAACAGACAGAACAATCAGAGCGTAATCGGTAAAAAGCCGGGCGTATGCCCCAAGAAAACGATCCTTATCCCGGATAAGCTCATAATCCTTTCTGGCATCCTCATAAGTTTTCGGCACTCTGGAAAAGCTTACAAGGCTATCTGGTTCATAACTGCTTCCCGGGCCGATGATGTCCGCCGCCTCTGCCATGAGCTGTTTAAATTCATCATAGCTAACAGCCATCTTCTGGCCCGTTCTGGTATCCTGGACGCCGCCTGGCTGGGCAGTTCCGCTATCCTGGCTCTCTCCTGGCCGGGCGGTTTTACCAGACAGGTCTTCCCCATCGTTTTCCTGGCCGGCATCATTCCCCGCCACGCTTAAGCTTCCATCTTCGCCGACAGTCATTGTGAATACGCTTCCCGGGCTGTCGGCGCCGTCTGCTGAGTTTACCGTAAAGCTGCCATCAGAGGCGCTTCCTGTGTCAAAACTGTTTCCTTCAATAGACTCGTTATAAATATCTTCTGCATTTCTTCCCGAAAGGCTGGCAAGTATTTGGGCTATTTCCTGCTGCTCCCCGGTTCCAAATGTCACATACTTTATAAATCCAATGGGATAGGTTGCATAAGAATTTGCCATAAATTCCATATAAAGTGAAGCAAAGGCCGCCGGCATAATCACCTCCGGGTCCTCCTCAATTTTGGTGCCATAGTTTTCCTGCCCGGGTACCGGCGGATTAATTTTATCCCCTTCATTAAAGGTAAGGACCTCCTGAGAATAAACCATAAGCAGCAGACCCAAAATAAGGATTATGAAAGGTATGGACAATACGGCCTTTTTCAGCTCTTTAATAAACAGCATGGCTGCCACCTCCCGTCAAATATTCCCCGCTGCCGCCTAAAGCGACCGATACGCCGCTTTCCTTTAAATAAAGCATATAGGCATCCTCAATATTCGGCTCGCAGCTTTGCCCCTCGGAAATTTTTACATCCGATAAAATACGCAGATGCATTTTCCTGCCAGCCTTATGCATGGCCGTAATACAATATTCCTGGCCAAGCATCGCAAGCTCCCGGCTGTCGGCCTCTAATGTATATACCTTGCCCTGTGCGCTTTCAAGCAGATGTTCCACGGTTCCATTGTACAGAAGACGCCCGTCATTCAAAATGCCGATATTCTCACAGGTGGCTTCAATATCTTCCACAATATGGGTTGATAAAATAACAATCCTATCCGATGCAACCTCACATAAGAGATTCCTGAAACGGATTCGTTCTTCCGGGTCAAGCCCGCTTGTCGGCTCATCGACAATCAATACCTTCGGCTCATGCAAAAGAGATAAAGCAATGCCAAGCCGGCGCTTCATGCCTCCGGAAAGTGCCCGCACCCGCTTTCTTTGCTGTTCCCATAAATGCACCTTTTTGAGCAGGATTTCCGTATTCTTTTTGCGCACATCCATAGGCAGCCCGGACAAAACCCCCAAATAATCCATGGAATCTTTCACAGTCATTGACGGATACATGGAAAAGTCCTGGGGCAGATACCCAATCAGCGGGCGTATTTTTCCTGCTTTTTCAATCGGTATGCCGCAAACAGTCACATTACCATGCACCTTTGGCAAAAGCGTTGCCAGTGTTTTCATTAACGTGCTTTTTCCTGCGCCGTTCCGCCCTAAAAGCCCGAACATGCCCTGTCCGATTGTCAGGTTAATATCAAATAACACCTGCTTGCGCCCGTAAAATTTATCCAAATGCTCAATAACGATTTTTTCCATAAAAATGACCCCTTTCTTTAAAACAGCTTGGCAGGCTGCTCTTATTTAATGAACGGGGTCATTATAAAATATAATTTTCAACTTTTTATCAACACATTCGTTATGGTTTACGGATGTCTATAAAGCAGCTTAAGTTTTATTTCAAAATTCGTCCAGGCCCCTGTATGCTTCATGGCGACGGTCTTTTATATGGGAAAAATAGTGTCGTCTGTGCGGGAAATTTCAAAATTTCCCGCAATGTTAAAAACAGCCTGTACACATCCGCCATGGTGATTATAAAGCTTTAAATATCCTCCATGCTTTTCACACAGTATTTTACATATTGAAAGGCCCATGCCAAAATGGCCATTCCCTGAATCCTTCTCTGTGGATAAAAAAGGCGTCACTCCCCTGGAAAGAATGTTTTCATCAAAGCCGCTGCCATCATCTTGCACCGTCAGCGTAAGCAGCCGGCACCCTATGGATGTGTTTTGGCCGGCAAAAGAAATTGCAGAATACACCTGTTTTTTAGCATATCGGACACTATTGGACATAAGATTTTCAAAAACCTGCATAAAAATATTCATATCAACCGAAAGCTGTCCGTCCTTCTCTCCACTGACTTCAAGCAAAAAGTCTTTTTCACCTTTTAAATAGTTTCCGGTTTCCCGGACCGCACCAGCCAGCGCCGATAACCTGACATCCTTTTTGTCAATATCAATATCCTCAAGCTTTTGCAAATGGTTCATCGTCTGAGTGTATTGCTCAAGCCTGATAATATGCTTTTGCATCATTTCTATAGTAGACAGCACTTTCTCTTTAGGCATACGTCCGTTTGGCGCATATTTTAAAATCATTTCGCTCTGCCCTTTAAGAACCGTCAAGGGAGTTCTCAAATCATGGGAAAAAGCGGCATTTAGCCGTTTCCGGTCATCCATCTGGCGCCACATTTCCCGCTGGTTCTCCTCAAGCTTAAACCGCATTTTTTCAAACGAGGCGCAAAGCTGGCCCATTTCATCCGAACTGGTATTTTTTATTTTAAAATCCAAATCATTCTGACTAATCTTTCTTGCCGCAGCCATAAGCTCGTCTAAAGGCGGCTTTAAACGCCTCCGGTAAAAAAGTACCCCCGGTACGCCCATACAGGCAATCACCCAGAAAGCGCCAAGAATATACTGGCTCATCTCAAGAAGCTTATAAAGCCTCTCATAAATGGGAGCCTCCCATTGGAAGCCTGTTCCTGATTGTACATACAAGGTCTGGCCCGACGGGCTTTTCAAAGGTTCATAGAAAATAGCGTCCACTGTGGCATAGCTTTGAATCATCCAGTCAGAAATCCGGCTCACCGTTAAACCAATAGCAGCCATGCCAGCCACAGCAAGAATAACCATGACAATCATATAGGGCAAAAAACGCCATTTTAAAGATTTATACTTTACTTTTTCCACCGGTAGCCCACTCCCCATACAGTTTCCACATAGGGCAATGCCCCGGCGGCGGCAAGCTTTGCCCGGATCCTGCGGATATGCTCCGCCACCACCTGGCTGTCTCCGTCGCTGTCATAACCCCATACGTTTTCATAAATCCTTTCTTTGTCAAAAACCTGCCCGGCATAGGACGACAAAAGCTCAATAATATCAAACTCCTTTGGGGCGAAACTGATTTCCTTCCCTTCCCAGTAAAATACCCGGGCGCTGTAATCTACCGCTCCTCTCCCCTCAAGCTTTACAGCCGGGGCTTTACGTTTGCGCCGCTCCCGCCGCAAATGGGCCGCGACCCGCGCGCCAAGCTCATCAACAGAAAATGGTTTAACAACATAATCATCCCCGCCGACGCCAAAGCCTTTGATTTTATCGCTGTCATCAATCCGGGCCGTCAAAAACAGGATCGGACAGGTCACAAAATCCCGGATACTCTGGCATACCTTAAGGCCGTCCATATCCGGCATATTAATATCAAGCAAAATCATGTCCGGCTGTAGTGCCGCTTTTTTTAAAGCCTCATGTCCGCTGTAGGCCGTCATTACTTCATAGTCATCCATTTCAAAATAATCCCGAAGCATTGTCACAATATCCGCCTCGTCATCCACAATAAGCAAACGCTCCCGCATTTCTTTCACTCCTGCCATATATCATTTTCCGCCGGTTTGCCCGGCAAATGTCCGCGCATCCGGTCAAGCTAAGCATGCCCGTCTGTGCGTCCGCTTGCCGAGCTTTCATAGTATATACATGAATTTTCAATTTTTTATCAACAGCCAGTTAAAAATCCCTTCTGCGATTCCAAAGCCACCCAATGAGATTTCCGGCAAGACCCACAGCGAATATACCGGCCGAAATTCCTAATGCCAGCCATGGAAGCTGATTTAAGTCTAAAAGATTGACAATAAGCGTTCCGCAAAAAACAGCGCCTACAAGAATCATCGGCAGCATCCAAGCAATCGCTGTAATATAGTTGGCACAAAAACGTGTCGCCAGGCAGGCAATCAGCACAAGCCCGAGAGCCAGGCCAATGACCACCGCAAGCCCCAAAAGAACAAGCTCTCCAAGGCTTAAAGGGAGCCAGCATATAAAATATGAGGCAAAAGCGGAAACCGGGCTGTTCCAAAATGGGAAAATACCGTTCAATTTGCACAGGAAAAGAAAGACTGCCGATAAAGCGGCAAGGATTATGACGGCTGCGGCAAGAATTGCAAAAAGTCTGTAAAAATCATATCGCCGCCCGGCTTTTCCGGTATATTGCAGCGGTAAAACGCCGCTGCGGTTGTCCTTTACAATATAGGGCACAATAAAAAAGAGTACCGCTGCGATCATAAAAAATGCGCAAAACTGAAAAACCTTAAATGTGCAATCGCGTACATCCCAGGGCATAATCCCATAAATCTCCGACGTATTGCGCTCATACACCCGGCGCCTTTGAGCCTCATTCAAAGAATCGTAATACCCGGTGCCATTTTCTGAGCCTGAGTCTGTAAAAATTTCCTGCTCGTAAAGCTTCAGATAATTTTTCCGAATATCCAGGGCTATCTGTTCCTCCATAGCATTACTGTAATCCTCGGCAGAAAACGTATCATATATTTCCATCATCAAAAGCGTGCCAAGCTCTGAGGAACCGGAACTTCCCGCAGCTTCTGCAATCGTTTCCTCCAACTGTGTCACATCGCTGATACCATACTCAGCCATAAGCGCATTGCCCGCGATAAACGTATTCATCGTTTCAAGTATTCCTCCGGGAGCGCTCTTTAGCTGCTCATAATCCTTTTCATACTCACGGTATTCCTCCGGGCTTAAGGAATCTCCGTATTTTTCCATAAGCTCCTTCCCGGCTTCTACAGTCATTTCATAACTGCCGGGATATGACCGCATTTGAGCAGAAATAAAAAGCAAATAATACACCAAACCAAAGGCCAGAACAATTAAAAGACTTTTTATCCTGAAAATCTTCTTTAATTCTTCTACAAACATCCGATCCACCCCTTTCTTATTAATTCGCGTGTACGCCTTTTTTCAACTGAGAATATCTTCCTTATAGAACCTGCGGGTCATAAAAAACACCAATATGGCCGCCAGCAGCCCCCAGACTAAAAAGGTGATAAGCTCATAATGCGCCGGCGCTACCCATGCTTTTCCGCTGGCAAACCAGAAACCGGCATTTCCCGCGAGATTTACCGGATTGTAGTTCAGTACAAACCACGCCTTGGAGCCTTTAGCAAAGCTTGGAACAAGAGCCAGCACCATACCGGCAAAAACCATGACGATAAAAACCTTAAAGCTGTTATGCCAAAGCTCACTAAGTCCAAAGGCCGCCGCCGCGAACAGCAGCCCAAGAAGAAGGGCCACAAAAAACTCCGCAGCCATATAGCCCAGCACAGTCATGGGAAATCTTGCAACAACAGGAAACAACTGGGATAAAATCATACAGCTTCCTAACGGGGTGTTCCACAGGTTCCCTATCGGATAGCACACAGCCGCAGCGCCAAGCGTCAGCCCCCATAAAACAGCCAGCATTAAAGCACAGCCCGCCATGGCGCCGGCAAAGCAGCTCCACTGGTTTTTCCTTCCCTGTTTTGTCGCAAATACAACCAAAACTGTTTTTGCCGTAAAAGTGTCATTTGCTGCTTTAAGCATGAGTAAAACGCACAGGAGAATCCCCTCAAATGCCAGCGCAGGAAAAAGCTCCCGGCAAAACATATCAAAAAAGCCCATATGACATGGAACAAAAAAACGGTTTGCAATGCCGCTTTCCTTAATCTTTTCAAAAAGTCCGGATAGTGAGCCGCAAATCTCGCTTGCTTTTGCGGCCGCGCCTCCAAAAAGGCCGGCGGATTCAATAAAACCAGAAGCCAGATCCTCTGGCGTCACAGTCCCGGCCATCACAACGGTGCCTTTTAAAAGATTTTCCAGGGAAACGTCCGCATTTTCCTGCAAGCTGGCATCCGGCATATTTTTTTCCAGATGGCTTTTAATTGCCTGAAGGTTTTGTTCGGTCACATACACGGCTTTGTCCGTATTTCCTACATTTCCCTCATTTTCCCATTCCTCCAAAAGCCCGGCGGCTGCCAAAACTATGGCTCTCTCGTTGATATGATTCAATAGGATCCATCCGTTGACAATCATACAGCCGGCCAGCAGCACATATATTAGAGGCCGGGAAATAAAACGCTTAAATTCCTGTTTCATAATAGCCACCTCACTCCCGGTAGGTATACAAAAAGACGTCCTCAAGGCTTGGGGAGCAAAGTACGCAGCCGCTTTTGTCAGCCTCCTCGCCGACAAACCGGATAACAAGCTGATTGCCCTCTTGACGCTGGGATAAAATTTGGCAGCGTTCCTCCCAATCTGGCAGTTCGCCCTCAAAAATCTTTGTTTCATAGACCATCCCGTTAAGACTTTGGCAAAGCGACGCCGCCTCCGCGTTGCACAAAATTGTCTTATTTTTAAGCATAACAATGTGATTGGCAATAAATTCCACATCCGATACAATATGCGTTGAAATGATAACCGTTTTATCCTTCGACAGCGCTGAAAGAATTTTTCTGAAACGCATCCGCTCTTTTGGGTCAAGCCCCGCCGTAGGCTCATCAAGAATCAGTATTTCCGGGTCGCCAAGAAGCGCCTGGGCAATGCCGACGCGTTGGATCATACCGCCGGAAAACTGCTTCATTTTCTTATTTTTCACATCCAAAAGCCCTACAAGCTCTAAAAGGCCGTCAATTTTTTGATTCAGCCGCCGGCGGTCAACCCCTTTTAAAACGCCGAGATAATGGAGATAGCGCTTCGGGGAATAGTCTTTATAATAACCAAATTCCTGGGGAAGATAACCAAGTTTTTCCCTGTACTTTCCATCAAGCCCTGCAATATCCCTGCCATTATACATAATTTTCCCGCTTGTTGGAAATAAAAGCGTTGTCATAAGCTTCATCAGCGTTGTTTTTCCTGCGCCGTTGGGCGCTAAAAGCCCATAAACGCCATGGTCAAACTGTATATTTATATCCGACAGCGCCGTAAAATCCTTATATTTTTTTGTCACATGAATAATATCAAGCATTCAAATACCCCTTTCTAAAAGACGGCGACGTAAGCCTGCAAAGCATATAGCCGTAAGCGGCGGCCGCAAAGACGGCGCAAGCACCTAAGGCCCATATGGGAATCTGCTGCAAAAGCCTTATATACCCTTCACTTTGCCAGCACATCCCGGCCAGATTGACAATCACCCATAAGCCGCCAAGCAGGACGGCCCATAAAAATCTTTTTCCCCGGGAAAGGCCCGCCGCTAAAAGCACGGAAAAAATCATCAGCGCCGAAAAGGAAAGCGCAAACATCCGCACATAATCAGCGTCAAAACTAAAAGCCAGCACAATAAGATAAACAATATTAAAGCTCATTCCCAAAAAGCTGCAAAAAAGCATCCTTGCCGCCAGCACATGGAAAAATGTATATTTACAGCTCATTTCCAAAGGATAGGCCAGGCACTGGCGTTCCTTCTGCCAGCCCAGGACAAATGTAAGCCCATAAAGATAAGGGGCGCTCACAAAGGCAGCGGCATAAATATGATCGCCAGAGACGCCAAAAAACCAGGAAATCATAAAAACAAAGAGGACTGCCGCTAAAAAGGACACAAAAACAACATCCCACATACCAAACATCAGTTCAGAAATTTGAAATTTCCCAGAAAGCCCAAGGAAGCCAAACCGCTCCTGCTCTTTTTCTTCAAATGCCTGATACAGCTTAGTATCTTCCTCCTTTTCCCGTATCCGCTCCCAAATCCCATTTAAAAAATCATCTTTTTTTTCCACGCTTTACGCCTCCCTTCCCTTAACGCTTTTTCTCAGTATTTTCCGCGCCCGGTAAATATATATTTTTACCTGGGCCATTGTTTTCCCCATAGCTGCGGCAATTTCCCCATAAGACATGTCTTCAACACTATACAGGTACAGCGCTCTGCGGTAATCCTCCTTAAGGGTTCTCATACATGCATACAGCCATTCCCGATCCTCCTGAAGAATAAAAAGCTCCTCCGGCGACAATGCCATACGGCTTTGCGTTTTACCGCTGATTGTTTTTTCTTCCCCGGCATTTTGCCATTGGCCTGGCTTCTCATCATCAGCCAATATCACCCGCACGCTTTTGCGAATCTCATCGACTGCTTTATGGCGGATCATACCATAAAGATACGCCTGGAAAGTAAAGGATGGCTCATATTTTTTCCTCTGCATATAAATATCCGCAAAGCTGTCCTGGACAATGTCCTGGGCGCCAAAGCTATTCCCGGTGATTTTCTGGCAATACCGGATCGCGGGGGCCTGCCAGCGAAGGACAAGAGCTTCAAACGCCCGGGCGTCGTCCTCCCTGACACAAGCCATCAGCGCATGATCATCAAGCGCCTCATAATTTTTTTCCATATCCGGTATCACCTCCTTATGCCTGGCTGTGCGTCCACTTGCCGAGCTTTCATCGTATATTTTAAGTTGTTTTTTGAAAGCTTTCAATAATTACTCGTATGAGCTTGGAAAAAGTTACAGGGAATTTTTAATAACTATCCGGACATAGGGCTGACCATAAATAGAAATAAATCGCTGCGACTTCAGTAACAACTCCGCATGGCTAAACTGTTGCCGATGTCAAAAAATTTTGGACCAATAAAGAATGAAACGAGGAGCAATACTCAATACTTTTGTTTCCCACGGAAAGCAATGTATTAAAAATCCACCGGCGGTTTCCGGCCTTAAACAGCCGGCGGTTACGGGAAGCCATTGCATTAACGCTTTTTGACATTAAAGATAAATGCAGCGGAAACGTAAGTGGTACCGGAAAATTCAGAAACGAAGAAAATGAACGGCTGGAGAAAGCACTTCTAATGTTATTTGATCCATATACCAATGAAAACGTGATGAATGTCTTATCACAACAGTTGAAAACAAATACATTCACAACAGAAATGCTGAAAAAATATTATAAAGTGCCCTGCATGTGCTTGCTAAGAATATAGGACTCCATTGACTTATTTGAAAAAGAGGCCGGAGCCAACGGATATTTTGATTTTATAGAGGATTTTATGGGAAATAAGATAAATGGCAGTAATATGATCTTTAGCGTTATGCCTGAATTTCTTAAACAATTATCGAAACTTAATAAGAGCCCTGCGAACTTAATCGTAAGGCTCTTAATGTTATGGGATGCCTATTCAGTTTCTATTTCAGTGTTTAAGCAGATCTTATTCGTAACTATTCAGCCATGCATCTCGGATTCACGCAGCCTCAGCCGCACGGCTAAATAGTTACTCTTATTCTTTCTGCCAGAATATTTAAAGCCCCTCCTGCAAGCAATGCCTCACGGTCTTTTTGTGAAGCCTGTAAAACCGCCCCAAACTCTGCATTTTTTTCAGGAATCCGGACAATAAAATGCCCTTTTTCTATCCCCTCCCGGACATTCTCTATAACAATCCGGTCGTTTTGAGCAACTTTTTCATAGTCTGCGGCATCCTCAAAAATAAGGGGCAAAATGCCGTAATTAAACAGGTTCTCTTTATGGATTCTGGCATAGGATTTGGCAATCACAGCCTCCACCCCAAGATACATCGGCAGCATCGCCGCGTGTTCCCGGCTCGAACCCTGCCCGTAATTTTCGCCGCCGATAATAATACTATGTTTCATCGCTTTGGCACGGGATACAAAATCGGGATCGGTGTAGCAAAATGTAAACTCGGCAAATTTAGGGATATTGGAAATGTATTTTAAAATCGCGGAACCGCCGGGAATAATATCATCCGTTGTAATATTATCGCCAAGCCGTATCACAACGCCGGCGTCAATTGTTTCCCGGACCGGGCCGCGCATCGGAAGCTTTGAAATATTCGGACCTTGAATAATCTGTATGCGTTTTCGTTCTTCCAATGTAAGAGGACTTAAAATCCCGGAGTCGTCAATACTATACCGGGATGGCTCATGGATATTTTCAAGCTCAGATACATCTATCAGATCGCGCACATCCATAATATGTCCGGAAACTGCCGTTGCCGCCGCAGTTTCCGGACCGGACAGGTATACAAAGGCATCATTATTTCCGCTTCTTCCCGGAAAGTTCCGGTTTGAAGTGCGCACCGCAACGCCGTTATGACAGGGTACCTGTCCAACACCAATACACGGCCCGCAGGCACATTCTAAAATACGGCAGCCCGAATCCACAAGATCCGCAAGTATCCCGTCTTTAATAAGCTGGGTCAATACCTGCCTTGAACCCGGGGCAATGGTACAGTCAATATCGGGGTGAACCTTACGGCCTTTGAAAATTTTTGCGGCTTTTGCAATATCCGAATAGGAAGCATTGGTGCAGCTTCCGATAAAAACAGAGCCGGGCGCCACATCTTCGGCTTCTCTTGCCCTGCATACGCGGTCCGGCATGTGGGGCTTTGCCACAAGCGGCTCTAAGGTATTCAAATCAATCTCAATGACTTTATCGTAGGCTGCCCCTTCATCCGGGCACAAACAAATATAATCCCCCTCCCGGCCCTGGGCCTTCAAAAAATGTTCTGTCATTTCATCGGACGGAAAGATTCCGGTCGTCGCTCCAAGCTCAATACTCATATTGGCAATGGTCTGCCGCTCCGGTACGGTAAGCGTTCCAACGCCCTCCCCAAAATATTCTATAATATACCCAATCCCGCCTCTCACAGACAAGCGCCGGAGCAGTTCAAGAGCAATATCCTTTGCGCCAACGCCGGGGCTTAGCTGTCCTTTCAGACAAACACCTAAAACCAGAGGCATTTTCATGCGAAAGCCCTCCCCAAGAGCCGCCTTTGCCACCGTAAGGCCGCCGCTGCCAATAGCCAGCATCCCAAGAGCGCCTGATGTCGGCGTATGGCTGTCCGCTCCAAGCATGACCTTTCCCGGTTTTGCAAACCGCTGGCAATGCAGAAAATGGCAAATGCCATTGCCCGGCTTTGAAAAATAGACGCCAAATTTCTGGGCCGCCGTTTTTAAGAAAAGATGATCGTCCGCATTTTCCGAAGTTACGCAAAGGGTATTGTGGTCACAGTAAAAAACCGAAATTTCTGTAGCCGGCGTCTTTGCTCCAACAGCTATCATTGTCTGAGCCGTCATTATGGCTGTCAGATCATGGCCTAACGTCTGGTCTACGGACAGGGTAATTTCCCGGCCCTGCTTCATTTCTCCGTCAATCAAATGAGAGCGTATAATTTTATAAACAAGATTTTCTGCCATAATCTCACCTGTCCTTATCTGTTTTTGTAATTCTTTCGACAGTCAGCCGGCCCATTTCTTCTGTGCTTACCCTGGTCAGATGGGCCGATTCCCTGTAAATATCCGCGGTACGCCAGCCTTCTAAAAGCACTTGGTTCACAGCCCGCTCAATCGCCCGCGCCTCTTCTTTAAGCCCCAGACCTATATCAAGCAGCATGGCCGCCGACATAATGGCTGCTAAAGGATTGGCAATCCCCTTGCCCGCAATATCCGGCGCTGTACCATGAATCGGTTCAAAAAGCCCAAAGCCCTGGCTGTTTATTGCCGCCGATGGCAGCAGCCCCACAGAGCCTGTGACAACACCGGCCTCGTCGGACAAAATATCGCCGAAAATACTTGTTGTCAGCATGACGTCAAAGCGCGACGGATGGCAGGCAATTTCCATAGCCGCCTTATCCACCAGCAGATTTTCCAAAGCCACATCGGGATAATGAGCTGCAACCTCCGCCACTGTCTGCCGCCACATCCGGGAGCTTTCCAGGGCATTAGCCTTGTCAATGCTTGTCACATGCTTCCTGCGGCTTCTCGCCAGCTCAAAGGCTTTAACAGCGACCCGCTCCACTTCATAGGCGCTGTAACATTCCACATCGTAGCCCTCGGCGCCATATTTGCCTTCCCGGACGCCTTTTTCACCAAAATAAATCCCCCCGGTCAGATCCCTGACAAGCATCAGATCAAAGCCCTGGTTAAGCACCTCATTTTTCAAAGGTGAATTGTCTTTTAATGCTTCATAAATTTTCGCGGGTCTGACATTACAAAACAAATCAAAGCCCCTGCGCAGCGCCGCAAGACCGCTTTCCGGCCGCAGCTGCCGGGGAAGGTGATCCCATTTTGGACCTCCGGCTGCCCCGAACAAAACCGCGTCGCAGCCCTTACAGATTTCAAGTGTTTCCGGCTGGATAGGAACGTTGTATTCATCAATACAGCAGCCGCCCACAAGCCGGTATTCTTTATGAAAGGTATGTCCGTAAACCTCCCCCACTTTGTCAAGGACACGGACAGCCTCGCGGATCACATCCACGCCAATCCCGTCGCCGGGAATCACAGCAATTTTGTATTCCATTTCATCCTCCTGATCACAGCAACAGTCCAGAGCTATCGGAGCTGTTACTGTCCGTAACATTTTCTCCAGATTAACAATGCTTCCAGAAAAATGGCCCGCCCGCTAACAGCTATGCCCGGCTTGTAATGACACCGGCAATGGCGCTGGCTGCGGCAACTGCCGGAGAGGCCAGATAAATCAGAGATTTTATTGTTCCCATACGGCCGATAAAATTTCTGTTATTCGTTCCAAGAACCGCCTCCCCGTCGCTCATTAAGCCATAAGGCTGGCCGCAGCACAAGCCGCAGCACGGATGGGCCACCATAGCGCCCGCCTCAATAAATATTCTCATATACCCACGTCGCATACATTCTTTATAAATTCCCACGGAAGCCGGGATAATAACCAGCTTCATATACTTTGCCACATGCTTCCCTTTAAGTATTTCTGCCGCCACGGCCATATCCTCCAGGCTCCCGTTCGTGCAGGAGCCAATATAAACCTCATTTAACGGCGTTCCTTCCACCTTTGACACCGCGTGAACATTATCTACGCCCTGGGGGCAGGCAATCTGGGGCGTCAAGTCCTCTGCCCTGTAATAAAGCCGCCTTGCATAAACCGCGTCCGCGTCTGGATAAATCCAGTCAATGTCTTTTAAATCCATGCCAAAATAATCTGCTGTTTTTTCATCAGCGGCAAAAAGGGCCGTTTTGCACCCAGCCTCCAAAGACATATTGGCTATCGTATAGCGCCCGGACATATTCAGTTCCTTCATGGTACTCCCCATAAACTCCATGGATTTATAAGTGCCTCCGTCACAGCCAATATCACCGATGATCTTTAAAATAATGTCTTTGGCATAAACGCCTTTGGGAAGCTTGCCGTCAACAACAATTTGTATCGCTTCGGGAACTTTCATCCACAGCTCGCCGCTGCCAAGGGCTGCCGCCATTTCCGTATAGCCAATCCCCGTACTAAAGCACCCGCCCCCGCCATAGGTGGGTGTATGGCTGTCCGTAGCAACGGCTACCATTCCCGGCAGGGCATACTTATATTCATGCATTAACGTATGAGAAATACCCTCGCCCACATGAAACTTCTCTATGCAAAACCGGTCAGAAAGTTCATGGCCCT
This sequence comes from Clostridiales bacterium, assembly GCA_018369015.1. GTDB lineage: Bacteria > Bacillota > Clostridia > Lachnospirales > Lachnospiraceae > Catenibacillus. The sequence goes on along the minus strand of JAGZDD010000084.1, from coordinate 882 downwards.
TATGGTAATGTCTCGGATCGCCTGACGCCTGGTTTGTAGGACACAGGTGGTCCAAAAAAATACATGCCTTCCCGGGATCTGACAGCTTTTTAAATTTCATTTCATCCAGCTTTTCTACAACAAAGGGAGTATATATATCATGGATCATAAACCGGTCCGGCCGGGTAATCACAAGCTGGCCGGGTTCAAGATGGGAAAGCCCCGTATTTCTCATAAGAATCTTCTCTGCCATTGTATATCCCATCGGGTCATTCCTCCTCTTTTTCATTCAGCCGCCGATAGTGGGCCACCAGCCCGCCCCCGGCAATAATTTTGTATAAATTGTCCGGGATTTTCGCAATGGGAAACGTCTGCCCGTGAACAGTGACGCTCTCATTAACCTTCACGGTCAAAATATCCCCTTCCCGGCAGTGCTCGTAAATTTCCGGACATTCAATAAGAAACATCCCGTTATTTATCCCGTTTCTGTAAAATATCCGTGCAAAGGATTTTGCGATAATACACCGGACGCCAAGGGCTTTAATGCAGGCAGGGGCAAATTCCCTGGACGAACCGCAGCCAAAATTTTTCCCCGCCACAAAAATATCCCCCTCTTTTACCTTTAATGCCAGCTCTGGAAAAAGAGGCTCTAAACAGTGCCGGCTCATATCAAGGGCCGTTGGGAGCACCCCGTACCGCCCGGGAATAATTGTATCTGTATCTACATCATCGGGAAGCTTCCATATTCTCCCGCAAAACAACTCCTCCATAACAATCCCCTTTCCTTAGTTTTGCCGTGTCTTTCACGGCATCCAGTTATCCCTTTACGGGGTTTCCTTAGTTTTGCCGTGTCTTTTACGGCATCCAGTTATCCCTTTACGGGGTTTCATCTGTTTGCCGTGT
>JAGZDD010000002.1 GCA_018369015.1 Clostridiales bacterium | reverse complement strand
GTAAAATATTCATAAGACTATTATGCATGAAAACGACACAAAAAGGAACCCCCTAATTCCCCCATGAATGGGGGCTAGGGGGCTGAAGTGTCGAAGACATTTTTTTATGGGGCAGAAAACAAAGCATGAAGCTGACCGCCGCAAACACTTGCTGTTTGCGGCAGACGTAACAACAGTTACATTTATTAAAAATATTAAAGATCAACCTATTGCGAAATAATTAATTTCGTAGTATAATTATTAATACTTTGATTTAGTGCTTTAAAGCGTCTAATCGCAACGGTTTAGCGCGATAAAGCGAAAGACGCTAAGCTATATTTAATAGAATTAATTAGTGCTGCTATTCTGGATTTGCAGTAAATGCTGAGTTTTCAGGTATGAAGCTGAATAATCAAGGTTATTTTATAATTTTAGGGTACTATTAGTAACAGTTCAGCTTTGCTGAATTGTTACTACTGTTATCAGCAATTCAGAATTGTGGCCAGGATAGCTGTGAATAGTAAAAATTTTAGAGAGAGGTGCTTTTATTTATGAAAAAAGGTTTAGCTTTATTGTTATCGTGTGTTATGGGAACGGCTTTGATTGCAGGCTGCGGCGGTCAGGGTACATCAGCTACGGCTGGTACGGGAGATTCCACGGAGGGAACCGTATCTTCCGGCAGCGAGAGTACAGGACAGGAAGCTGGTTCTGGATCTGGTGAAAACGGCGCTGCGGACGGAAAGATCTATACAATTGGCATATGCCAGCAGCTTGAGCATACTGCGCTTGATGAAGCTACAAGAGGCTTTGAAGAAGCTTGTAAGTCATTATTTGGAGAGGCCAATGTCAAGCTGGAGGTGCAGAACGCTCAGGGCGAGCAGGCCAACTGTTCCACGATCGCCAACAATTTTGTGGCTTCCAATGTGGATCTGATTCTTGCCAACGGAACGACTTCACTGCAAAGCTGTGCGGCAGCAACAAATCAGATTCCGATTCTTGGAACTTCTATTACCGATTATGGCGCTGCTTTAGATATTGCAGACTGGACAGGAGCCAGCGGAACAAACATTTCAGGAACAAGTGATTTGGCTCCTATTGATGAACAGGCGGCAATGCTTAAGGAACTTGTACCGGATGTAACAAAGGTTGGTATTGTTTACTGTTCTGCCGAAGCCAATTCGGCATATCAGGCCGATGAATTTGCAAAAGCGCTTGAGGGATCAGGTATTGAATACAGCCAATATACTGCGGCGGATTCTAATGAGATTCAGTCCGTAGTTACCGCCGCTGTGGGGGAATGTGACGCTTTGTATATCCCAACGGACAATACGATGGCATCCAATACAGAGATTATTAATAATATTTGCGAGCCTGCGGGGGTTCCGGTAATTGCGGGAGAAGAAAATCTGTGCCGCGGCTGCGGCGTTGCAACGCTTTCTATTGATTACTACGATATTGGCTACAAGGCCGGAGAAATGGCTTATGATATTCTTGTCAATGGCGCGGATATTTCAACAATGAATGTGGAATATGCTCCTGCTGTTGAAAAGAAATACAATGCCGCACTTTGCGAGGCCCTGGGGATTACAGTTCCCGATGGGTATGTGGCAATCGAATAAAGCGCAGAAATAAAAATAGAAATAGTTTACAGAAAGGCTCGATACCATGGTTTTAGAATATTTTACATCTTTAGACCCGGCTGCCTTGCTGCGCTCCCTGCCAGGCAATGTAGCTCAGGGTCTAATTTGGGGGATTATGGCTCTGGGTGTATTTATTACGTTCCGGCTTTTGGATTTTGCAGATTTGACCGTCGATGGCTCTCTGGCTACCGGAGGGGCTGTGGCGGTTATGCTGATCCGAGGCGGCGTACATCCGGCGGCAGCGCTTGTCTTTGCATTTATTGCCGGTATGCTGGCAGGGCTTGTGACAGGGCTTTTGCATACAGCATTAGGAATACCGGGAATTTTGGCAGGAATTTTGACGCAGATTTCTTTATATTCCATTAACCTTGGGATTATGGGGAAAGCAAACCAGGCGATTAATGTAGATCAATATCCGCTGGTAGCTTCGCTGCGTTACGTTACAGGAGAAACATCGACAAGAATACTATTTTTTTCCGGCCTTATTATTGGCTGTCTTGTGCTTATTGGCTTATTATACTGGTTTTTTGGCACCGAGCTTGGCGGCGCTATCCGTACGACTGGCTGTAATCCCAATATGTCGCGGGCGCAGGGAATCAGTACTAATTTTATGAAGGTACTGGCCTTGATGATCTCCAATGGACTTGTAGGACTTTGCGGCGGCCTGTATGCCCAGTATCAGGGATCTGCGGATGTAAACATGGGCCGGGGAGCTATTGTTATTGGCCTTGCCGCAGTCATTGTCGGTGAAGTGCTTTTTGCAAAGCTTGCCGCAGGGCGGGGGATGGCCTTTGCCTATACAATGATGTCGGTGATTATTGGCGCGATTATTTACTATATGGTTATTGCCATTGTTTTGTGGCTGAAAATGCCCCAGGATTATATGAAGCTGTTTTCAGCAGTGGTGGTGGCAATCTTTCTTGCGATTCCCTATCTCAAACGCAAGTATGGAAGACGGAGAAGGGCGGTGCAAAAACGATGAGTTATATGCTGGAGCTTATCAATGTCCATAAAACATTTAATATTGGAACAATCAATGAGAAGATTGCGCTGGACGGCGTGAATCTTCAACTGAATCCCGGAGATTTTGTAACGATTATCGGAGGAAACGGCGCGGGTAAATCCACAACGCTCAACGCTGTAGCTGGCGTTTGGCCGGTAGATGACGGTAAGATTATTATTGATGGCGTGGATGTTACCCGTTTACCGGAGCATAAGCGTGCAAAATATCTTGGCCGCGTTTTTCAGGACCCTATGACCGGAACAGCAGCCACGATGGCAATTGATGAAAATATGGCGATTGCGGCCCGCAGAGGGGCGCACAGGACGCTTCGCTGGGGAATTACAAGAAAAGAGCGGGAGTATTATTGCGAGCTTTTAAAGACGCTGGATCTTGGTCTGGAATCCCGTATGGCGACAAAGGTGGGCCTGCTGTCCGGCGGACAGCGCCAGGCGATTACCCTGCTTATGGCGTCTCTTCAGAAGCCGAAGCTTCTTTTGCTGGATGAACATACTGCGGCTCTGGACCCGAAAACTGCTCAGAAGGTATTGGCAATTTCGGATAAGATTATAGAGGATAACAAGCTTACAGCGATGATGGTCACGCATAACATGAAGGATGCTATCGCCCACGGCAACCGCCTGATTATGATGCATGAAGGCCGCGTTATTTATGATGTGTCCGGAGATGAAAAGAAAAAGCTCAAAGTTTCCGACCTTCTTTCCAAATTTGAGGAAGCCAGCGGAAGCGAACTGGCGAATGACCGGATGATGTTTGCTTAATTCGAGCCGTTTTTAGGATTATTGTAAAAAACAGAAAATATACAGTGAAACATATCACAAGACGTATCATTTTAGGATGGTACGTCTTTTTTACGCGATAAGCCGTGCAAGCGTCTGCCATGTTGAACTTTTGCTTGCTATAGTCAAAAATCGTCAAAAATGATTGCATATTTTTGTCCGTGTTTTTGAATCATCTAAAAATGGATATTTCAGGAGCGTAAAGTAGGCAAAAACAGAAATGAATAATGCTTTCCAGGGTTTTATACTATAAAAAGAAAATATAGTAACTATTCAGCCATGCATCTCGGATTCGCAGCTGCCGCTGCTTTTTCGCTGCTTACGCAGCGCATCCTTGATTCGGGCTAAACGCCCTATGTCTGAGGAGAAAAAAACTCTCTGCAAACCTGCTTGCGGTCTATGCTCTGTGCCGAGTTTTTTTCCTTCTCAGCCGTATGGCTGAATAGTTACAAAATATATGAGGAGGATGTATAATGAGATCTGCAACAAAATGGATGGCGGCAATGCTGACGATTTGTATGGTGGCAGGTTCAGGCTGTGGGAGCAGTGAACCGGAGGCTTTGACAAAGGAATCGGTTCAGGCCTCTGTAAATGAGTTGGCAGGAACAGATGCTCCTGCCCCTGCGGCAGAACCGGCTCAGGATGATAGTGCAGGAGTGGCTGTAGACTGGGAGGATGATCCGGCAGAGGTCACATGGATGATGTGGAATGTCGGAGGAACATATGCCCCGGAGGGTGTGCAGAAGGTAGAGGATGCTATCAATGAGATTACTATGGCAAAAATTAATGTTCACGTGAATCTGGAAATTTTGGAAATGGGAACCTACCTTTCTCAAATGCCAATGCAGGTCGGGGCAAATGATAAGATCGATCTGATTTCAACATTTCCGGCAGGCGCAGGGAATTTTAATACAATGGTAAATTCCGGACAGCTTTTTAAGCTGGATGACCTTTTAGCCGATTATGCGCCGGAAACATTGGCATTACTTCCAGATAATTATTTGGAAGCGACAACGGTCAACGGCAGTATTTACGGAGTACCTGTATATACGGATAATACGAACGATTTATATTGGATCTGCCGTGAATCCTATTTAACTGAGGCCGGATTTACAGTAGAGGATATTAAAAACTATGAGGATATTACTAAGGTTTTTGAAGCTGTCCATAAGCTGCATCCAGATATGAAAATGATTAGTTCCGGCGCTAAAAACCTTTTGGGTTCGTCGGGCACTATGCTGACAGGCGCCGCTTATGACGATCTGGGAACCTCCCTGCTTGGGGTAATGGTAGAGGATGATGCTGCAACAGTCGTCAGTTTGTTTGAAACTGAGGAATATAAAGAGGCTGCGTCAATATTGCGGGATTGGTACGAGAAGGGATATATCGATGAGGACGTAATGATTCGAGAAGACGATCCGAGCAGTGATGATACGGTATTTTCCTATTTTCTTGCAGGAAACCGTTCGAGAACGAGCGGCAACGTTGAGTTGGCCGGGGAACCGCTTATATCGGTGAAGCTGGCGGAGGGATATGTATCTACCGGAACAATGACGATTATGACAATGGCGATCCCTGTCAGCGCAACAGAGCCAGAGGCTGCGGCTCGGCTTTTAAATCTGTGTTATACGGATAAAGAATTAAAAACGCTCGCAAGCTATGGACTTAAGGGAGAGAATTATACTTATGATAATAAGGGCGGGCTTGTCGTAAATACTGACAGCGGTTATGCTGTCAATACAGTTGGGATTTTCGGAAATGTTCTGCAGTGTGACCAGACAGCATCAGATATGGCTTTGGGTTATAATCCGTCGGATATAGATTTATCAGGGCTGAAATATTCTCCATTACTTGGCTTTTTGGTGAACACAGATCCGATTACGAATGAAGCGGCACAGCTTTCTTCGGTGTTTTCAGAATATCAGGCGCTTATTGCCTGCGGCCTTGCAGATGAAAATACTTACAATGAGTTTATTGATAAGCTGTATGCCGGGGGCATGGAAAAGTATATGAGTGAGATTCAGAAGCAGCTTGATGAATGGCTTGATCAAAAGAATTGAATGGGTCAAACCGATAAATTAAAATATATGGGAGGGAAATACGGTGGCAGTATTAGAAGTAAATTTTATATCAGAAGCACTCATGCGGACGGTTCCAATGTATGTTATTTTGCCTGTGGATAAGCTGCCGGTGCCGGGAGCTGCCAGACAAGAGGTTAAACCGTTCAAAACATTGTACTTGCTTCATGGTATTTTGGGAAATTATACGGACTGGCTGTATGGTACGCGTATACAACGCTGGGCGGAAGAAAAAAATTTAGCGGTCGTTATGCCGTCCGGGGATAACGCTTCTTATGTTGACCGAGCGGCGGATCATAATTATTATGGAGATTTTATCGGAGAAGAACTTGTAGAAATGACGCGGAAAATGTTCAGGCTTTCCTTTGCGCGGGAGGATACATTTATCGGAGGGCTTTCTATGGGCGGTTACGGGGCGCTGCGCAATGGTTTGAAGTTCCATAATACTTTTGGATATATTGCGGCGTTATCATCAGCGCAGCCTTTTGATAATATCAATGCTCTGACAGAGGACGGGATGTATTTTACACAAAAACGTTCCTTTAGGCAGGCAACGTTCGGTGATGATTTGGAAGCTGCGTCTAAAAGCAGCCTAAATCCCAGAGTGCTTGTGGAAAAGCTTGTAGAGAGCGGGAACAAATTCCCTGATATTTATATGGCTTGCGGGCAGCAAGACGGCCTTTTGGAAAGTAACCGGCAATTTGCAAAATTTTTGGAAAGTTATGGGATTGGAGTAACCTATGAAGAAGGGCCTGGAGGCCATGAGTGGGATTTTTGGGATCGTTATATAAAGCGGGTGTTGGACTGGCTTCCTCTTGATGAAACAGCTCCCGGAAGAAACAGCGGCAATGTGGGGCTTGGCTTAGACATAAACCGAGGATAAGAGAAAGCACACATCGTTGATACTGAAATAAAAAATAAGAAAAGGGTGTACTGTATTTATGCGGTACATCCTTTTTACATACTGTTGACATCGGTCATTTTAAAGAATATAATAAATAACAGATGTTATAAAACAAATGTTATTTATTATGGAGGTGCTAATTTATGCCGCCAAAAGCAAAGTATACAAAAGAAGCGATTATAAGGGCGGCGCTGGATGTTGTCCGGGCAGGCGGAGCGTCGGCGCTGACAGCCAGAGCGCTGGGAAATGCCCTTGGAAGCTCGGTGGCGCCGGTTTTTACGGTATTTAAGAATATGAATGAGGTACAGCAGGAGGTTTTAGCAGAGGCAAAAGTGGTCTACCAAAATTATTTGCAGCGCTCTATGGCCGAAGGGAAATATCCGGTATACAAGGCAAGCGGCATGGGCTATATTTGTTTTGCCAGGGATGAGAGCGAGCTTTTTAAGCTGCTTTTTATGCGCGACCGGTCTGCGGAAAAGGTTAATGATGATGAAGAAATCAAAAAATTGCTGGAAATGATTCAACAGTCTACAGGGCTTAGCGAGAATGACGCCCGGATGTTCCATACGGAAATGTGGCTTTATGTTCATGGGATTGCCGTGACGATTGCCACATCCTACCTGGAATGGAATGAGGATTTTATAAACAGGGTTTTAAGCGATGGCTATATGGGCCTGAAGGCTCGCTATGAATCGACACAAAAACAGGAATTTTAAAGTGACAGGAAGGTAAAAGAAAATGAAACAGAAAAAAAAGCCTGAAATAACATCTAAAGAAACAGGGCAAATTAAAAATGAAGTGAAAACAGCAACAGCGCAGCCCGCAGAAAAAAGCGCAAGAAAGCCGTACCTGGATAATCTTCGGTGGGCAATAGTTTTAATTGTCCTTATCTATCACGTATGCTTTATGTTTAATGGCGTCGGCGTTGCGGGAGGTATTCCTGACGCCAGAAATGTTCCGGCATTGGACGCATTCCAATACATTGTATACCCATGGTTTATGGTTCTGCTGTTTGTTGTATCGGGAATGAGCGCAAGATACTCCCTTCAAAAACGCACGGGCCGTCAGTTTATACGGGAAAGGGCATTAAAGCTTCTTGTGCCGTCGACCCTCGGGCTGTTTGTGATTCACTGGATTACAGGTTATCTGAATATTAAAATGGGCGGCGGCCTGGACTATATTCCCGGGGCGCTGGTATATCCGATCTCAGCTATAAGCGGTATTGGGCCTTTGTGGTTTATACAGATGCTTTTCCTGTTCTCCTGCCTTCTTCTTTTGCTGAAAACTCTGGATAAAAAGGACAGGGTTTGGAAGTTAGGCGGGCGTATACCGATAGCTGCGGTGCTTTTGCTGTTCTTTGTAATGTGGGGCGCAGCCCAGATTTTAAATATGCCTGTATTGACAATGTACCGTTTTGGTATTTACCTGGCAGCCTTTTTGATTGGCTATTATATATTTTCCCATGATGAAGTGCAGGATGCCATTGAAAAAATCCGGATTCCTATGATCGTTATTGCTGCTGCGGGAGCCATTGCATATACGGCCTATTATTATGGACAAAGCTTTTCCGATGCAAAGTGCCTTCAAAGCCTGGCGGCGAACCTGTATTTGTGGGCGGCGGTACTGGCCTTGCTGGGCTGCGCCAGAAAATATTTTAATTTTGAAAATCCATTGACAAAATATATGTCAAAATCCAGCTTTAGTATTTATATTTTGCACTACCCGGTTCTGACTCTGGTTTGCTATGCGCTTACATATCACTTAAGCCTGGCTGCCGGATGGAATTATCTTATAGCACTGGCCGCAGAGCTTGCGGCGTCCTTTGTATTGTATGAAATTATCCGCCGTGTGCCGGTACTTCGCTTTTTAATACTTGGCATGAAGAAAAAAAGCTAATATAGAAATTCTCCCCAATATATGGAATTGCGCCAATGGATATAGTATGATAGAACAAAGAGTTCCGATGCTGAACTGTTACCTGCAAAAATCCATAAAAATTAAACCCGGCAGAGTAAGTAAAAAAGCGCGGCATAGCGATAGTTCTGTAAGGAGAACGCTTTATTTGCCGGAAAACGGGAGGTTTTACGAAATGAAATTTAAGCTTGCGCAGCTTCAAATGCCTGTGTTTGAGGATAAAGAAAGATCGGTTGCATATATGAGGGAAATGGCGGAGCGGGCTGTTAAAATGGGAGCAGACTTTCTGGCGCTTCCGGAAATGTTTGCCTGCCCTTACACTGTGGATAATTTCCCTGTTTATGCGGAAAGTGCGGGAGGGCCGCTCTGGCAGGCCTGCTCAGAGCTTGCAGGAAAGCTCCATGTTTATTTGTCCGCAGGAAGTATGCCGGAACGGGATGAGAATGGAAATATTTATAACACGGCCTATGTTTTTAACCGGGAGGGACGGCAGATTGCCCGGCACAGGAAAATGCACCTTTTTGACATTCATGTGGAGGGCGGACAGCATTTTCAGGAATCCGCCACATTGACCGCAGGAAACACATCCACAGTATTTGATACAGAATATGGGCGTTTTGGATTATGTATTTGCTATGATTTTAGGTTCCCTGAGCTGGGAAGACTTATGGCTTTAAAAGGCGCGAAGGTCATTTTAGTGCCTGCGGCCTTTAATATGACGACAGGCCCGGCCCACTGGGAATTGATGTTTCGCTCCCAGGCATTGAATCAGCAGGTATATGCGGTAGGAACTGCCCCGGCCAGGGATGAAGGCGGCTGCTATATTTCCTGGGGCCACAGTATTGTTGCCGGGCCATGGGGAGAATGTGTCTGCCAGATGGATGAAAAGCCCGGAATACAATTGACTGAAATTGATCTGAGTTGTGTCGACGCTGTGCGGCACCAGCTTCCTTTGCTCACGCACCGCCGCACAGATGTGTATACATTGCAGGAGCAAAAACCTGCGTTTTGCCCGCTGGAACATGCAGGCGGAGTGTCACAGCTGTACGGTGCGGGAGAAGTTAAGCAGCAGGAAAGAAGAGGCTGACGGTCATGGCAGTTTACCGGGAGGAAGATTTTTCGATCCAGTTTTGGAATGGCGGCAGGGAAGCAGAGCATATGCACCAGGATGTGGAGTTCCTTTTTGTCATTGATGGAAGGCTGACAGTGTCAATGCTGGAAAAACGGTTTGATATGGGGCCGGAGGATATGCTGATCATTAACAGTAACCACCGCCACGGCCTTTTGGCTGACGGGCCGGTCCATGTATGTATCATCCATTTTAACTATTCCATGCTTTTAAATTATCAGGACCAAAAGCTTTTGTTTTTTTACTGTAACAGTATGGTAGAAAAACAGGAAAAGTACGGAGGCCTCCGGGCGATTATGGGGGATTTGCTCAGCGAGTGTGCGGTGAATATGGAGAAACTGACGTTTATGAAAAAAAGCCAGATGTACCGGCTCCTGCATTTTCTTGTTCAGTATTTCATGTCTGACCGGATAACGGATCATTTTGGAAGTGATGATATTCGTGTGGAAAAAATGCTCCAGTACATTAATACAAATTACAATAAGCTGCTTACGCTGGCAGAGATGGCTGAATTTATGTATATGGCCCCGTCGTCATTTTCCCGTTATTTTAAAAAACGGGTAGGTATTACCTTTATTGAATATGTTAATAATGTCCGGCTGCATTTTGCCCTGGAGGATGTACGCTATACGGACAAGTCTATTTCCCGGATCGCAGGTGATCATGGTTTTGCCAATTCATCTGCGTTTTGCCGGGCTTTTAAGGAGATTTATCAAATATCTCCCATGCTGTACCGGAAACAGGAAACACTGACGGAAAAGGAGATCAGGCCAGCGCAGATGGACCGGCAGTTCCTTAAAAAATATCTTAAGGAAAATGAAACCGCGGTCTGGCACCCGTGGAAAAAAAGAAATATAGAGGTGAGGGCAGACGCAGCCGCTTCTGATTGCTTTGAAAATCCCTGGGGACAGGCAATTAATCTGGGTACCGCCCATATGCTGCTGTCTGCGGTACTTCAAAAGCAGATTCTTTTTGCAAAGCAGGAAATCGGATTTACCTGGGGGCGGATTTTTGGATTGTTTTCAGAGAAAATGGAGCTTCGCCCCAGACATGAGGCAGGGATTTTAAACTTTGATTCTCTGGATATTATTTTTGATTTCCTTGTGGAAAATCATATCCGTCCGGTGATTTGCCTGGACAATAAGCCTGCCAGTATTCTAAAAAGCGTGAATGAGGATTTGGTGGGGATTGGTTCGGAGAAAATTTTTGACTCTATGGAAGAATGTATCGGTGTTCTCGATGATTTCCTTCGGCATGTTATTTCCAGGTATGGCGTGCAGGCTGTTGACGGCTGGATATTTGAATGCTGGTACAATGAATATTACGAAAATACCATGGGGATTCCTGGAAGCTTTCCTGGACATTTTACAAAAATTTATCAGTGTATACGCGGGCGTTTGGATAGCGCGCTCATTGGCGGCTGCGGCTTAAGCACCGCGATCAGTGAAGAAAAGTTTGGCGGGCTTTTAGAGGAATGGCGGGCAGAGCCGGTTGCCCCGGATTTTATATCCATTTACCTGCTGCCTTATGCCAGGGCGGATATTGACGGAAAGCTTCACGCCAAGCGCCGCCTTAATATGGACTATGCGATGGAGGATATTGTAAGATGCCGGTCATTGCTTGAAAATACTGGCTGGGGCAGTCTGCCATTGTATGTGCTGGAATGGAATTTAAGCCTTTCCCAGAGAAATTATTTTAATGATAGCTGCGGGAAGGCCGCCCTTATGGCCGCCCAGATGTGTCAAATGACCGGCAGGCTTTCCTTTGCCGCTTATGGAGGAATCAGCGATTTGTCCAGCAGTTATTACGACTCTGACCGTCTTTTGATCGGGGCCAGCGGACTAATTTGCCGCAGTGGTATTTGCAAACCTTCCTTTTATGCCCTTAAATTTATGAGTATGCTTGAGCCGCGGCTTGTGGGCTGCCATGAGCATTGTGTGATTACAACAAATGGCAGGGCTTCGTATAGTATTTTCTGCTTTAACCATAAGCGGTTAAGATACAATTATTATATTAAGGATGAATATGATATTGGTCTTGAAGAGGTTAAGACTATTTTTGAAGACGATGACTGGCTGGATATAACTTTTACTTTGGAAAATGTTGAGGATGGCAGTTATACTGTTCGTGAATATGGCATATCGCCGGAAAAGGGAAGTGTTCTGACGCAGTGGCAGAGCCTTGGCACAGGGGAACCCTTAAGCCTTGAAAATATCCGGTATTTGAAAAATATTTGCGTGCCTTATCAAAAGAACGGGCATATTAAGGCTGTGGGGGGAAAGCTCACATTTTTAAAGACATTAAAAGCCCATGAAATACGGTTTATAAGAATTATGAAGACATTGTAAAAAGGTAATCGGTTATAAATTATCTTATTGACTGGATTCTTTGTCTATGTTATACTCAATCACGTTATGGGAAGCCCCAAAAGTCTTTTGACGCAAGTCTTTTGGAAACGCTTAGGCGCGTGTGTTCGAGACCTTCCACACGTAAAACAAAACTAAAGGAGAGAATTAAATATGAAAAACAAAGGTGTTTTATTGACTGTACAGGCGGCGATGATTGCCGCAATCTATGTAGTGCTTATGGTAGTTTTCGCTCCAATTGGATCTGGCGCGATTCAGGTACGTATTTCAGAGGCGCTGACGATTTTGCCGGTATTTACCCCGGCTGCGGTTCCAGGTGTTTTTATCGGCTGCATTTTAGGAAATCTTTTTACAGGGGCCATGGTGCCGGATATTGTGTTCGGAAGTCTGGCGACACTTATTGGCGCGGTATTTACTTATCTTTTGCGCAATAAAAGCCGGTTTTTGGCGCCAATACCACCGATTGCAGCGAATGTACTGATCATACCTTTTGTTTTGAGATATGCTTACGGCGAGCCGCTGCCAATTCCGTTTTTAATGGCGACGATTGGCGCCGGGGAGATTATTTCCTGCGGTGTACTGGGTATTTTGCTGGCTAAGGTCCTTGGGAAGTACCAATATCATATTTTTCGGACACAGCCGGTAAATGTTACAAAATAAGATAGCCCATGGCGATGGGAGTTTCCATAGATTATTATGAGGTGTTTTAATGAGTAAAAGCAATTACAAAGTAATATGTTTCATATTAGCTGTATTTTTGCTGCTCGTTGGGGCACCTTTTTTTGGTGCCCAGGCAAAACTTATGTCCTGTGAGGTCAGTGATGTCCTTGAAAATAAGAGTGTTGTTACCAATAGCAGCGTTTCTGCAGAGCTGGAAACGGTATTTACTGAAGAAACGGCAGACATTAGCGGTTTAGTGAATCCAATGGCAGCGCCGTGTTATGTCAAAAATCAAAATAGCCAGCGGTTATTTTCGCCATATCTTATATTTTTTTATATTGCCATAGCTGCCTTTGCTTTAATGAATAAGAGCTTCTTTCCAATGGGGCGGTACATTTCATATAATTATGTAAGATATTTTCTTATAGCGCTAAAGGTGATTCATCGGGCGGATGGAAAATGCCGCAGCCAGTTCCTCTGCGTTTAAAGAAAAAGATCGGAAAAATGGTAACAGTTTAGTTCGTTAAATTGGTAACGATTCAGCCGCATAGCCGGATCATTACCTGAGCTGTTGCGAAAAATGTGCATATAAAAGTGAGGAAATGGAAATGAGTATCTATAATATTATGGCTTTGTTAGGCGGGCTGGCGCTCTTTCTGTATGGTATGCAGATGATGAGTTCAGGACTTGAGGCTGCTGCTGGAAATAAGATGAAACAAATTCTGGAGCGGCTGACGGCCAACAGATTTGTCGGCGTTTTAGTGGGCGCCGGCATTACAGCGATTATTCAGTCGTCGTCAGCAACAACAGTTATGGTTGTAGGTTTTGTAAATTCCGGGATGATGACATTAAAGCAGGCTGTTTGGATCATCATGGGAGCAAACATAGGAACCACGATTACTGGACAGCTTATTGCACTTAATGTTGAAGCAATTGCGCCTCTTTTTGCCTTTATTGGTGTCGCGGCAATTGTATTTATCAAAAATGCCAAGATTCATAATTATGGATTGATTCTCGCAGGCCTGGGCGTTTTATTTATTGGTATGAATATGATGGGCGACGCTATGGTGCCTTTGAGAGAATCGGAAGCCTTTGTTTCTCTGATGACAAAATTCTCAAATCCGGTGCTGGGTATTCTTGCAGGTATGATTTTCACAGCGATTATTCAGTCGTCGTCTGCGTCCGTAGGTATTTTGCAGACGCTTGCCTCCGGCGGGCTGATTGGCCTTAACAGCGCTGTTTTCGTGCTGTTTGGACAGAATATCGGTACATGCGTTACCGCGCTTTTAGCTTCTATCGGAACCGGAAGGAATGCGAAACGTACAACGATCATCCATCTTGCGTTTAATATTATAGGTACAACGATTTTCACGATCGTTTGTATAGCCCTTCCTCTTGCTGACTGGGTAGCTTCCTGGACGCCAAGTAATCCGGCGGCCCAGATTGCTAATATGCATACATTATTTAATGTTGTGACAACCTTATTATTGCTTCCTTTTGGCGGCCTGCTTGTGAAGCTGGCGAGAAAGCTTTTGCCGGACAAAGAGGATGAAATGGGTGAAGCGCGCCGCCTTGTCCATATCGCGCCGAGAAGACAGGCCGGAGAGGTCAAGGTAGGAACATCCGCGATTGCTCTTGAGAGTATTCGCATGGAGGTACTCCGTATGGCGTCCATGGTCCGGGAAAATGTGGATAAGGGCTTTAAGTGCCTTCAAAACAGCGAATATGAGCCAAAGCATAAGGAGGAGCTTGACGAGCGTGAGGATTATATTGATTTCCTGAATAAAGAGATTTCCGGGTATATTTCAGAAATTATTACAAAGGAAATTAATGAATCCGACTCTCAAAAAATGACCGCTTATTTTAAGCTGTGCGGCGATTTGGAGAGAATCGGGGATCATGCGGCAAATCTTCAAAGCTATGCGCTGGACTTTAAGAAATTCAGGTTAAATTTATCGGAAGAAGCACTGTCTGAGGTTGATGAAATGCAGGCAATGTGTAAAAAGTCCTTAAGCCTTGTCCTGGACTGCCTTGAGGAATTTCATAAGGAGCTGTTTACACAGATTGCGGCAGCGGAGCAAAAGATTGACGATATGACAGAAACCTTCCGAAGACACCAGCTTAGCCGGCTCAAAAAGGGCCAGTGTGACGGGGAGGCCGGCATTTTATATTCCGAGGTTTTAACAGACTTTGAACGTATCGGGGATCATATACTTAATATTGGCGAAAGCCTGATGCAGATTAATATGAGCGAATAACGCCGCTGTTTGCGGTTTTACCGGGAAACAGCGGTGAAATGACCGATAGGAGAGTTTTATGAAATATCTGGTGAGCGTATTATTTCGGGGGATGTGTGTTGGGGGAACAATGCTCGTACCCGGAGTCAGCGGAGGCTCTATGGCAATGATCCTTGGCATTTATGACAAGCTTGTGTCCTCCGTAAGCTCATTTTTTAAACACAAAAAGGAAAGCGCTGTTTTTATCGCCCTTTTTTGTGCAGGGGCTGCCGTGGGCATGGTTTTATTTGCCCGGCCGCTTCTGGCGCTGATTGACAAATTTCCTATGCCGATGATGTATTTGTTTATTGGCGCAGTTCTTGGCGGTGTGCCGTTGATTTATAAGGAGGCAGGGATTAAAAAAATATCCTGGAGTGTCATTTTATATGTCATTATCGGCATTGCCTTTGTCATGCTCTTTGAGCTGATACCGGCCACTGAATCCGCTCTTGCGGGCAAAGGCCTGGTACAGGTCATTGTTATGGTAGCTGCCGGCATTTTTGCCGCAGTGGCTCTGATACTTCCTGGAATCAGTATTTCCTATGTCCTGCTGCTCATGGGGATTTATGATACAGTGATGGAAGCGATTGGAACGCTTCAGATCGTGCCTTTGATTCCTATGGGTATTGGCCTGGTTCTTGGAATCATTTTGACTACGAAGCTTTTAGAAACAGCAATGACCCGCTGCCCGGTGCCGACCTATATGATTATTCTCGGGTTTATCCTTGGATCTGTCATACAGGTGTTTCCGGGGATCCCACAAGGCCTGGAATGGCTAAGCTGCGTCCTGGCCTTTGGGGCGGGATATTTAATAATTTACTTAATTTCACGCGCAGAAAGCGCAAGATAATAGAAGGAGTGATTTTGATTGGATTCAGTTCCCCAACAAATAATTTTACAGGTGATTTTAATTCTTATTAATGCATTTTTTGCATCAACGGAGATTGCGGTGATTTCTCTGAACGCTACAAAGCTTAAGAAAATGTCGGAGGACGGGGATAAAACTGCAAAAAGATTATTAAGGCTTGTAGAGGAGCCTGCGGGCTTCCTGTCAACCATACAGATCGGGATTACCCTCGCGGGCTTTTTAGGCAGCGCCTTTGCCGCAGAAAACTTCTCCCAATATCTGGTAGACTGGATTTATAACGGCCTGGGCTTTAGGGGAATCCCGGTATCGGTGCTTAATACTTTATCCGTTATTGTAATCACCATTATTTTATCGTATTTTACTTTAATTCTTGGAGAGCTGGTACCCAAACGAATTGCCATGCAAAAGCCCTATGCGGTGGCTAAATTTGCGTGTCCTGTCGTCAGTGCGGTCGCTTTTATTATGCGCCCGGTGGTATTTTTCCTTTCACTGTCGACAAATGCTGTCCTTCGTCTGCTCCGCATGAAAACGGAAGCCGAGGAGGAGAGTGTTACCGAGGAAGAAATTCGGATGATGGTAGATCTAGGTGAGGAAAAAGGCGTTATTGATGAAGAAGAAAAGGAATGGATACAGAATGTGTTCGCCTTTGACGATACGCCTGCAAGAGATATTATGACCCACAGTACAGATGTTGAGTTTATTTCCCTGCATGCCAGTGAGCAGGAAATTATCGATACTGTGAAAAGCAGCGGAAAATCCAGATTTCCGGTGTACGACAAGGATTTCGATGATGTCGTTGGCGTTCTGTATGCCCGGGATTTCCTGATGGCAGATGCCGGGGAGCGCAGGCATTTAAAGGGCCTTTTGCGTGCGCCGTATTTCATCCCGGAGAGTATTTCTGCGGATAAACTGTTTAAAGATATGCAGACGAAAAAAATTCACTTTGCCGTTGTTATTGACGAGTTCGGCCAGGTCAGCGGTATTGTAACCATGGAGGATCTTTTGGAGGAGATTGTGGGCAATATTTATGACGAATACGATGCTTCTGAGGAGAAGGAGTTAGAACAGCTTTCAGAAACCGTATGGCGCGTCAATGGCGAATGTGATATTGAAAGCCTGTCTGAGGAGCTTGGCGTGGACAGCTTAGAAAGCCCGGATTATGATACGGTCGGCGGCTTTATTTTCTCCCAGCTTCACACAATTCCAAAAGACGGAACAACCTTTGACCTGAAATTTGATTCTTTGATTTTCCATGTGACAGAGATTGAAAACCGGAGGATTAAAGAGGTTTTAGTAGAGCGGCACGAGGAGGCGTCTGAAAAACAGGATAGAGATGTTATAAAAGAGGCGTAAGTCTGTCGAGAGCTGAATGTGGCAGCTATAAAACTGAGAATGTACAGGTTATAAATACATGAAGATGTAATTTATAAATACGCTGTGCGAAAAAGGACGGTATTGCCGGATTGTGAGCAATACCGCCCTTTGTTTATGGAAACGCGGGCGGGTATGCGGATGGCGGCCGAAAATAGTAACGGGCTTTAACGGAACAGCTTGCGTATTTCCCGTTCATCAATATCAATGATTCTCTTTAGCGGTATTTTTGCCGCCGCAAACGCCTTATCCTTAAAATGATCCCGTCTGCGGGCATCCTTTGTTTCATGTGTGGAATCATCCAGCTCTATGGCAAAAAGCACGTAAAGATCCCTGTCGCATATGACAAAATCCACATGCTTTTGGGCAATTTTGTGAAAGTATTTCATGTAGTTTTTTTTATCGGTAACAGCAAGCAGATCCTTGACGCCGACCTTGGGGCAGACCATGTACCCATATTCGTCAGCGACCTGACTGAGGATGAGATAAAATTTATATTCCCGCTTGGTTAATATGTGTTTAGCGGCATAAGGATAGTAGCCGCGTTTTTTGTAAAGAACAAAAAGTGCTGCGGCGGCTGCCAGAAGGATGGCGGCGATAACGATGTAAATATGTGTGGAGTCCATAAAAGCGTATTCCTTTCGCGGTATTTGGCCAACATATGGGATAATGTACCTGGAGCAATCTATTTCTGGCGCTTAGTCAGAGGTAAAATTTTTTTAAAAGCTGAAATCATCAAAACGTAGCCTGCGGGCCATATCACCGGCAATGGAGGCAGTGTTTACATTGCTTATAAGCGGTATAAGTATAAGCTGGAAAAGCAGCCATACAAAAAGGATACTGATACTATTTGTGATTAAGAGAAGCGTAAAATTACTCATCCATGTCATCAAGCATCTCCCTTAATTCTTTCAGGTCATTCCGGCTAATGGACTCTACACGCCTGAAGGCGCTGGCCAGCGCGTCGATGGACGGCTTTCCCCAAAAATCAAGCATTGAACACATTTGATTGTTCAGATAATTTTCCCTGGAAATACGGGGAAGGTATCGCCGGTTGCGGCCCGGCTGCTCATAACCGACATAGCCCTTTTGGCTCAGTCGGACTAAAAAAGTAGATACTGTCTGGGATTTCCATGGGTGTCCGTGAGCCTGGCACCAGCGTATAATTTCGCTGAGACTGACAGGGGCGCTGCTTTCCCAAATGGATTGCATAACGATTTCTTCGGACTCACTAAGCTTTTCCATAAACTCACCTCCATGATGAAAACGGTAGTGTTAAATGTTTCAAAGCGGCTGAAGGATTTCCCTCGGAGCCTATACATTACTATATTTGTAGTTTTATTTTACTACAAATATAGGTATAAAGCAAGAGATTTGTTAAATATATTGGGTAAGAGGCAACTACTCGTTACTGTTCACAGCCTGGCTAATCACTTGCTGATTAGCCAGGCCTGACAGTGATTCAGGAGTGCGCAGCAAAACTCTAAATGAGACTGAGTAGTTACGTAAGAAGTGAAGCACAGGAAACTGCCCTTGGCAGATTTATACAAGAATATAGGTCATAACTGTACAATTTTTACTGCTTTTAAAGCTATATAATAATTTTGTATAGCAGGCAAAGTGTAACCGTTTCGCCAGGCCTGCGCGTTTGCTGCCCTGGCCGTTAGCAAATGAAACCGGAGTACGCTGTTGTGGCCGGATTGTTACCGGTGAAGAACAGAGCGTGAAATATACATAAAAGGAGGATTCTGGAACAATGGAGCAATATGAAAGGGTTCTTTTGAGTATGGCAGAGGACAAAAGATACTGCGGTGAAAATTATCCGCTGCGATTTATTGAGATCATGGGTAAAAATAAAGGGGGGATTGCGGCGCTTTCGCCGTTTGGACCGGATGAGGATGGCCTGGAGCGAAGGAATCCGGTAATTGTCGCTATGGGAGACAGTGTGACGGCGGGGCGGTTTCAATGGCTCTACTCTCCGGAAGAAATTGAAAAAAATTATATGCGGCTTTTAGCCGGGGATTTTGAACAGGCAATTTTAGACGTTGAAGCTGCGGATGTACTCCATTCATACCCTGAAATTTTCAGAAGGTATTTAATAGAAAATTATCATTATACATGCGTCAGCGTTATTAATGCCGGCATTGCCGGAGATACGATGCGCGGCATGTATGCACGGCATGAGAGGGATATTATTAAACATGATCCGGATCTTGTGCTGATTAACGGCGCGTTGAATTGGGATGAAAATGTGGGAACGGCCGGGGATTTTTACTGGCTGCTTAAAAAAATGGTTAGAAATATCAAAGAAAAAACCCGGGCGGATATCATATTAATAACGCCGAATGGGATGGCGGGAACGACTTTGGCAAGGAGCAGGGTGCTTGAGGAATGTGTGGAAAAAATACGGGCCATTGCTTCAGAGGAAAAAATATGCCTGGCGGATATATATGCCCTTTGGAAGGATTATAAGGCGATGGGATATTCATGGGAACCGCTGCTTGCCAATGGGCTGAACCATCCGGTAAAGGCCGGGCATGACGCCTACGCGAAGGTTTTGATGAATTTGTGCAAAAAAGGATAACAAAGCCATATATAACAGGAAGAAGGGGATTTTTATGGAAACTGCGTTAGTGTTTCAGGATAATATGATTATTCAAAGAGATAAGCCCTTTGTGATTTGGGGAACGGGCACACCGGGTGAAAGGATTTTTGGGAAAATCCAGGGAAGAATGGAAACAGCGTTTGTTAACGGAAATGGAAAATGGCTGCTTAAATTTCCGGCGCTGGAAACATCTTTTGACGAAACGATGGAACTGTGGGATGAGCATTGCCATAAAGTTATCCGTCAGATTGCCGTTGGAGAAGTATGGCTGGCCGCAGGCCAGTCAAACATGGAATTTTTCATGCGCTATGATAAGGATTTCCCTTTGGAAAAGCAGCGGTGTTTTTTGCCCGGCCTGCGCTTTTTTGACTATCCTGAGGTTGCTGTGGAGGGTGAACTTCTGGAAAAGGATTTTAGCAATTTTGGCTTCTGGCGCAGGGCAGAGCCAGAGGATTTGGAGTATTTCTCGGCAGTAGCCTATTACTTTGGGAAGGATCTTCTGGAAACGCTTCATGTGCCAGTCGGTATTATTGGATGCAATTGGGGAGGAACACGGGCGGTTTGCTGGATGGATGAAGCCTGTGCCCGCCAGGCTGCGCTGCCGTGGCTTGAGGATTATGAAAAATGTCTTAAGGACGGCCAAAAGGTGTCTGAGGCCAGGGAGCTGTACAGGAAAAATCCTGCAAATGACCGGGCACACCCATTTGACGATCCGGCCTCGGACCGGATGAATTATGGTATTACAAAAGAAGAACTGGAGTTTTTCATAAAATTTGGCCAGGATCAGGAAAATCCGGCAAACTGGCTCTTCCCGGAGCATCCGTGGCGGCCCTGCGGCCTTTATCATACAATGCTTGAGAAGGTGATCCCTTACGGCATACGCGGCGTTTTATGGTATCAGGGTGAGAGCGATGAGGCCCATGCCGATATATATGGCCGTGTCCTTCGCGGGCTGATTGAATGTTGGCGCAATGCGTGGGGAGAAGGGCTGCCGTTTATTATTGCCCAGCTGGCGCCCTTTGGAGATCATATTCCCGGAGCGGGGGATAACTGGCCGCTGATTCGCAGGGCCCAGCAGGAAACGTCGGAATCCATGGAAAATGTTTATATCGTATCTACGGGGGATGTGGGGCTGCCCTATGATATTCACCCAAAGGAAAAACGTCCGGTAGGGCAGCGCATGGCATGGATGGCCCGGGGGAAAATTTATAAAGAACCGCTTTTGTGCGAGGCTCCTCGTGTAAAGGCTGCCAGGCTTTTGGAAAATGATCTTCGTATGACATTTGATAACTGCGGAACAGGGCTTTGGCGGCAAAGCGGTTCTAAAGAATACTTTAAATTATATGCGGATGGAAGGCTTATTCCCGAATCGGCGTATACAGTTGAGGTTTTGGGGGATGAAATGATACTGCATATAAAAAACGATATTTCTTTTTCTGAAATTACCGTGGAATTTGCGCAGATGTCTTATTATAATATTGATGTATATAATTCATCGGGAATACCTGCGCTGCCTTTTGCTGTTTCCTGTCAAAGAAAAGGCTGAAAAACGGTGTTTGGCCGGTTTAGGGGAGGGAAGGGAACATGTCCGGGGAAGGGTTGTTATATGTATTGAATGAGCGTGAACAGTGGTTCCGTAAGCTTTATAACAGTGATGAAGGAAAATTTCTGGCTCAGCCTATGACCTATGGCGAATATGAACAAATCATTGAGACTCATCCGGAGTATTTGGATCTCAGGGATTTTTTCAGAGGAACAATGGTTGACCGCACGGTCAATTATGAATATTCCAACCGTACAAAGATGCCCGATGCGGGCAGCGATATTACTATGGTGAAGCATGAACGCTATTCTTATACGATCAGCCATACCCATGACTATATTGAAGCCGCCTATGTGCTTAGCGGGAAGTGCCATCAGTTTATCGGCGGATATGGTTTTTGGTTAAATCCCGGGGATTTATGTATTTTAGCGCCCAATACGGTTCATTGTATATCTGCCGCGGCCGATGACGCTATTGTATTTGCGATACTTATACGGAAGGAGCTGTTTAACTTCGCTTTTTTGGATTTGATGCAGGACAATAATATTTTATCTGGCTTTTTTTCTTCGGTTTTGTATAGCGGATCCGCAAGCCCATATATTTTATTTCCCTGCGGGAATGACGCGAAGATCCGGGAGGGCTTTCTGAATATGTATGGGGAAGTCTGCCATAAGGAGCGTTTTTTCGGAGAGAGCATTGCTTTATATTTCCGGCAGATTATGATACAGCTTTTGCGCAAATATGAAACAATGGCTATTGTTCCAAGCCAGGTGGGAAATGATTCCAATGACCGGATTACGGCCGTTCTGGGATATATCGAAGCACACTATAAAATCCTGACGCTGCGAGATTTAGCGCAGTTTTTTTGCTACAATGAATCCTATCTGTCACGTATGATTAAGCGGTATACTGGAAAAACCTTTCCTGAGCTGATCGGCAGCATTCAGATGAAAAAAGCATGGGATCTTCTGACAGGCACAGACATGGACCTGAGTACAATCAGCCAGGAGATCGGCTGCTTTGATGCCAGCCATTTTTACCGGAAGTTTAAAAAATACTATGGCAAGTCGCCATCTTTGGTGCGGCGGGAGGTGAAAAGAAGTAAATAGTGGGATTTGTACAACACATATGTGAAATCTATACATGCGCCCGGCCGCAAGTATTCCTATAATAATATCTATCAAACGAATGGACGAAGCGCCCGGGTGCCGCAGCGGCTGCCCAGGGCACAAGGTTAAGGAGGAATGGATAGGATGAAGTATTTGGGGAAAACGGCCATAGCGTTTAGTATTGTTTTAGGGCTTTCGGCATGTGGAAATTCAGAAACCGGCCAAAGCAGCGGAAACGGCAGCGTCGGTTCCAGCAGCCAGGCATTAGGGCAAAGCAGCGAGGCACAGGTAACGCTGCTGCCTATTTCTATTGGTTCATGGAGCCAGCAGATCAATCTTATGATTTCAGGCGGGGATCAGTTAGATCTTGTTCCGACATTTTTCTTTGGGTCAGGAACCTTTGATTTCATGCGTTCGTCAAATCAGCTTATGCCGCTGAATGACCTTTTAGAGGAATACGGCCAGGATATTCTTAAGGAAATACCGTCGGAATATTTCGAGACAACGACCTATGACGGGGATATTTTCGCGGTGCCTGCGGACAAAGACCAGGTATCAACGATATGGTATGCAATGCGCACCGATGTTCTTGAGGAACTGGGCCTGATAGAAAAGGCGCGGCAAATTTCTTCAATGCAGGATATTGAGGAAATCCTGGAAAGCGTGAAAGAAAACACAGAGTTGACGCCGCTGTTTGGAAACGGAAGCAGCGGAGGCGTCCTTCGTTTCGGCAGTGCGCTTGTGAGCGGGGAATTTGAGGATGCCGTGGGCATAAACAAGCTTGTCAACGACTATATTGTAACTTTAGATACAGAACCCCAAAAGGTTGTCAATCTGTATGAAACAGACGCTTATAAAGATTCTGTGCAGTTAATGCACGACTGGTATGAAAAGGGGTATATTTTTCAGGATGCCACAACGACAGAAGAGGTTAATTATGACACTGTAAAAAACGGGAAATGCTTCAGCTTCTTTTATGGGGCGGAGCTGTCCACAAAAAATGCGGGTCTGGCCGGATGCGGCTATGACATGACAGTCGTTAAGGTCTTTGACGCCCCGATTACGACAGCGACCGTAAATACAAATTGCTGGACAATTCCTGTTAAGAGCAGCGAGCCGGAAGCTGCCATGAGATTTTTAAACCTTATGTACTCGGATAAAGAACTTATTGACTTATTAAATTATGGCGTTAAAGACGTCCATTATACTGTTCTGGATGATGGAACCTACGGGCCTGTGTCCGGGAGCGCAAACGCCTCCGCAAGCTATCCGTTGAATTTGACATGGCTGTTTGGCAATCAGTATATGTCGGGGGTATGGGTGGGAGATGATCCTGATCTTCGCGAACAATCAAGAGAAATTAACGATAACGCTAAAGTTTCAGAACTTTTGGGCTTTGCGGCAAATGCCGGGGGCTTTGATACTCAAATCAGCGGTATTACAAGCGCCTGCAATGAGTATGTGAGCGGGCTTGTCTGCGGTGTCAGTACGCCGGACGAGGTTTTACCTGAATTTAATGAGAAGCTTAAGGCAGGAACTTTGTAGGAACGATTATACGGAGTTCCTGCCTTTTTCGATTTCTTATGAAAACGGTGGTGTCGAATATACCAAGGAGGCTGAGGGGGGCCAGATTATAAACAGAGGCAGCCACGAATCGGCGGAAAGGACGTTTTGTGTGCTTGAAAATATTATAATTTTATTGCATAATGAAAAACAGGCAATGCAGTCATTAAATTATGAAGCGAGGTAACGGATATGGAAAAAGACCCGTTTAAAGAGTATTTAAAAGAGTCTGAACCGGATAAAGTCAGTAAAGGGTATGCGTGGAGTACGGCAATCGGACTTCAGGCGGCAGACGGGCTTAAACCGTCAAAATATTTGGTGGATACTGCGATTCAGAATATTGAAGGCAAAATTACTTTGAAAGAGGCGCAGAACCTGATTGACAGTTACTATAGCGAAAAACCTGCGTGTTTATTGGATGATGCGCGTACTGAAGAAGCGGATAAGGTATCTTCGCGTATTGCCGGGATACTTTCAGAAACAGCCTTCTCATTTTCGCCGAATGAGTACATTTCTATTCACCGTAAACTTTTTCGGGGCATTTATAAACATGCCGGAAAAATAAGGGATTATAATATTACGAAAAAAGAATGGGTACTTAATGGAGCAACTGTTATATATGGCAGTGCTTCGGAACGGAGGGCTACCCTTGAATATGATTTTTCTCAGGAAAAAAACTTTAGTTACAAAGGGCTTTCGATGGACGAAATTATTCATCATCTTGCTGTCTTTGTTTCAAGGCTATGGCAGATTCATATTTTCGGAGAAGGCAATACAAGAACAACGGCAGTGTTTTTTATCAAGTATTTGAGAACACTTGGCTTTGGGGCAGAAAATGATATTTTTGCAGAAAACGCCTGGTACTTCAGAAATGCGCTTGTCCGGGCGAACTATACAAACCTGCAAAAAGGTATTCACGAAACAACAGAGTATCTTGAAGTGTTTCTGAGAAATTTGCTGTTCAATGAGAAAAATGAACTTCGTAATCGAAATCTCCATATAAGCGGTCTTTTGAATGGCGAAAAAGTGGACATTGAAGCCAAAAAAGTGGACATTCAAGCCGAAAAAGTGGACATTGAAAGCGTCCTTGCAAAAAAAGTCAAGATATTTTCGGCTAAAACGGCCGCTCATATTTACCGGCTTTTTGAAAAATTCGGTTATGATGAAGCGTTTGGGAGAAGTGCTGTTATGGAGCTTCTTAACCTGAAAGGTTCGGGAGCCACTAAGTTTTTGTCGAATCTGGCACATGCAGATATTATTGAGCCTGTATCCGGTTTAGGGAAAGGAAAGTACAGGTTTAAAAAACAATAATTTGTTGCAACAGTTCAGCCAGCCGGAAATGATGAGCTAAAACTCGTGTTTACACGATTTTTAGCTCATTGCTCCCGGTCAAGGGAGCGCCAGGCTATGAGCAAAGGCAGCCGCGAAGCGGCCAAAAGCGCGTTAGCGCGGCTTTGCGAATGGCGCGGGCTGAACTGTTGCACTTTTTATAATAAGTCATTATTAGCCGGCGTGACAAAAAGCTCAAATTTATTTTTTGTACACGAAAGAAGCCCCTCCTTTTTCATTTTACTTAATTCATTGGACAGGGCGCTTCGGTCAACGCACAGGTAGTCTGCTAATTCCTGGCGGTTAAACGGAATTTCAAAGGAATAGCTTCCCTGCTGTACCGCCTGGAAGGACAGATAAGATAAAAGCCGATCCCGGATAGACTTGTGGGAAATATAGTTGATTTTCCGGGAAAGATTCAAATTTTTTACAGATATTACTGTTAAAAGGTTTGAAATGAGCTGGCTGTGAAATCCACAGGAAGCGGGGCAGGTGTGAAGCACCTTTCTTATATCCAGAAATAAGATCGTGCTTTCCTGGGCCGCGATAGCGTCAACCAGCATTTTTTCGCCGGACACACAGGCATAGGTTTCGGCAAATACCTGTCCGGGGCCTGCGTGTCCGAAAATATTTGAATTTCCCCACAGATCCGTCTGCTCAATGAGTACCTGTCCCTTTAAAACAAACCCCATGGCGGACACGGTACTGCCTGCGGAATAGATGATCTCTCCCTTGCCATAAACGCGTTCATAAGCACCAAGGCATTTCAGAAGGCTTTCCAGATTGGCTTCGGGAATATTTTGAAAAATTTTTGCGCGCATTAATAACTGCGAATACATGGAATCACTCCGTTCATGGCGAATAGCGACGGTTCATTGGCTGGGCAGCGGATAAAAGCCTTGGGATAAATGGAACAGCAGCAAATAGATGAGGCAGCAGCAAAAACAAATATGCATTAAATTGCTGCTGTGCCTGCCACAGCGCTTTGATTAAGTCGTTTCTCGTTCTACGATATTAGAAAAAATCATCATTTTTTTGGGAACATTTTCCCCGTTAAGTACCTTTGCCAGTATGTCCGAGCAGGTGATGCTTAAAAGCTGCATCTTATTATCCAGAGAAGTTAATTTTGGATAAGAAATTTTAGCATAGATCGAATTATCCACACCGATAACAGCGACCTGTCCGGGAATTGGTATCCCAAGATCTAAAAGGGCGCGGATGCCGGCATTGGCGAGAAAATCCGTAGTGTAGATAATACCGTCGGTTTTTGGATATTCCCGGACTAAGCGGATTGTGGCATTGTAGCCGGACTGCCATTCATCATCGCCTTCAACCCATATGACATGGGGAACCGCCGTGGAATCATCCGCCTGAATGGCTTCACAGAAACCTTCAATTTTCAGCCGGTTACTTGGGGTGTCATCTTTGTTTATAAAAACAAGATGTTTCTTTCCCTTTTGACGAAGAAATCGGACACATTCTGCAATTCCATTTTTTTCATCGGCAAGCACACCGTATACATTGGGCAGGTCGATATATCCGTTTTCAATAATGACGGGAAGCTCGCTAATATATTCGCGGATTGCATTTTTTACGCCTTCGGACTGGAAGGTAGAGCCGATCAGCACAACGGCTTCGGCTCTCCGGGCACAGAGGGTACGGATTCCCTCTGCCCTGGACTGGTCTGTAAAACCGGAGTTCATCATAATACAGTTATAGCCGTATTTTTGAAGCTGCTGTTCAATAAAGTATGCACCCTCGGCATGGTGCATTGTGCGTATATCGGACATGATAACGCCTATGATTTTTGATGACTGATTGACTAATCCTCTGGCGGATGCACAGGAATTTCTATAATATCTGTAATTAAAAATAAGTTTTCTTACATGGTACATCAGACGTAGTTTATATCAGGCTATGTTTAGAATAACGTCTTTTTTGGCTGCTTGTCAATAAGAACAATGCAGTTTGATACTGCCTGGAATAAAAATTTTATAGATTACTTTTTAGTTAATTTTTAGCTTTCATACACATTTATACTACACGAAAAAGAAATCAATTGCAATTTGTGCGTGCTATTAAATTTAACAATTTTATCCCGGTGTACAGCCTGCCCCAAAGGCATTGCAGGACAAACATTATTACCGGAAGCACGGGGAAAATGCCTATTATGGACAGAATCAAACGGGCAGATAAGGGCAGATATATATACAACCAAATTTGGGAATAATGTCCATAAAAAAATAAGATAAATATTGTTCATTAGTGATATTGAATAAAATTTTGAATGGAACTATAATGGGAGTGTAGAACTTATAGGGGTATTTGCTTGTGCAGAAAGGAAGCGGTTTACGTGTCAGAGAAACAGTATATTCTCGGCAGCGAGGAACATCAGGCATGGATGCGTGATTATTTCTTTGCTCCCCGCGGTATCGGCTTTACCGAGCCTGGAACAGTTGGTTTGGACAGCGCCCAGTTCAGTGCGTACAATGTCGCAAAGTCTTTTTATCAAAACTATCCGGAGGTATTTAATATCTCTGTGATTGCCGGAAAGACAGGAATGGAGCCGGAGGAAATTAAGCGCCGGCTTAAAAGATTGTATGATGAGCATCTTATTATGTTTGTTATGAATCCGGCAGTTGCTGTCTATGGCTGGGGCTTGTATTACTGGGTCGTTAAGCTAAAAGACGGCACTTCACCCGAGGTTAAACGCAAGTTGAGTGAATGGTTCCAAAATAAGGATGATATTTGCACGGGCTATGAAACATCCGGAGATTTTGATTATTTTAATGGAAATCATATGCGCGTCCTTGACAATTTACTCAGCGATGTGATCGGGCCATGGAAGGATATGGAGGAGGTTGAATATGTTCATCTTTGCCCGATCCGCAGAGATATTCGGGAATCTCATGTGAATATGTGGGATGCCCACGGCGATGGCTATCGCAAATACTTGTGGGGCGGGGAACAGCTTAAGCAGGTTCTCAAAGTACAGGATCAAATGGATGCGGCGGATTTTGCCATTGTCGATGCGATAAATAACTGTGAAAGCGTCGGCGATATGCTGGATTATGATGTATTGGCCCGGTTAAGCGGGCTGGACGCCCAGCAGATGAAATCAGATTTTGTAGAAATTTGCGACAAGCGCCGTTTCATTGTGCCAATGATTTATATTAACTTTATGAAGCTTGGCCTGACAATGAAAGCTTTTCTTGTACGTTTGTTCCAGAATGTGCCAAGCTACCGCAAGGCCCAGATTGCTGACGAGCTGAGTGATATTCCTGAATTTAATAACGTATGGGAATTTACGGATTCCTTCTATGATATGATGCTTACCGCATACAACGGGATTACCGATATTGACGAGCTTCGCCGCAAATTAGACGGCTATGGGGAAATTGAAGAAATCAAGGAAGCGGATATGACGAGGCAATTTCGCCGCTGGGTCGCCAGACTGGACGATCAAAACGGATTTTGGGAGGAATGTGTTTTCACAGACGACTTCCTGCAAGACAGAACGGTCGGCAACGATGTGAAATGCTGTTTTGGTAAGGAGGGAAAATAAAATGAAGGTTGAACATGTACGTGATTATGTGGTGGAAAAGCTTCCTTATGCCCTGAATCCAAAGAGTATTGCGGTTGTCGGCGCCAGCCGCTACGATACAAAAGTCGGCTATAAGGTTATCGAAGGCTTGAAAAACTGGGGCTATAAGGGCGAAATTTATCCCGTAAATCCAAGAAGCGGCAGCGTTCATGGATTGAAGGCATATCCAAGAGTCAACGCGATTCCTTATGATGTTGATCTTGTCTTTGTAGCTGTTCCGGCACATATTGTCAAGGCGGTGCTGGAAGACTGTGTGGATAAAAATGTAAAAATCGTTGTCATTGCGACTAGCGCATTTAAAGAAATTGGGCGCGGTGAATTGCAAAATGAACTGACCCAGTTCTGCCGTGACCATGAGCTGCCGCTGATTGGGCCGAACCTTGTCGGTATGGGAAGCCCGTATCTTCATTTTAACTGCGGTTTTATCCCGTACCTGCCAATTGAAGGTCCGGTTGCTATGATCTCCCAGTCCGGGGCTAACCTTTTAGCCGCCCTTGGCACTTCCCAGAAGGATCATTTCGGCATGAGCTTTTTTGTTGGCCTGGGAAATAAAGCCGATGTAGATTTCTGTGAATTTATTGCTTATGCAAACAATGACGAACATACAAAATGTGTTTCCGTATATATCGAGGGGCTTGATTCTCCCGAGGCTTTTGTGGAAGCCTGCCAAAGAGTGGATAAGCCAATTGTGGCTATTAAGGTTGGCGGCAGCAAGATTGGCGTGAAAGCAGCTTTTGCGCATACGGCCAGCGAGAATCCAAATGCCGACAGCTTTTATGACGATATATTTAAAGAGGCCGGAGCAATCCGGGCGACAACATGGCAGGAATTTTTGGATATATCCCTGGCGCTGGGGATGCAGCCTCCGCTAAAAGGCGATCATATTGTTATGATTACCAACGGCGGCGGCAGCGGACTTCTTAGCTGTGATCATTTTGAACGCAGCGGACTTCCGCTCCATGAGCTTAAGGAAATTTCCCCTGGACTTGTGGATCGTATCCGGGCGTATATGCCAATGTTTGGTTCTCCGTTAAATCCTGTGGATATTAGCGGAACAGCGTCTCCGATCCAGTATAAAGGGGCTTTCCGCCAGGCGATGCGTGACCCGAATGTTGACGGTATTCTTGGTTCAATCTGCCCGACGGCTGTGACCGATGTTGATGCGGTTGTGGACGCGGTTATTACTATTCACGAAACCTATAAGCATCTTGGCAAGCCATTCATTATGGAGTGCCAGGGCGGAGATGAGTGCCAGCGGGCGATTATGAAGCTTAGGGATCATGGGATACCTGCCTATCCGACGGCAGAGCAGGCGGTCAACGCCATGATTGCGCTTTATAAATACGGTCAGATCCGTAAAGAGAAAAAAATTTAAATAAAATGTCTGGCGTGCTAAGGTTTTGCTATATGAGATGAAAGCGCAGGCCGCAGCGATAATAGAGCTACGGCCTGCGCTTATTTTGACGGGCTGCGAGCCAAAGTTAAGCTTTGTCCTAAGCGGAGCGCAGACTAAAGATCAAGGGGCTTGTATCGAGGTATTTGAATTTGACTTACATGGAGAGATAAATGAACAAAAAACTTGGAGTAAGTGAAGTATTTGCCATATTGTTAGGGGCGATTATAGGGTGGGGGTCATTTATGCTCCCCGGCACAAAGTTTCTGCCAAATTCGGGGGGCATTAATACCTCCATTGGATTGTTTGTAGGAACTATGGCTATTGTAATGATTGAAAGAAGCTACCGCTACATGCTTCAGCAGGATATTGATGAAGGCGGGGAGTTTTCATATATTTTAATTTTTATGGGGCGCAAAAACGCCTTTGTTGTCGGTTGGTTTTTGTTTTTGGCGTATTTAAGCCTTGTGCCCTTAAATGCGACGGCGTTTCCGTTAGTCATTGACAAGCTGTTTCCCGGAGCGCTGAATTTTGGTTATTTGTATACAGTGGCGGGCGATCCGATTTATATTGGCGAAGTCCTTGTGTCTGTACTGATTGTTTTGTTTTTCATGGCACTAAATTTAAGGGGAATCAAACAGTCCGGAAAGGTGCAGTTTGTCATTGTCGCCGCCCTGATTGTCTGTGTGCTGGCAGTATTTGCAGCCATGCTTTTTAAAGCTGATAAAGGGCGGTTTTATGAAAATTATGTTGCGGACAATGGTTTTAATTTAAGCCAGATCGTACAGGTCGTTGCGATTACACCGTTTTTATTTATCGGTTTTGACGCCATTCCGCAGCTTGTTAAGGATATGAATATTAGCCGGAAAAAAGCGTCTCTGATGGCGGTGGCTGCGCTTTTGATCGGCATGAGCTGCTATATTATGCTGAATTTCACCACAGGACTTGCTTATGGGCCACAGGAGGCTAAGGCGCTGGACTGGGCGCTGGGGAGCGGCGTTCTTGAAAATCTCGGAATGGCAGGCTTTCTGCTGCTGGTTATTGCTCTTGGCAGCGCGGTGGCCGGGGGGATTAATGGCTTTATGATTTGCTCAACGAAGCTGATGAGTTCCATGGGGAACCAGAATATTTTGCCGACAGTATTTGGCAAAAAGAATCATCAGGGGATTTTGAGAAATGCGATTCTTATTGTTTCTGTGATTAGTATGGGCGCCTGCTTTTTTGGCCGGGAGGTTGTGACCTGGATTGTGGATATGTGTTCCTTTGGGGCGGCTGTGACTTATTTTTATGTGTGCTTTAATACTCTAATGATTGGAAAAGCACGGCGCGTCCGTATTGAGGCGGCCATAGGCGCATTGTTTGGCCTGTCATTTATGCTTTTGCTGATCATACCGGTCAGTCCTGCCGCATTGAGCACCCCGGCGCTGATTTTCTTAGGCGTATGGGTAGCCGCAGGAGCGCTGTTTTTTGTCAGGCTTTGCCTGAAAGACCGCAGGAGGCCTTACGTTGGAGATAATGAAATGACCCATTAAAAAATGCAGTATGCAGATGAAAGGAGGGCAGCTGCAAAATGGGAATTTCTTTAGATAAAGTCCGTATGTCGGGCAGGTGATCATTTGGCATGGCTGAATGGTTACGGTAAAAACGTTAAAGAGGAGGATATTACTATGAAATTTGTCATTGTAGGAGGAGTTGCAGGAGGAGCGAGTACGGCGGCACGTTTAAGACGGCTTGACGAGAGAGCGGAAATTATTATGCTTGAAAAAGGTCCTCACGTATCTTTTTCAAACTGCTGTCTGCCCTATCGCCTGAGTGAAAAGATCAAGACCCATGACGCGCTGGTGCTTATGAATCCGGCACAGTTTGCGAATCAGTATAATATTCAGGCGAGAACCTCCCATGAAGTGCTTTCAATTAACCGGGCAGAAAAATCTGTAAAGATAAAAAATCTGGAAAATGGCGAGGAATACGAAGAAAGCTATGACAAGCTGATTATCGCCCCCGGTGCTAATGCGGTGGTTCCTCCGATTAAGGGGATTGAAAACGCGGATATTTTTACGGTAAAAAATGTTGTGGATATTGCAAAGCTGTATGGATTTATTAAAGAAAAGGCAGTAAAAAAGGTCACTGTGGTAGGCGGCGGCTTTATCGGTATTGAGGTTGCTGAAAATCTTGTAGAAGCCGGTTACGAGGTGTCGCTTGTGGAGGCCATGCCCCAGATTTTAAATGTGTATGATTATGATATGGTTCAGATTCTTCAAAAAGAAATGCTGGATAAAGGCGTAAATCTTATTGTTGGCGACCGCGCCGAGGCTTTTGACGGGTCGAACCTGATTTTACAGTCCGGCAAGGTTGTGGAAGGCGAGGCCGTCGTTATGGCTGTTGGCGTACGGCCGGACAGCGGGCTTGCAAAGGACGCAGGCCTTGAGTTAAATGAGCGCGGGGCGATTAAGGTGGATATTAATTACCGCACCAACGATCCGGATATTTATGCTGTGGGCGATGCCATTGAAGTGTTTAACCCGCTGACCCATAAAAACATAATGCTGCCACTGGCCGGCCCGGCGCAGAAGCAGGCGAGAGCCGCAGCCGATCATATTTACGGCCGTGTCGTAAGAAATACAGGTTATATTGGCTCAAGCTGCATTAAAGTATTTGACTATAATGCGGCAAGTACCGGACTGACAGCGGCGCGCTGCGAGCAGGAAGGCATTAATTATGATATTGTTTATGTTATTCCACAGGATAAAGTAGGAATTATGCCAGGAAGCTGCCCGCTTCACTATAAGCTGGTTTATGAAGTTCCCACAGGGAAGATTCTCGGGGCGCAGGCAATTTCTAAAGGCGACGCGGCCAAACGGGTCGATATTGTCGCTACTTTAATTAAGTTTGGCGGAACGGTGGATGATTTAAGAGATCTTGAGCTTTGTTATGCACCGCCATTTTCAACCGCTAAGGATGCGGGAAACCATGCGGCTTTAGTAGCGTCGAATTTGATGCAGGGAACATTTAGGCAGGTTAGGGTTGACGCTGTGAGAGGGCTTGTGGAATCCGGCGCGTGCATTATTGATGTGAGAGAAGAAAATGAATATGCTCAGGGCCATATCAAGGGCGCTTTAAATATTCCTTTAAGCCAGCTTCGCCGCCGTCTTGACGAGATTCCAAAAGACCGCCCGGTATATCTGCATTGCAGAAGCTCCCAGCGGAGCTACAATGCGGTGCTTGCTCTGCAGGGCCATGGCTTTACCAATGCCTATAATATTTCAGGAAGCTTCCTCGGAATATGTTTCTATGAATATTTTAACGATGTGACAAAGAACCGTGAGCCTATTGTAACGGCATATAATTTTAATTAGTGCCTAAAGGAATGGAGAATGTTATGAAATCATTGAATAAAAAAGAATTTATCGCGGGAATTATCGTCTTTCTGGTTGTTCTCATTGGTGGAGGGTTCTTTTTGGGAGAAGGAAGCCTGATTTACAGAATGTTGGTAGGCATGGGCCTTGGCTACGCCCTGTCGCGGGCGATGTTCGGTTTTGCCGGAAGCGCGAACCGTGCGTACAACGGCGGCTCAACAAAGCTGCTCAGAACATTGATGTTCATGTTTTTTATGAGCTCTGTCATTACGGCGGCCCTTCTGTTTGCCGGAGGGGCAGAAAATTTCGGCCTTTGGGTGAACCAGATTAACTTAGGGTTAGTTGTCGGCGGCTTGATGTTTGGTATTGGTATGGCATTTTGTATGTGCTGTGCCTCCGGTGTATTGACCGACTTTGTTGTCAGCCCGATTCGAGCTCTGATTACCGTATTTTTCTTTGGCGTCGGAGTTTTTATCGGTTTCCCGTTACAGGCGACCCAGGGCTGGGTAACAGATACTCTTGTACATAGTGCATCCTCAGAAAAAGGTGTATTCTTCCCGGACTGGTTTAAATTTGACGGAATGAACGGCTATCTTGGCGCGATTATTTTGACCGGTATTTTGTGCCTTGTAGTTGCCGGGCTGGCAAAGGTATATGAGAATAAGCGCCGTAAAAATGGCACCTACACAGGTATAGATTCTGAAATCGAGCAGGAAAAGGAAGAAATCGAGGTACTTCAGGATAAAAAGGCTGAGTCTCCTCTGTCCGAAACAAGTCTTTACCGTGTTTTTGCAAAGCCATGGACTTTAAAAATGGGTGCTGTTGTGATCACACTTCTTTTTGGAACTTTGATGATTGTTACCAAAGGCGGCTGGGGCGCTTCCACGCCTTATGGTTACTGGTTTGGCAAGCTGCTTCTTTTGTTTGGCGTATCTGCGGACAGTATTACGTCGTTCACCCAGCAGGGCGCCGAATCCTTTACGGGTGCGTTTTTCTCCAATGCAATGAATGTGCAGAATATCAGTATCATCATTGGGGCGCTGATTGCAACGCTGATGATGGGTATTTTTGTTAAACAGCTCAAGGCCAACTGGAAGGTTACGCCGAAAGAGGTTATATTGTTTATCATCGGCGGACTTTTAATGGGCGTTGGCACACGTCTTTCCAACGGCTGTAACGTCGGCGCTTTATACAGCCCGATTGCACAGTTCTCCCTGTCCGGCTGGATTTATTTAATTTTCCTGTTTGGCGGCGGCATGTTAGGAAATGCCATAAAGAAGCGTTTTCTTTCTAAAAAAGGAAAATAACAGATATGCCGCTTTACGGCGGTGTCCATAAGCTCCACCGGGGGGGGAGGTGGGCGTTGCCTCAATGCTTTGCCTTTGTTCCGGCTGGAAAATAATGAAAAGGGCGCATTTCCCGGAGTGGGGAATGCGTCCTTTTTTCTTAATCGTGATTTTCAAGTTCGGAAAGCATAATCGTTTCCAGCCTTGTAATGTCGGGGAAAACGATCTTTTTTCCACGGGCATGAAGCTGGCGGATTTTTTTCATGTTTGTACTGATAGTTTTGTGAATAGAATGTTTAACTGGAACAGGGTTATTATTTCTGGTATGTATATGATCCAGATAGCGTTCCGTGACAGGAAACATATTTTGTAACAGGAAAGCTGCTTTCTTACCGTCAAATTCTCCGAGAACGATCGTCAGGCATCTGCCATATCGTTTTATCTGCTTATTATAGATCTCCTGGAATTTTTCCACCCGGCTACTTAAAGGAACCATCCACAGGAGAGAAGTTTTTTCATCACGCAGACAATAGAAGGTAGGACGGTATGTACCGTTTTCTTTGTTCTGCATGAGCTTATCGTCTTTTACTTTTTCAAAATATTCATCTTTGATATGATAAACATATCCTTTTTCGTAGATCATAGTTTCTCCCACCGATAAAAATAGCCCTACCTTACGATAGGGCTGAATTTTCGAGCCGGATATTTATTAGACGCTTCCGGTGAGCGAACAATATTTTCGAGCCGTTCATTTATAAGCCGCCAGCGGTAGGCGAACAATATTTTCGATGATGGATTCCTCCATCTCTGATATTATTATATTCATAGCAGGAAACTATGTCAATTCGCTTTAAAAAATTTTTACAATTAATCTCTATAAATTAAATGGTGGTAGTGAGGCTAATTCCTCCATCCTGCTCGGTTTTTCTGCTATTTTCCGGTGGCCTTTAGCCAGGCGTCAAGCTGTGTCTGATAGGTATCTACAACGGTTTGTATTCCTACATCCTCCAATTTTTGTAAAAACTCATTAAAAGTTGCTTCATCGGCCGCGCCGGAAATAATCTGGGCCTTATATTGTTCAATAGCATTATTGATGGCGCTGATTTCATCAGTGATTGCTGTTGTATCACATGCAAAGCCCAGGTATTTGCTTGCAGCAGCATTTTTCATCTGCTCCTCCTGCTGCGCGTTTAATTTTGGGTCTTCGCCTTCCCAGGGAGCAAGAATAAATTTATTGGCATTAAGGAAATTGACACCATGATAAGCGGGGGTTTCGTTGCCCTCGATATAATGGGCAATGCCATCGTTATCGATTTCATAGTCTGTTCCCTCAATACCCCAGGCAAAAAGATTGGCAATTCGTGAGTCTGTAAACATCATTTCAAGAAACGTTGCAGCAGCTTCCGGTTCTTTCGCTGTGTTTGGAATAGCCCAGGTAAATTTTGTGAGATTGCTTGTCGTAATGGGAACTTCCGCAATTCGCACGCTGGTCATATCCATACCGCAATTTGTATCGGCAGAGGATTCAGCCCCGATTTCAATCTGGGATGTGTAGGAAAACACAATATTAGATTTTACAAGCGAGGTACCCATTTCTGCTGTTGTGGCAGAATCCTTGTATACAAGACCTTTTTCATACCATCCTCGGACAATTTCATAATTTTTCTTAAATTCTTCACTGGCATAAACATTAAGAACCGTATCGTCGTCATTTCGTATACCGACAGTGAAAAGAGTATCTCCAAGGTTATCTAAAAATGTTGTATCCGAAAAATTGTCGGAAAATCCGGCAGTTCCATTAAGCGCCAAAACTGCGCCATGGCCGTCGGTAGCTGCGCATCCGGCAAGATATTTCCATTGATCGCTTGCCTTTACAGCTTCCATAATTTCACCATATTCTGTCAGTGTCGTCATATTTTGTGCTTTCTCTAAAAGGCCGAGATCATTAAGAACATCCGTGCGCATATTGATATAAATTCCCGAGGAAAAGCTTTTATATGCAGGAAACGCATACGTATGCCCATTGATTTGGGTG
This sequence comes from Clostridiales bacterium, assembly GCA_018369015.1. Classification (GTDB taxonomy): domain Bacteria; phylum Bacillota; class Clostridia; order Lachnospirales; family Lachnospiraceae; genus Catenibacillus. The sequence continues at coordinate 56,327 of JAGZDD010000002.1, read as the reverse complement.
CCTCCGATAAGGCTGCCGACTCCGGCCAGCGCTCTTGGGGCGTATTCTTCCAGGAGATTGGTTATATCCATAAGCTGTTTTTGCGAAGTCATTGTTGCAAATGAGGATGGACCGGCCGGCATAGTAATGGCCAAATCGACTTGTTCGCCGGAGGACATCATAAGGTTCATCTGCTGGTCATAGTTACCGACCTCGATCATACGCAGAGAAACATGAGTGTTAATTTCGGATTCCGTAATTTCGTTCATAGCATCCTCAACAGCCGAAAGCCCGGGCTGTATTGTACTCATTGTAGGATAGACAATAATAATATCAGCCATGTCTTCCCAGGTGACATTGTAACCGCCTGAAGAATTAGCTGAACTTTCAGCGTTCATACGGATACTGTTTAGGCTGCTGGTATTGCTGCTGTTTTCTGTTATGGCCTCACCGCTGCTATTATCCGCCGGATTGACGCTTTGGCCTGAAATTTCTGAGTTGCCGCAGCCGGAAATAGCAGCTGCGGTAATCAATGCTGTAGATAAGACGGAATATAATTTTTTGTGCTTCATAAAAATCCTCCTCATACAATAAATAAGTTTGTTAGCAAGAAAAACTGTTTATGGCGTCATCCTAAAGCCCTGGGGCTTTTTTCCAAATTCATTGCCAAAACGCCGCTTAAATTCTTTGGCACCCTCAATACGTCCTGTTTTTAGGAGCCGTTCATAGTAGGCCTGCGTATCGCAGCGGCCATGGAGCGGGCCTCCTTCAAGAAGGGTTGTCCAAAGGGGATCGCGGTCGTCTTCAGAGGTAAGCATCATTTCCTCCTGCCAGTCTGTCAGGTAACGGCAGGCCTTAGCACACAACTCTGGGTAGTCATTGGCGAGATTGTGCTGTTCATGGGGATCATCTTTAATATTAAAAAGCATTTCCTTTGGGAACAGGTGGTAGCCGGAATGATAAGTCCGGATATAGTAGTAATCATCAAAACGTACTCCCCGCTGGCATACATGGGCGCTTTGGGTCATTACAAGATATTCATGGCCGTCATCAGCAGATGTTGGCGAAGCATAAATATATTTTTTGGCTTTCTCATAAGGCTTCGGGGAAATAGAAAGCCCATTTTTGGCCAAAGCCGGAGCAAAGCTTTGGCCATCCCACCAGGGATAAGGCTTAACGCCGAGTAAATCGCAAAGTGTTGGGGCAAGATCGATATTATACCTTAATCTGGAATCAATTCCAGGGCTTAATCCGGGCCATTTAATGAGCAGAGGAATATGGGTAGTACAATAGTCGCATACGCCATGTTCCGAATAAATTCCAAGCTCTCCTAAGTCCTCACCGTGGTCGCTTGTGATAATAATGGCCATATCATCGTAGATTTCCAGCTCCTTAAAAAGCCGGATGAGGCGTCCGATCTGGCTATCCATGTAATGAATCCCACAGTCGTAGCCGTCAAGCACCTGCTTAAGCTCCTCCATTGTTGCAGCATTGTTGAGGTGCTTTGGGAAATGGCTGAAGCGGCTGTTTTCGGAAAATCCGCCCAATTCATTTAATGAATGTTGTCCGGCCTTTTGGCGGTGGCGTCTGAAAACGTCTTCATCAATCCAGTCAGATACAGGATCATTTACAAATTGATTGATATAATCCTTTGGAGTGAGGTAGGGGGCATGAGCGTCCCACAAATGCAGGTGCATGAACCACTGATCTTCTTTGCTGTGACGCTGTACCCAGTCCAGGGCATGGGGAATGACCTCACCGGCGGTTTCCCCGCCGCCTTTGCCAACGTTAATCATTTCGTGAAAACCCGCATTAAACCAGAATGAAGAGTGACGTTCTGCGAAAGTGCTAATAGAAACTGTGTGCATTCCTGCCTGCCGGAAAATATTGAAAATACTGTGTTCCATACGGTCATCTCTCATTCCGCGTTCACGGCCTAAAAGACGCATATCAGCAGCGGTTCCTCCGTGATTGCTAATGCCGTTATGTATACCGAAACGCCCTGAAAAAAGAGCGGCTCTTGAAGGCAGGCATGGGGCGTCAGAACAGTAGTATTCATCGAAGCGCATACTGCTCCTGGCAATGGAATCAATTGTTGGCGAAGTGTTTTTGGAGTAACCGTAGCAGCCCAGATGATCCGGGCGCAGAGTGTCTAAATCCAGCATAAGTATTCTCATAAACAAACCTCCTGCAAAGCTTTATCTGTGATATATATGATTGTTATAAAAAGTGTACCATGAGTTGATCTTAGAATGAATGCCATGTTGTTTCATGGGAAATGCAGATTATAATATTTTCATGTCAAAATATGACATGAAAATATCTTGCAGCTATATTTTTCTCAAGTTATAATAAATGAAGATTCAGATGGGAGAAGTCCTGATTTTGGGGATAAAGGTTGGGGAGTGACTGTATGCAGCTTAGTGACAATCCTATTTTCGCGCTTGCAGCGGAATATACATTTATAAATGACAGCCATATAGAAAAGCGCATAGCCCAGATTACGCTGGAAAATATTGCAGATTTTAAATCTATGACCGTAGAGCGGATTTCAGAGCTGTGTCAGGTTTCGGTATCAACTTATCTGCGGTTTTGCCGTAAAATTGGTTATGCGTCGTTTACGGAATTTAAAGTACGTATGATCGACGCGCTGAGTAAATATACTTATTTGAATACGCCTTTTTCGCGCGGAGAAAATTATACAAGCCAGAACTTTTTTGAGCAGTATAAGCGAATTATTAATGATGATTATGAGATGCTTGAGGACTTATTAGACCGAGCCGCTTGTGTTAGGGCCGCAAAGGAATTTGAGAAAAGCCGTAGAATATTTATTGTTGACCTTTTCTATTCAACTGTGCGCTTTGCGCTTCACAGCGACCTGGCGGTTACGGGGAAAAGTGTTTCTATGATCCACCCTGGCGGCTGCATGGAGGCTATGCGCCAGGAAGGTATTGATAAAAATTGCCTTGTGTTTTTCGTTTATGACGGCAGCACCAGAACCTATGACGTCTGCCCGGCCCTGAAAGCCTGTAAACAAATGGGGTGTAAAATTATTGTTATGTCGTGTGAGGAGCATTTTTATAATGAAGAGCTATGCGATGAAATACTTGTTATAGGCAAAGCCTCCTCGGCAGTTTCTTCAATTATGCTCCACGATCTGACATTTCAATATTTGTCAGCAATTTACCGGGAGCTTGCCATGCTGTGAGATGAGAGGGCTGCAAAGCTGAGCTTAAAAGGCTACAGGGGTTAAACGCCCTGCTGTCCGTCAAATGCCTCTCTGCCTGTAAGCGCCGTTTTCCTGGTACTGACAGTGAAGTATTTGACGGACAGGCGATCTTTAAAGCCGGGCAACCTGCATTTTATTCGTATCTATTCAGCCGTACATCTCGGATTCACGCAGCTAATGCAGCTCAACGCCGCTATCGCGGCTGAATAGTTACTTTTATTCTTCAATAATATGGATTTCTAAATAGTCAAAATCTAAAGCTTCGATAAAATTATCCTGTGTAAAACGGGTTTTATCTCTGCGCTGAAATTCTTTAATGTTGGATTCAAGCCATATAGGCTCGGCAAGATCAAAGGCAAGGCATATCTGGGTGACTGCATGGAAAACCTTGCTTGTACGCGACATTTCCGGGTCATCCTCGGAGATGACAATATCCTTTAAAAGCCGGTTGTCTTTAAATTCTTTACCCCACAATCGGAACATATGTATTTCAACTCCTTAAATAATTGCATGACGACTGTTGTTGTCATCGGGTATAACGTTACTGTCCACAGATTCCCGTAAACGGTAACAGTATAACATTCATTGAAAAAGAAGTAAACGGGAATACTTGAAAATTATGGGAAAGTATGTATAATAGGATTACTGTTTACGATCAGCCGCACACACTTGCTGTTTGCGGCGTAAGAGCATGATACAGGCGTGAGCGGACTCCCTTTGCGCAGCAAAACTTCAAATGAGGCCGCGAATGTTACTGTTTACGGGAACCGTGAACAGTAACATAATAGGATTACTGTTTACGATCAGCCGCACACACTTGCTGTTTGCGGCGTAAGAATAAAGCACCGTTAAAATCACGCAAGTAAAGCGGAAAGGGGAGATTATTCATGGAAGGTGAAGAACGCCGGAAGAAAATTTTGGAAATACTTGGAACGCAGACGGAGCCGGTTTCGGGAACGAGCCTTTCAAAGCTGCTGGGTGTAAGTCGTCAGGTGATTGTACAGGATATTGCGCTGCTTCGTGCAGTCAATAAAAATATTCTGGCGACGACCCGGGGGTATATTTTGTATCATCAGGAAAAAGAAAAATTTTACCGCGGATTTTATGTATGCCACAGAGATGAAGATATAAAAGATGAGCTGTATACAATGATTGATAACGGCGGTAAGGTTCTGGACATTATTGTGGAGCACGAAGTGTACGGCCAGATTAACGCCAATCTTATTTTGGAAACTCGGGCGGATGTGGATGAATTTTGCAGGAAGCTTGCGGCAAGTACACATTCAAAGCCATTGAATATTGTCAGCGGCGGCGCTCACATCCATACGGTGGAAGGATCTTCAGAGGTGATTCTTAATAATATTGAACGGGCGTTAAAAGAAAAAGGGTACTTGATTTCCGTGTGAAAACATGGTATTCTTATGCCTAAAGCTGACAAGACAGCTGTAAAGAAATAATGTTAAGAGGGAAGCTCTCATAAAGGGATACCTGTATGGCCGAAAAAAACATGGCCAGGAAAGAGGAAACCCCGTAAAGGGATACCTGTATGGCCGAAAAAAACATGGCCAGGAAAGAGGAAATTATGAAAATAATCAAACAAATTTTTAACAAAATTTTTGTTGAGGGCCTGGCGGGGATGGGCCTGGGCCTTTTTGCAACGTTAATTATCGGAACAATTATTAAACAGATTGGCGATCTGATTGGCGGAGATATTGGGGGATTTCTTTCGGCCTTTGGGCTTGTTGCCCAGAGATTGACAGGCGCTGGGATTGGCGTCGGCGTTGCTTACAAATTTAAGGAATCTACCTATGTGATTTTGTCATCAGCGACCGCAGGCATGATCGGCGCTTATGCGAGCAATATTGCGGCGGGAACACTGATTGATGAAGCTGGATCTGTTGTACTGTCCGGTCCGGGGGAACCGCTGGGAGCTTTCGTAGCGGCTTTTGTCGGTATTGAACTGGGGCATCTTGTTGCAGGAAAAACAAAGATTGATCTGCTGATTACCCCGGCGGTAACGATTTTGACCGGGGGAGCTGTGGGGATTATTGTAGGGCCGCCGATTTCAGCTTTTATGACATGGCTTGGAAGCCTTATTAACTGGGCGACGGTGCAGCAGCCGGTTGTTATGGGGATCGTTGTATCTGTAATTATGGGCATTGTGTTAACCCTTCCAATCAGTTCGGCCGCCCTTGGGATTATTCTTGGTCTTAACGGGATTGCCGCCGGAGCGGCAACAATTGGATGCTGCTGCCAAATGGTCGGTTTTGCCGTGGCAAGCTTCCGTGAAAATGGTATCGGCGGGCTTTTGGCCCAGGGCCTTGGAACGTCTATGCTCCAAATTCCCAATATTGTCCGCAGGCCGCTCATCTGGATCCCGGCGATTGTTTCCTCGGCAATCCTCGGCCCTATTGCCATTGCGCCAATATTTAATATGACAAATAATCCGGCAGGCAGCGGTATGGGCTCAGCCGGACTTGTGGGGCAGATTATGACCTATCAGACAATGACGGCAACCGAAGAACCGGTGATTGTTCTTATAAAAATTGTTATTTTCCATTTTATCCTGCCTGCGGTGATTACCCTTGGCGTGTCCGAAGCGATGCGTAAAGTCGGTTATATCCGTCAGGGGGATATGAAGCTGGAGGTATAAAACAGGCGGAAGAAAGCAAAGACGCTTTCTTCCGCCTGTTTTTGTTCGGTTTTCAATGAACCAGGCTGCTATAGAAAATTAATTTAAATGTATGAATTATACTTTTGATTTCATAAAAATGTCAGAAAAACATGGAGAAAAACCATAATATGAAAAAAAGTACCATAAATATCTCAAAATATGGACACGATTGTTTTATCAATGTATAATCATGCCTATGAAATGGATGAAAAATGAGTGAAAATTATACAAAATCCATAAGGGAGCGGCGTTATGAACAGTGTTATTTTGAAATTTCGGGAATACTTGGCTTTGTCGAGCAATACGGAAAAAGGAATTATTCAATATGTGCTAAGCCACCCCGAAGAAGTTGCCCAGATGAGTATTCGGGAGTTTTCAAAACAGGTATATGCGTCTCCGTCGACAATTACAAGGCTGTGTCATAAAATCGGTTTTTTGAAGTATAGGGAATTTCAAAAGGCTTTAATGTATGAAAATGCCCTGCGGAAAGAAACGATTAATGAAGAAAATTGCGAAATACAAAAAGATGATACCCTGGAGCAGCTTGTTGACAAGATTATTTATAAAACTATCGTATCTCTGGAAGATACAAAAAACCTGATTGATCTGGAGGTGCTTGATAAAAGCGTAGACTTACTGCTTCGGGCGAACAAGCTTGTCTTTTTTGGCATGGGAGCCTCATTGCTGGTAGGAAAGGATGCCTATTTAAAATTCCTGAGGATCAATAAACCCTGTCTGTCCAATGAAGATCTTCATTCCCAGATTGTGCAGGCAAGGAATATGACGGCAGGTGATGTGGGGATTATCATTAGCTATTCTGGTATGACTCCGGAAATGGTCGAATGTGCTGAAGTTATGAAAAACGCTAATGTGCCAGTAATTGCGATTACCTGTTTCCATGAATCGCCGCTGTCAAAATTAGCGGATCTTAATTTATATATCACAGCGACAGAATTTGAATTTCGGACAGGTAAGCTGGGCTCCCGTATTGCCCAGTTAGCAGTTATTGATATGCTTTATACGGCTTACGTCCAAAGAGACTATGATAATTGTATGAAAATTTTGAAAAAAACTTATATTTCAAAAACTGACAGAAAAAATACAAGATAATGGGGGATAATATTTTGGTGGCAGATTTGGAGAAATTGCTAACGGAAAAACGTAATGAACGTACGATGAGGCTGGACGAAATGAGCCCGGGAGAAATTATCCGCATTATGAACCAGGAGGATGGCGAGGTTGTAAGGGCTGTCAAAAATGCGCTTCCCATGATTGAACAGGCAATTATATGGGCAACCGAAAGCCTGAAAAAGGGCGGCAGAATTATTTATATAGGCGCCGGCACAAGCGGAAGGCTCGGGGTTTTGGATGCTGTAGAATGTCCGCCGACGTTTGGGGTTCCACATTCAATGGTGATTGGGCTAATTGCCGGGGGGCCTGATGCGTTCGTAAAGGCAAAGGAAGGCGCAGAAGACAGAGAAGCCTTAGGGAAGGAGGATTTGAAAAGTATTTCTCTGAAGGCGGAGGATATTGTCATAGGCCTGACCGCAAGCGGGCGGACGCCCTATGTTATTGGAGCATTAGAATATGCGGGCAGGGTGGGTTGTAAGAGAATTGCTATTGCAAATAATGCCGGTACGCCGGCTGCGGATGTAGCAGATTGCGCCATTGAACTTTTGTCCGGCCCTGAAGTTTTGACGGGTTCCACAAGGCTGAAAGCTGGAACAGCAGAAAAAATGGTATTAAATATGATATCGACGGCCAGCATGGTAGGAATCGGAAAGGTTTATGAAAATCTCATGGTTGATGTACGCCAGACAAATGAAAAACTTATTACGCGGGCTGAGAACATTGTTATGGAGGCGATCGGGTGTGGAAGGGGGGATGCAAGGAAAGCATTGGCAGAGGCAGATGGAGAAGCCAAGCTCGCAATTACAAAAATGCTTTTGAAATGTGATATAGAAACTGCTAAGGAATATTTATCAAGAGCAGAAGGAAAAGTAAAAACAGCAGTTTCCGCTTACATGAAAAAGCGCTGCTGATACAGTAAACTTTTATGCCGCAGGGTGGCGGCTGGCCTGCACAGTTGATACAGGCTTTATAAGTGAGGAGGATTATAATGATGAACAGAAAAAAATTGACGGCATTTACAATGGCAGCGGCCTTATCCGCGTTATCGCTGGCAGGATGTGGGGGAACAAATCCGGGCGGAGGGGCGCAAGCCCAGTCGGAAAATAATGCTGATTCGCCGGCAGAAACAGAGAAAGATGTCGTTACGGCACTTCTTCCGCCGGTGTCTGGAACATATCAGGAAATGCTGAATACATGGATTGCAGATTTTAATGAAGAGCATCCAAACATTACGATTGAAGTCACAACTGCAAGCTGGGAAGACGTCACTCAGAAGCTCGATACCCAGGTGAATGCCGGATCGCCCCCGGATATTGCATTTGTTGGTTCTGATGGAATTACAAAATATATCGATATCGGAATGGCAGTCGATATAAGACAATATTTGTCCGAGGATCAGCTTGGAGATTTTGATGAAAATATTCTTAATTATTTTAAAAACGGCGATGGGATTTATGGGCTTCCTGCTTACTGTGAAGTCCAGTGTATTGGCGGCAACAAAGCGATGTTGGAAGATGCTGGAATCGACTGGAAAGCGGTTCAGGAAAACGGCTGGACCTATGATGAGTTCAGAGAGGCAATTAAAAAAGGCGTTGTCAAGGAAGGCGATGTCACAAAAACTTATGGTTTCCTGTTTGCGTGTTCAGGAGTGGCAGCCAAGGACTATTTTAGTATCTTCGTGAAAAATGCCGGAATGCCTTCGGCGTTTGATGAAAATTTGAAATATGCCTATACAAGTAGTAAAATGCTGGATTTTCTTACAGATCTCAGGGCGCTTATTGACGATGGCTCAATGCCTAAAGAGCTCGGAGCTATTGATGCTGGAAAACGGTGGAATATGATGCTGACCGGTCAGACAATGATTACAGGAAAAGGCTTATCGAGCTTTGAAAAATCTGCAAGTGATAATAATGCGCTTCTTGAAGCAAAGGACCCCAGCGCTGTTGAAGGCAGTATTCCAGTAGATTATATTGTTTTGCCGGTTCCTGTATTTGAAGGCGGAGAGCAGAATGCGTATGGGGCTGTAGATGGCTATATATGCCTGAGTGGGGAAAAGAGCCCTAACGAGCAGCATCTTAAAAATGTTGCAGAGGTTGCTTATTATCTGGCTTCCGGGCAGAGAGCGGCCCAAACCTGCCAGGAACTTTATTTGAAACCCGTTTGCCAAAGCGGGAGAGATGCTTACGACAAACTGCCTGCAATTGAAAATAAGAATGAAAATAATACCGCTGCTGTAGAAAAGCTTGTTACCCAGGTTGCTCCTGCAAGGCCGGATATTCCGGCAGATCTGGGGTCTGAGGCGATTAAAATTGAAGACGAAGTAATTGTACCCAAATTCCAGGGGCTTCTTGCCGGCGAAGTAACACCGGAGGAAATGTATAACGCCATTTGCGAAGCAGCGTATGAAGTTTTTGGAGAAGAAGGCTGTGTTCAGGATTAATTGTTAAACCGGATGTCAATATATGAATATTCGTTACAGTTCAAATGGGTGGACTGTAACGAATATTTTTGAAAGGAGGCGTTTTTTTACTTCCTTTTAGAGAAAGATGGCTGTCTTTGCCGGAGAAACTCCGAAGAAAAGCAATTATTTGAGAAAAGGGGGATTTTGAAAATATGAAAAAACTAAAAAAAGATACGGCCTGGGCTTATGTGTTTATTCTTGTTCCTTTGTGTACATTTATGGTATTTACGCTCTATCCGGTGATTAGCGCGGCAATTACAAGCTTTCAAGAGTACAGCCCCATGGGATCGGAATGGGTAGGCTTTGAAAACTATATGAATACTTTTAAAAATGGTCTTTTTTACAAAGCGCTGAAAAATACTTTTGTCTATGCAATTATTACAGTGCCGGTTTCCATGTTTGTATCTTTTTCTATTTCTATTATGATTATACCGTTCAGAAAAAAAATTCAGTCTGTCTTTAAAGCTGCCTACTATCTGCCAGCGATTGCCTCAGGTGTTGCCATGTCATTTGTGTGGAAATGGATTTATGATCCAATGCCAACCGGACTTTTAAACAGTATACTGGAAGTTTTTGGTATACCCAATCAGAGCTGGCTCGGAAGCAGCCAGACGGCGATGGCTGCGCTGATTATTATGGCAGTTTTTGCGGGCCTGGGGCAAAATATTATTATTTATATTGCTGCCCTTTTAGGTGTGGACGCGACTTATTATGAAGCTGCCGAGGTTGACGGCGCGGGGTTCTTTCAGAAAATACGATATATTGTCTGGCCTATGGTAAAACCGACGACGGTATTCTTGGCGATCACAGGCGTTATTAATGGCTTCCAGTCTTTTCAGAATGCATACCTGATGACAGGCGGAGGCCCTGACAATGCGACAACAATGGCGGGATTGTTAATTTTTAACCGCGCTTTTAAATATTTTGAATATGGCGAGGCGTGCGCCCAGGCATTGATTCTTGCGGCAATTATCGCTTTATTCGCTATATTACAGTTTAAGCTTACGTCCTCGGATGTGGAATATTAAATAATGGAGGAAAGGGGGATAAATGCATGGGATTATTTAAAAATTATTATGGAAAAGACAGGTATAAGGGGATTTTCCGTAATACGGCCATAGCTGCGGTACTCATTATTATAGCGGTAGTTACACTGTTTCCGATTTATTACATGATTATTTCGTCCTTCGGGGCTCCGACAGAGGCGGGAGGCGCGAGTTACTCTTTGATTCCAAAAGCTTTTACGCTGGATTCCTATAAATTCTTTTTTGATTACAGCAAGTACTCTTTCAGATGGATTCTCAATTCTCTGATTGTGGCGTCTATTGCTACAATATGTAATGTCCTTTTTGCCAGTCTGGCAGGCTATGCATTTGCCAAGCTTCGCTTTCCGGGATGTAAATTTTTCTTCTTTCTGCTGCTTGTGGCGATGATGGTGCCTTATCAGGTGACACAGGTGCCTTTGTATATTCTTATTGTAAATGTGCTTCACCTGCAGGATACATATATAGCGCTGGTAGCTCCGACGCTTGTAACCTGCTATAACGTGTTTCTTGCAAAACAGTTTTTCACCTCTGTGCCAACCTCGATAATAGAATCGGCAAAGATTGAAGGCGCGAGCCAGCCGAGAATTGTTATGTCTATCATAATGCCGTTGTCAAAGACAATTTTGGCCGTTATGGCAATTATGACATTTCTGGGCGAGTGGAATACATTTTTCTGGCCGTTTCTTGTGTGTAATGCAGAGAAAATGCAGACGATTCAGGTCGGACTTAAAAATTTCAGCTTTGCCAATACAACCTATTTTGCGCCAATGATGGCCGGAGCGACAATATCTGCCCTGCCGATGTTCATTCTGTTTTTTGCGCTCCAGAGATATTTTCTTGAAGGCGTGACTGTTGGCGCCGTAAAGGGCTGACAGGAGGGATAGATTTGCCAGTAAATAAAAACGACGGACAATATAATACGACGGATAATATAAAACGATATAAGCTGGGTATTGACGGCGGGGGAACAAAGACAAGGATATGTGCGGCGCGTATGGATGGTGAAATTTTCGCGCAGTTTGATGCAGGCCCATTTAACCTTAACGGGCAGAAAAAAGAAATGGTGGAAGAAACATTTTTAGAAATCAGGCGCGGGCTTGCCGCCAGATCGTGCCTGCCCTGCATGTGCGCGGGAATTGGCCTTGGAACGGCAGGGATTAGCAATCCTTATGCTTCCTTATTTGTAAAGGAACAGCTTGCGGCGCTTGGCTTTTCATGCCCTGTAAAGCTATTTGGCGACCACGAAACCGCTTTAGCGGCAGCCTTTGAGTCCTGCGAGGGGATTATACTGATTTCAGGAACAGGTTCCATATGCTATGGGATATACGGGGAACAGACGGCGCGTGCGGGCGGCTGGGGCCATTTAATTGACGATAAAGGCAGCGGCTATGCGATTGCTGCCGATATGTTTTCCGCGATTGTCCGGTCTTTAGACGGGAGGGGCGGGAAAACGGCTTTAAAGCCTATAGTTTATGATGAGCTTGGGGTGGCAGATATATGTGGGCTGATCGAATATTTATATCACCCGGGCAGAAGTAAAAAAGAGATTGCCGCGCTTGCAGCCCTTGTAAGCCGCGCCGCAGGCCAGGGAGATAGGGCAGCTTTGGAAATTGAAGAAAGGGCGGCAAAGGATTTATATGAACTGGCAGCTGCCGTCCTTGGACAGCTTCCGCGCGCGAAAAGCGTTGCGTTTGCCGGCAGTGTGCTGATGAAGAACGAAAGAATACGAAACAGGCTTAAAAATGCTCTGCTTAGGGCATATCCTTATGTTGAGATTTGTGAAACTGAGCAGGATGCCGCCATAGGGGCGCTCAGGCTTTTGGATAAACGGGAGAAGAAATAATATGGAAAAATATTTGACTGTGGATATTGGGGGAACCTTTATCAAATACAGTATGATGGATAGCGCTTATCATGTTTATGAGGAAGGAAGCCTGGCCACGGCCAAAGCTTCTTGGGAGTTTCTGGAACAGCTCAAAAGCGTGGTTTTGAAATATAAAGGCAGGATATCCGGCATCGCTTTATGTATTGCAGGGTTTATTCACCCGGAAAGCGGAGAAAATACCGACTTCAGCGTGGGCCGCCATTTTAGGGAATATAATCTGAAAAAAGAGCTTAGTGCCTTTTCTGGCTTAAACGTCAGTATCGAAAATGATAGCAACTGCGCGGCTCTCGGGGAGATGATTGCCGGAGCGGGGAAGGGCTGCAAAAATCTGTGCCTTCTGACGATAGGCACAGGGATTGGCGGTGGGATTATCGTCAATGGGAAGCTTATGCGGGGCAGCCATTTTAAAGCTGGGGAAGCAGGACTGATGAAAATGTATGCCGGAGAGGGTTTTTTATCATCCTGTGAATATGCCGGTGCCACCTCATCTTTGGTGAGAGAGGTTTCACAGGCGCTCGGGAAGAAGGTTGACGGATATTATATTTTCGATGAAATGGACACAGATCCCCAAATTGCAGAAATTTATAAGTCCTGGCTTAATAAACTTGCCCTCACCGCAGGTAACGCGGCAATGCTGCTGGACCCGGAAATTATCTTGATCGGCGGCGGGATCAGCGTCCAGGCGAGGTTTATTAAAGATTTGAAAACGAGAGTTTATGAATTATATCCGCATTTGGAAGAATACACACGGATTGCGGCATGTACAACCGGAAATCTTGCGGGCAGAATCGGAGCGCTGCATGTACATAAGGAGGAGTATCAATGAGCAGAGGCATTAAAATTGCGACAATTGGAGGGGGTTCAAGTTATACCCCGGAGCTTGTGGATGGTTTTATCAGGCGTTATAATACATTGCCTGTGAGGGAGCTATGGCTTGTAGACGTACCGGAGGGCCAGTGGAAAATGGAAACGGTTGCGGCGCTTGCAAGGCGTATGGTTAAAGCAGCAGGGCTTCCCATAAAGATATGCACGACGCTTAACCGCAGCGAGGCTTTAGACGGAGCTGATTTTGTGACCACACAGCTTCGTGTAGGCCAGCTTCAGGCTCGGATTAAAGATGAAAGAATACCCCTGTCCCATGGTATTCTTGGCCAGGAAACGAACGGGGCCGGAGGACTTTTTAAGGGCCTGAGGACGATCCCTGTGATTATGGACATTTGCCGTGATATGCAAAAGCTTTGCCCGGACGCCTGGCTGATTAATTTTACAAATCCTGTGGGAATGGTTATGGAAGGCATACACCGGCACACAGGCTTTAAAAAAATGATTGGCCTTTGCAATGTGCCTATTGGTATGCACAAAGCAATTGCAGAGCTTCTTGGGCGTTCCGTGTCCGAAGTAAAAGTTTACTTTGGAGGGCTGAACCATATGGTATTTGCGAAGCAGGTGATTGTGGAAGGTAAAGATGTAACGTCCGACGTATTAAAGCTTTGGGGAGAGCAGAGTGTAAAAAATATTACAGGGATTGCCTGGGATCCGGATTTTATTAAAACGCTCGGTGTACTTCCCTGTTCTTATCATAGGTATTACTATATGGCAAAGGAATATTTAGAGGAGGCCGTTGAAAAGTTTAAGAAACATGAGGTGCGCGCAGAATTTGTCAAAGAGGTGGAGGATAAGCTGTTTGAACTTTACCGTGATGAAACGCTCTGCGAAAAGCCAAAGCTGTTAGAAGAAAGAGGAGGAGCCTACTACAGTGATGCGGCATGCAGCCTGATAAATTCTTTATACAATGATCTGGGAGATATACAGGTTGTAAATACAGTGAATGGCGGGGCGATTCCCAATTTTGAAGCCGATGAAATTGTGGAGGTCAGCGCGGTGATTACAAAGGACGGGCCAAAACCTGTACCCGTGGGGGAACTTCCAAAGGCGGTGAACGGCCTTATCCAGCAGATAAAAGCTTTTGAGGTCATGGGCTGTGACGCCGCTGTGTCCGGGAGCAGAAGCAAGGCGCTGACAGCTCTGATGATAAATCCTCTTGTAATGTCACAGAAGACGGCGCGGATCGTGCTGGACGAGCTGTTAGAAGCTCATAGGGAGTATCTTCCTCTGTTTTTTAAAAACTAAATATGTGAAAGGAGGGGCCGAATATGAATATTGTAAAAGCGGACAGCGCCGATACAGCCATGCTGGAGAGCATGTATTCCCTTTTTGCCCAAAGTATTGATGATGGCGATATGGTTCATAAAAAAATATCTAAGAAGGAATTTGCGCAAAAAATATTTGCCGGCAGCAGTTATGTTGAGCCTGTTGTCCTGGCTGGCAGCCAGGGAGAGGGGTTTATTTGCGGCTGTACGGATCGTATACAGAAAAAAAGGTTTATGACAATGATTATTGTAAACAAAGCCATGCGGCAGAAAGGGCTGGGAACAGCGCTGGTAAAAGCCCTGGAAAAGGAGTTTTATAAGGACAGGCTGAGCTTTGAGAACAGCGGCAGTATAGCTGTGGAACTATCTTTTTTTAACCCTTCGGCGTTTGAATGGAAGATTCCGGGATATAACGCGTCTCATCCTAATGTACCGGGAGTAGACCCGGATTCTTTGGCCTATGTTTTACTTGAGCATTTAGGTTATAAAACCTTTGCCGTACAAAACAGCTACTTCCTTTCACTGGAAAACTATGTGCCAGAGCCGGAAATAGTGAAAAAAAAGAGGGAGCTTGAGGCACAGGGAATAACCTTTGAAATATATAATAAGAATATTCATAAAGGCATGGAAGCTGTGTTAAAAGAACTGGGCAATCCATTATGGGAGAAGGAAGTTCTATCAGAAGCCCCGGCTGCCCAAGGAGGGAGGCCGGTTCTTGTTCCGGTTTTAGACGGGCATGTACAGGGATTTACCGGGCCGCTGGAAGTGGCATTTGACGGCAGAGGTTATTTTGCAGGGATTGGTATAGGAACAAGGCTTCGGGGAAAAGGTGTTGCCAAAGTTCTTTTCTGTGAGCTGTGTACGGCGCTCAAAGCGATGGGGGCGTCCTTTATGACATTATTTACTGGTGAAAATAACCCGGCAAGAAATATTTATGAAGCCGCCGGATTCACAGTTGTAAGAACATGGGCGGATATGAGGAAAACGCTTTGCAATGAGAGCTTTAATAATTAAGGATACGTTATAGGAGATGTAGTTTATGGAAAAAACAGTTATGGCTATCGGAGGGCATATTGGCGATGCGGAGCTGACCTGCGGCGGAGTACTGGCAACCTTGTCATTAAAGGGCTATAAAATAGTCACAGTGGCTATGACCGGCGGGGAGCGTGGGAACCCACCCAACATGTCAGTATCGGAGTATAGGGAACAAAAGGTTAAAGAGGCAGAGAAATTTGCCAAAATTCTTGGGGGAGAAGCAGTTGTTCTTCCGTATGCTGACGGTGAGCTTCCAGATACCCAGGAGGTTCGTATGCAGCTATGTGACCTTATACGCCAATACCGCCCCTGCGCGCTGATGACTCATTGGAAAAACAGTATGCATAAAGATCACGCGCTGACCCACTCTATCGTGAAGGATGCCCAGTTTTTTGCAGGCCTTCATGGGATTGTGAGGGAAGAGGCCGCGCATTTTGCCAGAGGGCCTTATTATGCCCAGAACTGGGAGGATGCTGCGGAATTTGTTCCCTATGTATATATGGAAGTTTCAGAAGAGGGATTTTCATTGTGGCAAAAGGCGATATCTGAGCATTGGTTTGCAGTAAACAGCAGGGATTTCAGATATAAAGAATATTACGAAAATCTTATGCGCTGCAATGGCTGTATAGCGCGGAAGAAATACGCGCAGGCCTTTATGGTAAATCCAGAGGACCAAAAAATTATTTTAACGGAATTAAATTGATGGCCGGGGGAGGAAGATATGGTCAGAAATGGCATTGATTGTATTGAAAAATATGCGCACATATTTCGGGGGAAAAGGCTGGGGCTGATTACGTCTATATCTGGTGTAAACCAGAAGCTTCGGTCCACAGTGGATATTCTTTCTGAAAAATTTCATGTAACAGCATTGTTTGCCCCCGAACACGGCGTCCGGGGTGATAAGGCGGCGGGCCAGATTGTTGGGGATGATGTGGATGAGCATACGAAAATTCCTGTATACAGCCTTTATAGAAAAGACTCCAGGCGTCTGACGCCTGAGATGATGGCAAATATTGATGCGGTGGTCTATGATATTCAAGATCTTGGCGTGCGCTGGTATACGTTTATATCAACCATGTATTATGCCATGCAGTCCTGTGAGGAAAATGACAGAGAAATGGTGATCCTGGACCGGCCGGATCCTCTTGGCGGAAAGGTTGAGGGAAATCTCCTGCGAAAAGGCCAGGAGAGCTTTGTAGGAGCGTATGAGTTATGTATACGTTATGGACTGACTGCCGGAGAACTGGCAAACATGATATATGAAAAGTCGGGGTATCATTTTAAGCTTTCTGCCATTCCAGCGGAGGGCTGGAACCATGATATGCTCTTCCCTGATACGGGAAATATATGGGTTATGCCAAGCCTTGGAATCCCACGTTTTGATACGGCGCTGATTTATGCGGGAACCTGCCTTTTTGAAGGAACAAATATATCAGAAGGACGGGGAACAAGCGTGCCTTTTGAAATTGTGGGCGCTCCTTTTGTAAAGGCAGACACATTTGCTTCCCGTATGAACGGGAAGAAGCTGCCAGGGGTGATTTTCAGGCCGGTTTTCTTTACGCCTTCAGCTTCCAAATACAAAGATACATTTTGCCAGGGTGTGCAGATCCATATAACCGATTATAAAGCTTTTGAAGCAGTAAAAACCGGAATAGTCCTGCTCGATGAACTCAGGAATTGTTATCCAGAGAAATTTGAGTTTCTTCCGCCCTATAAAGAAGGACATAGATCGCATATGGAGCTTTTATTTGGAAACCGCAAACTGATGGATGAAAATGCGGACATTCGTACGATTCTTGAAGAATGTGACCAGGACAGCAAGATGTTTGCCGAAATAAAGTCTGCATATTATATTTACAGATAAACCGCAGGAGGGGTTATGGATATTAAACATATGACTCTGGAACAAAAGATTGGCCAGCTTTTTGTGGTTGGCTTTCCTGGGGAAGAACCGTCAGAAGATTTTAAAAAACTTGTCAGGGAAAGGAAAGCAGGAAATGTAATTTTATTTTCCCATAATATAAAATCCAGGCGTCAGCTAAAAGAGCTGACCCAAAAGCTTGACACGTTAATTCGGGAAGAAACGGGTATTCATCCGCTTATCAGCATGGATGAGGAGGGCGGACGGGTGTCAAGGCTTCCTGAACCGTCGCCGGTCATGCCTGCGGCTATGGCCCAGGGGCTTACAAACGATACTAAAATGATCTATAAGGGTGCCAGGATTACGGGAGAGGAATTGTTGGATATGGGTATTAATTTGAATTTGGCTCCGGTTTTAGATATCCATACAAATCCGGATAATCCCGTTATTGGTGCCAGGAGCTTTGGAACAGATGCTCATACAGTAACTCAGTGCGCGAGGGCTGCGGCAAAGGGGTATATGGATTCAGGCATTCTCTGCTCCGGCAAGCATTTTCCGGGGCATGGCGATACGGGCGAGGATTCCCACCTCGCGCTGCCAAAGGTGAATAAAAGCCTGGAAGAAATGGAGAAGTGCGAGCTTATTCCGTTTCGCGAGCTGATCTTAGATGGAATCCCGGCAATGACAGTGGCGCATATGATTGTTCCGGCGATAAGCGGAGAAAGTATTCCCTGCACAATGTCCAAAACGGCAGTTACAGGATATTTAAGAAATAAATTAAAATTTAAAGGCCTGATTATTTCCGACTGCATGGAAATGAATGCTATTAAAGAATACTTTGGCATAGAGCGGGGAACTGTCGCTGCCTTAAACGCCGGCATTGACCTGATTTTTATATCTCATACAGCTTTGGCGGCAGAGAGCGCGATCCGGGAAGTAAGGGCGGCTTTAGACGACGGAAGATTATCTGAAGAAATTATTGACCGTGCCGTAAGCCATGTGATTTGGGCGAAGGAAAAGCTCAGACAGTTCCGCCCGGTTAAGGCGCGGACTGAGGCAAAAGAGCGGATAGATTTTGCAAAAAGGTTTCTGGAAATCACGCTTGATAAGTCACTGGCGCCTGCAAAACACAGATTTACACTGGGAGAGCGTCCATTTTTTGTGAGCGTACGGCCGGCATCTGTTACTGGTATTTTTAATGAAACATCCGAACAGTGGAATTTTTCGGATACGCTGGCAGATCAATTAGGCGGAACTGGTGCGGCGGTAGATTTAGACCCGGATTGTGAAACAATACAGAGAATTGTACGTCAGGCAGAGACATCCACCAGTATTGTGGCAGCCACGCTTAACAGCCGCCTTTACGCCGGGCAGAAAGCCCTTATATCAGCTCTTGCCAGGTCGGACAGGCCCATGCTCCATGCGGAACTTGGAAATCCCGAAGACCTTAATGATGATTATGAGGCGGTTTGCAGAGTGCCTCTGTATGAATATTCAAAACGTATCGCAGATTATCTGGCCGGATATTTAAAAAATAGTTTACTATGAAAGCTATCAAGTGGGCAGGCGCAGGGGCAAGTTTACTTGACCCTGTGTCTGCACATTTGATAACCTCAAGGTATGAGGACGGTTGCTGCGTGCCAGTGGCACGCGTCTAGCAACGACCGGAGCGAAGCGTAGACCTGCCGTAGGCAGCGGAAAGTCCGAATACCTTGGGGCAGGATTGCGGGGTGCTAAGCGCCAGTGGCGCTTGTTAAGCACCGACCGGAGCGGCAGCGTAGACTGCCGCAGGCACGGAGCAATCCTGGCTTTCATTTATAGTGATGCCGCCGTTAGGCGGCATGTCCGTTTACTATGACAGTTTCGCTGTCTGAACGCCTGTATATTGCTATATAACGTCAATCGTTTGTGTCAAGAGTTAGTTTTGACATTATCTTCCGTATCCTATATAATAAAATTTACGAAAATGGGAATGTCGCCATCCGGCGTATTGCCATAAATGAAAGTTCAGGATTGCCCCTGCTGGTGGCCCCCATATGCTGCGGGGAAGCTCCGGCATTGCTGTGGGAACGGAGGAAATTGAAATTGGCACAGGATTTTACATTGATGAATGATATTATCAGTCATCATACGGAACGAATGCAAAACCTGAAACGATATTATCCTTTTTTTAAACTTGCGGAGAATACGATGGCCCAATATAAGGATGGCCAGTATGCAGGTCTGGATATGGGATATATCGTTTTGGCTGTTTTGCGTTTTTTTATTGAAGAAAACCATTTTAAGGACCGGGATGTGACCTATCCAATGTATGAACAGTTTATGCGGGATTTTCTTGCGGATGAAATTCCGGGAGATGATGCCGGCGGGCTTATTCAATATATTTTTGATAAACTGTGCAACGATGGACGGCCATTTATTTATACATATTATGATCCAAAGAAGCATAGCACGGTGCGCGCCAGGGTAAAGCTCATTGACAGCCGGTTCAGGGATGACACTCTTGTTTATTTTATTACCGGGGATGCTATTGAATTTTATCTTGATACAAAAGAGGTAAAGGACGAAAGTAAGATTACGACAGAGCAGCTTCTTTTGGAAAAAATGATACGGCTGAATAATTTTAATGGAGCGCTGGACGTTGCCCGCCAAATCAACGGCGAGGTAGGGCGTCTGATGGTACGCAGGGATGAAGTTATGCGTCTGCTTGCGCAAAATATTTTTGCCGGCGTTAAGGCCCTGGATGATTTTTCAAAAAGCGTCCTTGCATGGTTTAAGGAGGAACAAAGGCTTTTTGAATCGAATAAGGCGCTCGTAGACAAGGCGCTTCTGAAAGCTGAAAAGGAAGCGGTTCCGGGGGAAATAGAGGAAATTTATGCCCTGGACAGTGAATTGAAGCGGGCAATAAGGCGCCATGGCGATCTGCTGTCCGCCTGTACCACACTTCAAATACAGGCGGATGAGCTTATACAGAAGGCGAAAAACAACCGGTTCAGAAATGTGTTCTATTTTGATGATTTTTTGGAACGGATGGTAAAAAAGGACTGTATGGATGGATTGGAAGCCTTTGTGTCTCCTCTTTTGGCTATGAACCTGCATAAAACGCTGAATTTATATCAATTGGATCATATGCTTGAATATAAAGAGGATGAACAGGAAAAGGGCGAAAATGTAGCCGAAGGCCGGGAGCAGCTCTATGTTTATGAGGATGACGCGGCGGGGGCGCGGATTGAGGCGAATTTTGATATTTTTTTGAAGGTACTGTTTGAGCAGCTTTTAGCCCGGGGAAGCTTTGATCTGAAATTTTTAAATCATATGTATGAAATGAAATTTACGGATAATATTTTGAAAAATGGGGACTACTTTTCGTTTATTGTCCATTTGAGCCAGAAAAAGCATTACGATCTTGGACATGTTTGCGAAAGCCAGGACACGTTTCTTGAGGGGATTATGGCGCAGTATATTAAGAAAAGCTTGCCGGGAGAATTTGCCGGGCTTGTATTTGATTTGGAGTTTGTTCCTGACGATTTAATAACTTTAAGCTCAGGGGCGCAGATTTCAAATATACATTTTTCAATCGTTGACAGGAGGGAAAGCTGATGGGGCATAAAAATCTGGATAAGGCGATGGAAATATTTTCTTTGCTGCTTACCGGGGAGGAGATTTCCAAGAACCGTCATGTGGAGCTGTATGAGGCTTTTTCGTCCAATGCTTCGGTGGCGGATATTTTGGACACATTACTGCATACAGCGAATTTAAGGCTGTACGAATATAATTACGCCCTTTATCTGACTTCCGGGGATAATAACCGGGTATTTGGATTTACAAATGATGAGCTGAAAAAACTTATTGGGCTTCGGCTTAACAAAGAGCTTTTTCTCGCCTATTTTATTATTTTTCAGACAGTGACGCTGTTTTATCAGGATTCTGGAAGCTATTCCCAGAGGGAATATGTACGGCCGGAGGATGTGATTGAAAAGACAAGCGCCGCGCTGTACCAAATTGTTCCAAAACTTGAGGTTCTTACGAAAAATGAGGTGGAAGAAAAGAGCTTCCGTACGATTGCGCTGCTATGGGAAGATATGCCTGTGACGACAAACAATGAAGATATGTCCAGCCTTAAGGCTGCCCGGGGAACGAGGGTAGGATTTGTAAAGCTCGTTTTTAATTTCCTTATAGAGCAAAATCTGTTCACAGAGTTAGGCGGCCGTTATTATGCGAAGGATCGTTTTAAGGCGCTTGTGGAAAATTATTATGAGGACAGCCGGGGGCGGTTGTATGAAATCGCGGCCGGAGCCTGGAAAATAGCGCAGGAAAGCGGCGCGGCGGACAGCAAAAACCCCGTAAAGGGATACTATGATGCCGTAGGGAACACGGTGGACAGCAAAAACCCCGCAAGGGGATACCAAGATGCCGTGGAGGGCGCGGCGGACAGCGGAAAGGAGGAGCGTGATGCCTCACATTAACCGGATTCGTGTGAATAATGTAAAATATAATTTTGGCACTCAGTTTTATGATGATTTCGTTATGCGTTTTGATGGGAGAAACGCGCTGTATGATTTGGCAAACGGCGGCGGAAAGAGCGTACTTATGCTTCTCCTGTTCCAGAATTTAATTCCAAACTGTACCCTGGACGACAAACAGCCTGTTGAAAAGCTTTTCAGGACCGGGGATGGAAGTACGACCATTCATTCTCTTGTGGAATGGAAGCTGGACGAAAAGGATATTAAGGACGACTACAAGTACATGCTGACAGGCTTTTGCGCCCGGAAGGCAAAGGACGACGGCAGCAGCGAAAAGTCCAGGGATGTTGCGTCCATCGATTATTTTAATTATGTAATTTTTTATCGGGAATATAATGACAATGATATTATTAATCTTCCCCTGCGCAATGGCAGGGAACGTATCACCTACGGAGGGCTTCGCGCCTATCTTAAAGCGCTGGGGCATAGCGATTACAGCCTCAATGTCCATATTTTTGAACGGAAGGGCGAATATCAGCGCTTTATAAGCCGGTATGGGCTTTATGAAAGCGCATGGGAAATTGTCCGGGGGATTAATAAAACAGAGGGCCATGTGCGCACTTGGTTCGAGTCGAATTTTAAGACGACCCGGAAAGTCATTGAGGATCTTTTGATTGAAGAAATTATCCAGAAGGCATTTTTGATGAAAGCAGAAGGCCAGTCTCATTCAGATATGGCCAGAACGCTAATGGAAATTAAAGACCGGCTTTTGGAGCTTTCAAAAAAGAAGGAAGAAATTTCCGGCTATGAATACCAGATAGAAGCATTGGAAAACTTTGCCGGGCGTATCAGAACTCTTGACCTGCTTTATAAGGAAGAACAGAATTTTTATCTGGATTTGGTGAAAACCTATAATACGGCCAGCAATGTTCTTCGTCAAAAGGAAAAGGAGGTTGCCCTGGCGAATAAAGAAAAGGATTTGTATTCCGGAAAAATCGGGGAGATTACAAGAAGGCTGGAAACGGCAAAGGTTCAGCAGACGCAGGACCGTCTTGCGGCCTGTGAAGCCGATACCGGCAAATATGACGAAGAAATTCAGAAGCTGCGCGCCCGCCAGGACAGTAAGCGTCTTGAATTGAACATGAAGCAGAGTATTAACAATTATATAGACTATGTGGAATACAAGAAAAAGGCGGAAGGCATCCGCCATATCATTGACGATTCATATAAAGATCACGGCGAGCTGCTGACAAGGCTTCGCAGCTACGCTTTGCAGCAAAAACACTATTTTGAAAAGAATGAAAAGCTTTGGACAGACGAGCTTTTGCAATGCAAAAAGGATTTGGAGCTTGAACAAACGAAATACCGTCAAAATGAGAGCCGCAGGAGCGCTATGGAAAAGGAGCTGGCCGTAGCGGAAAGCGAGCTTATGCGGGCTAAGAGCGACGGAGAACGTTTTCTTGCGCAAATCCAGGCATTGGCCGGAAATGTAAATTCTCTTCTTGTTGAGGGAAGCGAGCGTGAAATCAGAAATAACCAGATTGAAAGACGCAATATTTCCGGGAATATTTCCATTAAAAAAGAGAATATAGCAAAGGCGAAGGAGCGTATTCACGAGGCCGGAATACGGCGGGAGGCTATACGGGTGACATCAGAAAGCCTGAAAGCTTCGGACAATGAGTTTGCATTGTTTGAGAAGGCCTGGCAGCAAAAAAAAGCCAAGGCGGATAAACTCATGGACGTTTATCATGCAAAGGATTACAGAGAACTGAAAAACGTCATTTATGAACGCTGGCAGCGGATTATTGTCGACTTATTTGAAAAACGCAGGCAAGCAAGCAGGATAAAGACGTTTTATGACCAGCTTTCTTCATTCCAGCCAATGCTTGCAGATCAGGGGCTTAAAGAGCTTATGGACTATATCCGCCGCTGCCATGGCGTAACCTGTATGCTTGGCAGCGATTATATTGCCGGGTTGGATATTAAGGAACGCCAGGCGCTCCTTTCACGTATGCCTTATCTGCCCTGCTCAGTGATTGTTCAGGAGGGCTTTACAAAGCTGGCGGCGGATCATATTTTGGAAGAAAAGGAATTTGGGGAAAACCTTTATCCGATTGTCGGCCTGGATGTGGTTCTTGGCAGCAATGAAGCCACGATCGATGAGCATGTGCTTTTTCTGTCCAAAAATAAACGTCTTTTTTATGATGAAAAAGAAGTAAAGCAGCGCCGGGAGGCGCTTAAAAGTGAGGCGGATGAGCTTAGGAGGGAGCTTTTGCGCCTTGAAGACACAAGCAAAACCTATGTGGAGGACGCAGAGTACCTTGGTGAGTTTATCGTGGATTATTACGATAAATATGTGGATAAATTAGCTGTTGCAGCTAAAAATCGTGAACAACTGTCAGAGCTTTTAAAAGAAGACAGCGCTCTTGCGGGTGAAATTTCTGAGATGGAAAAATTTATTGACAGTGAAAAGGAAAATATTGCCCGTCAGACGGAAAGAATGAAGGAGCTTGAGGAGGAGTGCCAGGCGCTTGAAGCGATTGCAAAAAAGAATCAGGACCTCGATGAAGCGGTGCAGCGGAAGGAACGTTATGGCGAGCAGGTGCGCTCTTTAAATGTTCAAATAAATCAACTAAAAATTTCGATAGAGGAAAGCGATCGTCAGATTGCCGGGGATCGCAGACGTATTGAATTTCTTGAAGGCCAGCGCGCTGCTCAGGAGAAAAAGTGGCAGGAAATATACAGCGGCTACTATGAGCCTGAAAGTGAGGAAGAGCCTGCTAAAGAGGAAGCAGATGGCGAAGAAGCAGCAGCCGCGGCAGATGGCGGCGAAACAGGCGGCGGTGAAGCAGGTAACGGCGAAAACGCTGACCGCGGTGAAACAGGCGGCGCTGCCAAGCCTTTAGAAAGCAGCGACGACATTGATTCGGCTTTTTGCGGGCTTAAGGATGCTTTTGAGAAAGAGCATATGGATATGGACGATAAGCGCCAGCTTCTCGAAAGCTATGAGCAGACTATGGAAAGGCTTAAAGAGTTTATTTTGGAGCGGGGGATTGATTTAGAGGAGCTTGCGCAAATGCGGGAAAAAGGTACGCTCATGCCAAGTCTGCCAAAGGAGCTTGAAGGGCTTCGGGAGGAGCTTGCGCAGCTTCGGGAGGAACTTCAGGAAATGAGCCGTATTGCGGAAGGCGTACGTGCGGATAAAAACCGGCTGGCCGGACGGATTGAAAATGCTATTTTGGCAGTTGAAGAGAAGTATGGAAGCTTTGAGGCTGTGGATATAAAGGATAAAAATTATGATTACTTTATGAAAGAACAAAATGCGGCTCTTGAGAATATGCGGCAAAAGCTTACCCTGGCCAATGAAACAGCCGTCAGGGGAGGCAGGGAGCTTCACAGTATTGAAGATACGCGAAAGGATCTGGAACGGCTCATGCGCACGGCCCACGTGACCTATAATATGACCCGGGATTTTTATGCCGACGGAAGCGGCCTTCGCAAACGCTGTGAGGAGCTTTTAGAGCAGTATGAGCGGTTAAAAAATGAAGAAGTTAAAAGGCGGGAAGCATTTGAGAAACATAGAGATCAGCTTGCGGATCTGATGTTAGAGCAAAAGTCATCCGCTTTGGCGGATGAGATCCGCTATCATATGGAATTGCCGAAAAATGCCGATGAGGCGCGGGAGCTTGAAGAAAATATCCGGGAAACAGTCCAGATTATACGGCTTGAGAAAGATCGGATCCATCAGGGGATTAAGGATATGGTCCAGATTAAAGAAAGCTTTGAGGATCAATGTCTTCAGAGATGCCTTGATATTAAGACAGAGCTGGAGCGGCTTCCAGGGCTTTCAAAGATTATGCTGGACGGACAGCTGGTGCCAATGCTTCAGCTAAAGATTCCTTATGTCCGTGAGGAATTTTATAAACAGCGCATGTCCGAATATATTGATACGATTGTTGTTAATGCAGATTCGTACAAGGATTTTGATGATAAACTCAAATATATACGGCAAAAGCTGGCGTGGAAAAATTTATTTTCCGTCATTGTCACGGATATGAACCGGATCCGTCTGAATTTATATAAGCGGGAGCGTATCCATGAGCAAAGCCGCTATTTAAAATATGAGGAGGCAGTGGGAAGCACAGGACAGTCCCAGGGAATTTATATCCAGTTCCTTATCGCTGTCATCAATTATATTTCCGCTCTCTACTCCAAAGACGGAGACGGCGTTTCCAGCGGAAAAGTGATATTTATTGATAATCCCTTTGGGGCTGCTAAGGATATTTACATATGGGAACCGATTTTTAAGCTGCTGAAAACAAACCATGTACAGATGATTGTTCCGGCCCGTGGGGCAACTCCCGCGATTTCAGGAATGTTTGATGTGAATTATACACTTGGACAAAAAATGATCGACGGAAAGGTTCAGACAGTTGTTGTGGACTACTATTCTAATATTAAAATTGATGATATGGAATACGTAAAAATTGATTTTGAGCAGGAGGTCTTTGACTTCATTTAAATTTTCATGCCGCTCTGTGCGCGGCGCTGCCAGGATGTGCGCCGGGGAACTTTTTGCCATAAAAGCGCATATTGTGTTAGAAAGCGGAAGTTTTTCGGATGTGGTGCAATGCTTTTAGTATGGCTGCTGAAAAATGTGGTTTACCGTCTGATTTGTGGAAGTGTGGATATTCAGGTCAGCGATATTATATATGATTCAAGAAAAGATGTGTCCGGGTCAGTTTTTGTTTGTTTAAAGGGTTATGCTTTGGATGGACATGACTATGCAAAGGACGCTATGGCCCGGGGAGCGGGTGCGGTGGTGATACAGCAGGATATTTCAGCAAAAAAACGAAAGGTGCTGCAAGATATTGCCCTGGAAAAAAATGTATGTCTTATTTCGGTAACAAATACCCGGAAGGCGCTTGGTGAAATGTCGAGAGCCTTTTTCGGTTATCCTGAAAAAAAGCTGACGCTCATCGGAATTACAGGAACAAAGGGAAAGACAACAACAGCGGGAATATTAAAAAATATTTTAGATAGGGCGGATATTCCCTCCGGCCTTATTGGAACGACTGGGATATTTACAGGGAAGCATCATTTTTTGTCGGCCAATACAACGCCGGAATCTTATCTCATACAAAAATATTTACGTATGATGGCAGACGACGGCTGCAGGGCGGCGATTATGGAGGTCTCTTCTCAGGCGCTCATGTGCCAGAGAGTGTGCGGCATGCTTTTTGACTACGCTATTTTTACAAATGTTTCGCCGGATCATATTGGCCCGGGAGAACATCAGTCCTTTGAAGAATATATTTACTGGAAAGGACAGCTTTTTTCCCAATGCCATGTTGGTATCTTCAACGGAACAGACAGCAATGTTATAAAGGCTATAAAAAATTGTAACTGCTGTCTGGAAAGCTTTGGCATTTTAGACGACAAAGGATGCTCGGCTTTGGGAGAAGAGCCTCCTCTGGCCCCTGGCGAGCCGACGAAAAAGACAATGGCCGCTAACCTTGACTGGGAGGCGCGGGAACTTAAAAATATATTGGAACCAAGGGTTGGAACGCAATTTATTGCCAGAAAAAATGGTGATGAGCATAAGCTGTTTTTAAGCCTTCCGGGGAGCTATAATGTGGAAAATGCACTTCCGGCTGTCGCCGCGGCCCGTCACATGGATATTTCATGGGAAAATATCCGTAAAGGCCTTGAAAATGTAAGGGTTTGCGGGCGCTGCGAGGTGCTGGGGAAATGCTGCGGCGGCTGTTTTATTTTGGATTATGCCCACAATGGAAAATCATTGGAAACCATATTAAAGACATTGCGCCAGTATAATCCCCGCCGTCTGATATGTATTTTTGGCTGCGGCGGGAACCGTTCCAGGCTGCGGCGGACAGATATGGCCCGGGCGGCTGCTATGGGAGCGGATCATTTAATTATAACAACGGATAATCCAAGATATGAAGCGCCTTTGGAAATTATTCGTGATATTGAGAAAGAAATCATAAGGCTTACCCCTTATTTTCCTAAATTGCAAAAGAACGGATTTTATGAGATTATTGAGGACCGGAGGGCGGCAATTTGCCATGCTGTGAAAATTATGGGAAGCGGCGATATTGTGCTCCTGGCCGGCAAGGGCCATGAAAATTATCAGGAAATCGCCGGTAAGCGGTACCCCTTTGATGAGCATGAAATTGTGCGGGAGGAAATAAAGAGGGAAGCTTAAGTTACGGGTGCGAATCAAAAACTTTAAATGAGTCCGCGAATGTTACTGTTTGCAGGAACCTGTGAACAGTAACACGCAGCGGCGGCCGGGCCTGCGGACGGGAATTTCAAGGTTGTCAAGGTTTTTTAAGTATGATAAACTCATTTAAGAAGGAAGCTTGCTGCCAGACAAATGCTGTTAGCGTTTTGCAGCACCGACGTTTAGCAAACGTGTTTATACTTTGGGGTTATTAAATAGTAACTATTCAGCCGTACATCTCGGATTTTTGCCAGCATCAGCCGCACGGCTGGATAGTTACATTAAATATGCGAAAGGGAGAGAAAAAGCGTGGAAAAAGTATCTGAAGCGGATTTAGTGAAACGCGTGAAGGCATTTATTCTTAATGATAATTATGCCGGAGCCTTGGCTGTTGTTAAGGGCGTTGACGCAGGCCGTATAAAAAATCCTCCGATTTTATGCCTGATCGGAGAAGTATATATGCATGAAAAACAGTATGAGGTCGCTGAGGAAGTTTTCTTGCGGGCTTATGAGCGTTCTCCGAAGAATAGAAAAATTTTGGATCTTATTACAAGCTTATATATTGAAATGGGTGAATATGCGGAGGCGGAGTATTATTATAAGGAATTTATTTCTGTAGCGTCAAGAGATCTTCACCGTTATATTTTGCGTTACCGCCTGGACAAGGGAAAAGGCGAGCGCCTGTCGGTACTCATTGATACATTGGAGCGTCTTAAGGACTATGAATATATTGAAGAGTGGGCGTTTGAACTGGCGACGCTTTACGAGGCTGCCGGGGAAGAAAAAAAATGTATCCATGAATGTGATGAAATTGTTTTGTGGTTTGGCCATGGTGAATATGTTGATAAGGCGATCGCCTTAAAGTGCAAACTGACCGGAGAGGCCCTTCCGAAAATGACAACTGTAGAAATGGAGCTGGAAAATGAGAGCCGTGCGCAAGACTTTGCAAGAGCCTCAGAGGATAGCCGGGAAGCGGCGATGACCCGTCGCGCCCGTTATGATAGCAGAAATCCGAAGCCTGCGTCTACAGAATTTTCTGAGGTTGAAGACGTTCATGTGATTAACCCTTATAATGCTTTAGAGTCTGCTGGTGTCGATACGGGAATTGATACAGAAATGATACAAAAAGCCATGGAAAGCAAAATGCCGGGCAGCGGCGACAGCTCCGGCTCTATGTCAAATACCGGATTGCTTTTTGGGGCCATGAGCGAGGGCGGGTCTGCTTTGAACGGACTTAAAGAGGATGATCTGGAAGATGACGACAGTGAGAATACCCCGGAAAATGGAGCAGCTTCCGATACAGAGCGGATATTAGAGAAAAATACAGCTCAGGAAGATATTGAGCAGTCTCAAAAGCTGATGAATGATATTTTAAATACCCCTGGGATTGACAAAGTAAAAAGCTCTGGTCGTCCGAAAATGCCTGAATTTTTGAAAAAGGATACGACTGTGGCAGCGGGAGATCCTATTGATGAGCTGGAGGCTATGCTGGCTGATCTGCCAGCGGCAGATTTGACTGAGGAAGATCTGGATGATGATGTAGATGAGGTGCTGGATTCAAAAACGACAGACGACCCTGAGTTAATGGCTATGTTTGATGAGAGCCATTCAGAGGATGCAGCAGGTCCGGGTGAGACTGATTTTGAAATATTTGGTGCGCCTGCCTATGTGAATCATGGACAGGATAATGGTAAAGAAGAAAGTGACAGCATTGTATCCGAAAATGAAAGCGCAGAAGCGGCAAATGAAATCACAGAGACTAAAGGCGAAATAGCAGAGGCGGAAAATGAAAGAATCGATGTAGAAGCGGTGGAGGCAGAAGCTGAAGACGATGGCATTGAGGTTGAAGAGGCCCTGGAAAGTATGACCGAGGATCAGGACGAGGTTCTTTTAGAGCAGGCAGTTTTTGGCGGACTGCCATCCGGGGAAATGCTGGAGGACGATCTGGACGCTGAAGATGAGTATATGGATGACGAACAGGTTCATGTACAGATTTCTGATGAGGATGAACAGTTTTTATCGGAGCTTTTTGGCCCGGAGGGAGCAGCAGACGAAGACGAGGATGAGATTATGGAGGATAATGTAGCCATTCCTCAGACTGTAAAAAATATATTTGCTACAGTTCCCGATGTAAAAAATGTTCACCAGCAATTGGCAATGACGCTGACCAAATTTGAAACTGCCGGTTCAGACTATGATGTTTTAGCGCCTTACGATATTAATTTTGTTGTTTTAAGTAATGATAAAGGGATGAAATCGCAGATTGCGATTGGCATTGCCAAGGCGCTGAATACCTACGGTATTTGCGATAAAAATAAAATCGTCCGGGCAAAAGCTGCGGAGCTTAACCGCCAGGATTTCTCAATGATTTTCTCAAAGATTTCAGGAGGCTGCCTGATTATTGAGCGCGCGGATGAATTATCCGACGCCTCTGTGGCTGTGATTGAAGCGTTTGTCAACCAGGAAAATCAAGATGTAGCCATTGTTCTTGAAAGTCTTCAGGAAGAATTAAAGCAGTTCTGGAAGAAACACAAGGCGCTTAGAGGAAAGTTTCTGAATGTGATCAACGTTTCAAAGTATAATGAAATGGAGCTTGTAACTTTGGCTAAGGGCTATATTGAAAAGCGCGGCTATGAGCTGTCGCCGGAGGCTGCGATTGTCCTTAGAAATTTCTTTAAAAAGCACAGCCAGGAAAATGATGTTGTAGGCTATGAGGACGTTATGGCTGTGGTCGATGAAGGTATCGCTAACCTGGATAAACGAAATATGAAAAATTTGTTTATGACTGTATTAGATAACAAATATGAAGAAGCCGACATGCTTAAGCTTTTGCCGGAGGATTTTAAGGGCGTTATCTAATGTAATAGTAACAGTTCAGCCAGCCGCGAAGTGATAGGCCCCAAATCGTGTTTACACGATTTGGGGCCTATTGCTCCCGGCTGAGGGAGCGCCAGGTTATGAACAAAGGCAGCCGCGAAGCGGCGGAAAGCGCGTTAGCGCGGCTTTGCGAATGGCGCGGGCCAAACTGTTACATGTAATATGATGTATAAAAGAGCTTGGGCTTGGATAATTACATTATTTATCAAAGCCTAGGCTCTTTTTCTTGACAACATATATACCGATTGGTATACTATTTACAAGGAGGCGCACATGGATAATCGTGAAAATATATTAAAAAGTGCCTTGCATTTGTTTTATGCCAAGGGCTATGATGCGGTAGGCGTCCAGGAGATCGCCGAGGCTGCGCAGGTCACGAAGCCGACGCTCTATCATTATTTTGGCAGTAAATACGGGCTTTTGGAGAGCCTGATTGACCGGTATTACTCGGCCTTTGCTGATACGCTTGAGACTGCGGCCGTCTACGAAGGGGATTTGCCAATGACATTATACCGAACGGCAAAGACTTATTTTCAGCTTGTCGCTGGAAATAAAGAATTTTATAAGCTGGTTATGAGTATGATGTATTCAGGGGAGGAAAGCGATTCCTATAAAGCCAGCGCCGGGATACGCAGACATCAGCATCGGCTGTTCACCCGACTGTTTGAGCAGGCCGGGGATATTATTGGAAATATGAATGGCCGCCAGGAACAGTATGCAGTTACATTTATCGGCTTTTTGAATCATTATCTTTTATATTGGTTTGGCCGTGATAACGGGCACGGCGATTCGATCAGCGATGAGCAGGCCTTTGCCGTTGTTCATCAGTTTTTGCATGGTATTTATGTTTGAGAAATATAAAATGGAGGTTTTTTTGTATGGCAGCATGGTATGACAGTGCAGTATTTTATCACATATATCCTTTAGGATTATGTGGGGCACCAAAGGAAAATGATTATCAGGGGAATGGAAAGGGCTTTGAACAGCTTAACTTATGGATTCCTCATATGGAGGAACTGGGCTGTACAGCAGTTTATATAGGGCCGTTATTTGAATCTGCTACCCATGGGTATGATACGACAGACTATAAAAAGGTGGATGGCAGGCTTGGAACGAATGAGGATTTTGCCGCCTGGGTAAAAAAATGCCACGAAGCAGGAATCAGGGTTGTTGTGGATGGCGTTTTTAACCATACGGGCAGAGATTTTTTTGCTTTTAAAAATCTGATAGAGCAGAGAGAAAATTCATGGGGGAAGGATTGGTATTGCTGGGTGAATTTTGGGGGCCATAGCCCTCTTGGCGATGATTTTTCCTATGAATCGTGGCACGGCTATCCCCAGCTTCCGAAGCTGAATATGGGGAATTTGGCAGTAAAGGATTATTTGCTGGATGTGGTAAGGTTTTGGGTAGAGACCTTTGATATTGACGGTATACGTCTGGACTGTGCCGATGTGTTGGATTGTGATTTTATGAAACGGCTGCGCCGGCTTGCAAACGAGGTTAAGCCGGAGTTTTGGCTTATGGGCGAGGTGATTCATGGAGATTACGGGCGTTGGGCCAACAATGAAACTTTACATTCGGTGACGAATTATGAATTGCACAAAGGTATTTTTTCGGCACATAATTCCCATAATTATTTTGAAATGGCCCATTCCATACGCAGGCTGTATGATAAAAATTATGGGATATGCAAGGATGCCCGCCTGTACAATTTTGTCGATAACCATGATGTGGACCGCATTTACAACAAATTGGAAAATAAAAAGAATCTTTTCCCTGTTTATGCATTTTTGTTTACGACGATTGGTATTCCTTCCATTTATTACGGTTCAGAGTGGGGGATCGAGGGCCATAAGGAAAACGGCAGTGATGACGGCTTAAGGCCGGAAATCGATTTGAAGGATTTAAAAAAGCCTAATGCAGAGCTTGAAACGTTTATAAAAAAGCTGGCGCATATTCATACAAGCTGTCCGGAGCTTGAGCAAGGGGAGCAGGTGGAACTTTTGCTTACCAACCGCCAGTATGCGTACGCCCGGGTGTATGAGGACAAGGCTTGCATAACAATATTAAATAATGATGAACAGGAAGCAGGGCTTCATATTAAGCTTCCATTTGCCGGGAAAAGCTGTAAAGATCTATTGACAGGGGAGGCTGTGGAAATGCAGGGGGATAACCTGGATATTTCCATTGAACCTAACGGAGCAAAAGTGTTCAGGCTTGAACGCGCTTAGGAAGCAGCCGGATACCTCTGTTATAGAGGAGAAGGGAAAGCGGCGCCGGACGAGGAGGAAATTTATGGTTAATAAGATTACAGATCTGGATGTTTATTTATTTAATGCCGGAACTCATTATGAAATTTATAATAAAATGGGGGCGCACCCTGCAACCTTTAAAGGAACTGAGGGTGCTTACTTCGCCGTTTGGGCGCCCAACGCTAAGGCGGTGAGCGTTGTCGGGGATTTTAACGAGTGGACGGCCGGAGAAAATCCTTTAACACAGGTTGAAAAGTCGGGAATTTATGATGGCTTTATACCGGATATAAAGGTTGGCGATTTGTATAAATTTGCTATTGAAACGAAAAACGGCGATATTTTATTTAAGGCGGACCCTTATGGAAACGGGGCACAGCTCCGTCCGGAAACGGCTTCTGTTGTTACAGATCTTTCTGGTTATGAGTGGAATGACGAGCCCTGGCAGGAATATAAGAAAAATGCCGCAACGATTGACCGCCCCATGTCGATTTATGAGGTTCATCTTGGTTCCTGGAAAAAGGATGAAACCGGCGCTAACTGCGGCTTTCGTACCTACCGGGATCTGGCGCCGGAGCTGGCGGATTATGTGAATTACATGGGGTACACCCATGTGGAGCTTATGGGTATTGCCGAGCATCCCTTTGACGGCTCATGGGGGTATCAGGTGACGGGATATTATGCGCCCACAAGCCGGTACGGAAATGCCTCGGATTTTATGTATATGATTGATTATCTTCATCAAAGAGGAATCGGCGTGATTTTGGACTGGGTGCCTGCACATTTCCCGAAGGACGCCCATGGACTGGGGCGGTTTGACGGCGAGGCCGTCTATGAGCACCCGGACCCCCGCAAAGGAGAACATGCCCACTGGGGAACGTATATTTTCAATTATGAACGGCCTCAGGTAAAGAATTTTCTTGTGGCCAATGCGTTATTCTGGATTGAAAAATTCCATGTGGACGGGCTTAGAGTTGACGCCGTAGCGTCCATGCTGTATTTGGATTATGGCCGTCAGGCTGGCGAGTGGATTCCAAATAAAGACGGCGGCAACAAAAATTATGAGGCGATTGAATTTTTAAAGCATTTAAACTCTATCATTGATAAGAGGGCTCCAGGAGCTATTATGATTGCCGAGGAATCTACGGCATTTCCAAAGGTATCGCGGCCTGCGGAGGATGGAGGGCTTGGTTTTACCTATAAATGGAATATGGGATGGATGCATGATTTTCTTGAATATATGAAAACAGACCCTTATTTCAGACAATACCACCAAAATGAACTGACCTTCAGCTTTAGCTACGCTTTCAGTGAAAACTTTATTCTTGTGCTTTCCCACGATGAGGTTGTTCATTTGAAATGCTCGATGATTAACAAGATGCCTGGCGAGCTTCCTGATAAGTTTGGCAATTTAAGGGCCGCCTACGGTTTAATGATGGCCCATCCGGGCAAAAAGCTTTTATTTATGGGGCAGGATTTTGCACAATTTAGAGAGTGGAGCGAGGCGCGCAGCCTGGACTGGTATCTTCTCGATAATGAGCCGGCAAACCGTCAAATTAATAATTATATGAAAGCATTGCTCCATCTATATAAGGGCCATCCGGCCTTATACGAGCTGGACTGCCATGAAGGCGGCTTTGAGTGGATTAACGGCGCGGATGCCGAGCATAATATGCTGACCTTCTGCCGTATGACCAAAGACAAAAAACGCTGTCTTTTATTCCATTTTAATTTTTCTCCGGTCACTTATGAAAAACATCGTGTAGGCGCGCTGTGTCCAGGGGAATACCGTCAGATTTTTACAAGCGATGAAAAAGACTTTGGCGGAAGCGGCTGTTTCCCAATGACAACGATTAAAGCGTCGGGAACACCGTGGGATTACAAGGACTATTCTCTCGTTTTTGACGTACCCGCCTACGGTGTTGTTGCCTTTGAATTTGACTATGTGAAGCCGATTAAGAGCCGATTGAGAGCAGGAACAAAAATTGTGAGAAAAAAGCTGGGATGTAAAAGATACGTTCCAGAGAAGGAAAATTGAATTGAGAAATAGAGGGAGGCTGTAGCTTGGGGAGCTGCAGC
Source organism: Clostridiales bacterium (assembly GCA_018369015.1). Lineage (GTDB taxonomy): Bacteria > Bacillota > Clostridia > Lachnospirales > Lachnospiraceae > Catenibacillus. The sequence continues at coordinate 20,964 of JAGZDD010000002.1, read as the reverse complement.
CTCTTGTTTTGGATTTTCCATCGAAATCCGCGTGTTTCTCTGGAACTTTTCGACACCATTGTCGCTCTGGCGGAGGTTTATGGAATTTGCTGGCGCCTGCTGTCGAACCATGTCGAAATGTTCTGCAATTCAGGGGTTTACAATGGATATTGTAAAGGTATATAATCAGATTACAACATAAGCTTCTACAAAATATTTAAAAAGTGTAACAGTTCAGCCATACTGAACTGTTACCTGCAAAAATCCATTAAAAATCGCCTGCGGCGATGGGATTTTTGCATTCCTGCTTCACTTTCTGACGGTCAGCGTAGCAAGTGCGCAGACTTGGCTGAACTGTTACTAAAAAGTTCCTATTTCATTTCAAAAGATTAAAGCTTCTATAAATTTCCCACAACTATAAACAAAACTTAAAGAGGTGATTGATTGCAGCTTTTTATGGATGGCCTGATTTTGGCAGTAATGTCTGCCGCAGTCTGGATGGATTTTGATTCATACAGAATTTCTAATTTTCTTCTTTTGCCTGCCGCTGTGGTAGGCATTGGGCTGAATACCTATGAGAGTGGCCTTTGGGGGGCTAAAGATTCCCTGGCAGGTTGTTTTCTCCCTTTTGCCCTGCTCCTTCCGCTTTACGGGCTGTCTATGCTGGGAGCTGGGGATATAAAATTGCTTATGGCAGCCGGAGCTTTTACCGGATTTAAAGGAAGTATCTTTTCTCTGATAACAGCCTTTTTCATTGGAGCTGTTATTTCACTTACATTAATGATAAAGCACCGTAATTTCTTACCCCGTCTGAAAAATTTTTTCCATTATATTTGTCAAGTTAAATCAAAACATTTTTTGGGGCCGTACTATGACCTTAAATCGCCTGAGAAAGGAGAAACTGTACACTTTTCCCTGTGTATCGCGTTGGGGGTATGTATTTATTTTCTTATAGGAAGGACACCTGTAAATTAAAATCTGGATTTAAGCCGGAGGTAAAACCTGGATTTAAGGAGGGCGCGGGCAATCTGTGTGTACGCATGGCAGTGCCGCACGGGGCCCGGGCTGAAAGCGTATTATACGAGGAGGGAAGTGCGTGAAGAACATTTTATTATACATATGCGACCCGGATGAGATTTATCTGAACCGGCTCAATAGTTATATTCAGCATAGGGAATACTCACCATTTATTGTACGGACCTATACAGGTCTGAAATCTATGGAAAAGGAGGATGAAGAGCCCGGGGTACTTCTGGCTAATTTAATTTATTTTGCAGATATACAAAAGGGCAGGGGGAGCAGTCTTGCTATACAGGAGCGGACTCCAGTCATTTATCTTAATGAGGGGCGGGGGATTGATGTGGCGAAGATCCCAGGGAATACTAAAGATCCGGTGGATATTCTTGATAAATATCAGTCTGCCCGGAAGATTTATGACCACATTCTCGATGTGTGTGCAGCACGGGGGGAATTTCTAATTCATCCTGAATCTTTAAGAAATACACAAGTAAAACTAATCGGTGTTTATTCGCCTGAAAATAAGCGTATTCAGAGAAGCTTTGCCTGGTCTTTGGCTCAAAAGCTGGGAAGCAGCAGCCATGGATTATATTTAAGCCTGGAAGAATTTTTTTCGGGAAGCAACAGCTCCAAAGGCCTTTCAGAACTGATTCTTGCAATTAAGGAATGTGTAAAACATAAAGATTTTTTGAACAGGGAGCCTTTAGCTGTCGCTGAATCTTCAGGAACCTTTGGCTCGGGCAGTACGGTAAAATCAAAGCCGGCAGCGAGCCTGGAGGATTATGTTCAAAAGGATGGAGATTTAGATATTATACCTCCTGTTTTGTGTCCTTACGATTTAAAAGAAATTGGGGAGGAGGAGTGGTATTACTGGCTGGAACAGGTGATCCGCCAGTCTGGATATTCTTTTATTATTATTAATTTTGGCAATGAAGTGCCAGGGCTGTGTCTTTTGGAGCTTTGCTCAGAAATTTATGTTCCCTGGACGCCGGAGGATGAGGAGGTATGCCGGCATTTTAAGGATACTTTGGAATTTATGGGGAAGCATTTAATTGCAGACAAAATAAAATTTGTTTCAATGGGAGGAACCTGTGATGGATTATTATGAGATTAAAAAGGATCTGAGAGCTGAGATTATGGGAGATATGCCGCCGGAACGGCAATATTCTGATGATGAAATTATGCAGATTATTGATTCCAGAATCCAGACGAAAAGTCAGGAAACATATATGAGTATTGTTACCCGGCTGACATTAAAGCAGGAGCTGTTCAACGCGATACGAAGGCTGGATCTTCTGCAGGAACTGCTTGATGACAGAGATATTACGGAAATTATGGTAAATGGAGGCGGAGCGATATTTTATGAAAAGGGCGGCAGACTTTACCCATGGGAAAAAAGGTTTGAATCGACAGAGAAACTTGAGGATGTGATCCAGCAGATTGTTTCCCGTTCTAACCGTCAGGTAAATGAAGCCTCGCCCATTGTAGATGCCCGTCTGGAGGACGGCTCCCGTGTTAATGTGGTGCTAAAGCCTGTGGCAATTGATGGACCCATACTTACAATCCGGAAGTTTTGCGCGGAAGCAGTTACTATGGACCGTCTTGTGCGCTGGGGATCTTTGAGCCTGGAGGCCACTAGGTTTCTGGAAGAGCTTGTCATTGCGGGATATAACATATTTATTTCAGGTTCTACCGGTTCAGGAAAGACAACGATGCTTAATGCCCTGGCCGGCTATATTCCTTCAGATCAGAGAGTCATTACTATTGAAGATTCTGCTGAACTGCAGATTAAAGGTATTGAAAATCTTGTGCGGCTGGAAGTGCGCAATGCCAATGCGGACGGCGAAAATGAAATTTCTATCAGGGATTTGATTAAATCTTCTCTCCGTATGCGTCCAGATCGTATTATTGTTGGAGAAATCCGAGGACCGGAGGCTATAGATATGCTGTCTGCGATGAATACGGGCCATGATGGCAGTCTGTCAACAGGGCATGGCAACTCTGTCAGAGATATGATGTCCAGACTTGAAACAATGGTGCTTATGGGAACCGACATTCCACTGGAAGCGATCCGCCAACAGATTGCGTCATCGCTGGATATTGTTATTCACCTTGGCCGCCTTAGGGATAAAACACGGAAAGTCCTTGAGGTGACAGAAATTGAGGGCTATGAAAATGGGGAAATTATTTATAACCCGTTGTATTGTTTTGAGGAGGAACCTCTTGTCCGGGAAAGCGGAACCTATGGTTCGCTGGCAAAAAACGGAGGAGGCTTTTGGAAACCAGATACGTCGAAGGTTATAGGAAGGCTTAAAGCTACAGGAAATCCTCTAAAGCATGTACAGAAGCTTTTGGCCGCCGGATTGCCTTTAGAGTTTCCGGGGCTTTCATAGTAAACATTCATGCCGCGCTGCACGCGGCATCACCACGGATGAAAGCCAGGATTGCTCCGTGCCTATGGAGTCTCCGCTACCGCTCCGGTGGGTCTAGACGCGTGGTCTACACTTCGTTCCGGTCGTTGCTGGACAAGCGGTCTACGTTCCACTTCGGTCGTTGCTAGACGCGTGCCACCGGCACGCAGCAACACTGGCGCTTAGCAACACCGGCACGCAGCAACCGTCCTCATACCTTGGGGTTATCAAATATACATACACAGGGTCAAGTAAACTTGCCCCTGTGCCTGTCCACTTGATAGCTTTCATAGTAATAGCATATGGGAGGAAAAAACATTGCATAGAAAAAAGATTAAAATATGTGGAAGAAAAGCCCTGCAGGAAGACTTCCAGGAGCTGGACTATGATACATATTATTTGAGTTTTCGGGAATGGATATGGCTCATTGGACGTACCGGCACTCTTTTACTTGCTGTTGGGTATTTATTTTATAACTCTTTGTATAGCTTTCTTTTTTTTATTCCTGCGTTAATATTTATGTATTTTTTAGAAAGAAGACGGCGGATTGTAAAACGCCGTGAGCGGCTTGTGGAACAGTTTAAGGATGCTATTATTTTACTTTATTCCTTCATATCTACAGGAAGTACACTTGAATACGCATTTTTAAAGGCATCGAAAGAGCTGCTTTTAAGCTATCGTCCTGAGGATGACATTGTGCGGGAATTTGAAGTGATTAAAAGAAAACTTGATATGAATATAACTATTGAGGAATGTATGGAGGATTTTGCCCAAAGAAGCATGGTGGAAGATATTGAAAACTTTTCTCAGGTTATTGCAATTGCCAAAAGAGGCGGAGGGAGTATGACGGCGATCATAAAAAGCAGTGTGGAAACTATTAAGACGAAAATTGAGAGTGAAAACGAGATTAGAACTTTAGTCAGTGCAAAGGGCAATGAGTTTAAACTAATGGTTGTTATACCTGTAGCGGTTTTACTGTATATGAGGCTCTTTTCCGGGGGATTTATGGATGCGCTTTACGGTAATATCCCAGGAATAATATTTATGACAATATGTCTTGCCGTGTATATTGCTGCTGTTTTTGGGGGCTTTAGGATACTTGATATCCATGTGTAGGGGAGGAGGTGCAAAGTGATATATTTTTGTGTTGGAGTACTCGCGGTTAGTATAGGAGTTATCATAATTTTTTCAAGGTACAGGGCAGACACTTTAAAGGACTTGTACCATATGCGGGGAATATACCGGATTTTATATCCTCCTGCATATTTCATTTATGATCTTGTATTCAAGAAATATGCGTTAAAAAGACTTCCGGCACTCAGGGAGCTTTACCCCTTACAAAAAACTGAAACGATATTAGAGTTATGCTATCTTAAAAATATAAGCCACGCTCTGATTGTTATTATAGGAGCTAATGTAGCTGCCCTGCTGCTTCTGCTTGGTCAAAATGGCCAGAAAATTCTTGTGGATGGCATTTATGTCACAAGAAATAATCAGGGAGAAGGGAGTAAAAATGTGGAGCTGACTGTTGAATTTGAAAATGGGAGGGAAGATGTTTCTGTCGTAGTTGGTGAAAAAAGGCTGGATGAAGCTGGAGTTATAGAGTTAGAAAAAATATGTGAGGATTATATTCAAAAAAATATTCTTGGAGAAAATATATCGTTAGAACATATTACAGACAAATTGAATTTTTTTTCGGAAATTCCAGGCTATTCGGTTGGCGTACAATGGGAGTCAAGCGACTATCTTATTATAGGAATGGACGGAACAATTAAAAATGAGGAAATTAAGGAGGCTGTGCCGGTAAAGCTTACTGCAGTATGTACATACTTTGATAAAACATGGGAATACAATTTCGATGTTATCGTGGAGCCTGAGGTAAAGGATAAAAATATTCAAAGAAAAGAAGCAATTACCGAAGCTCTGGCTGACCAGGAAAGCAAGACGGCGGGGGAGGATTCTTTGGTATTGCCGGATTATATTAACGGGGAACAGGTAGTCTGGTCGGAAAAGGGGGAAAATTCGTCAGGAATCATTCTTATACTTGGGGGGATTGCGGTAGTGTTGATTTTTGCTAGGGAAAAAGAAAGCTGCGCCAAAGCTCAAAAATGCAGAACAGCTCAGCTTATTTCCGATTATCCGGTGTTTGTACATAAGGTTGTACTTTTGCTGGGGGCAGGTATGACATCAAAGGCTGCGTGGTTTCGGATGATATCCGACTACAATAGAAATCTTAAGAAAGGAGGAAAGCAACGATATGTCTACGAAGAAATGCTCGTAGCTGCTAATGAAATGAAACAGGGAATAGCGGAGATCACTGCGTATGAGAATTTTGGACGCCGGTGCGGTACAAGCCAGTATTTAAAGTTTAGCTCGATTTTAATTCAGAGCGTAAAAACCGGAGCCAGGGGAATGGGCAGAATGTTGACGGATGCCGGCGATGAGGCAGTGATTTTAAGAAGGGAGAATGCCAAAAGGATTGGAGAGGAGGCCGGAACAAAGCTATTATTTCCTATGGTTGTCCTTCTTGGTGTGATGATGTTTATTATCATTATTCCTGCATTTATGTCAATGAACTTTTAGTGTAACTGTTAAGCTGTTTTAATGCTTTCGATTGTGTGGAAGGAGGCGAAAAAAATGTTGGAATTGTTGGCAGGATTTTGGTGTGATGAGGATGCTGTAGGCGTAGTTGAAATTATTCTTATACTTGTGGTTCTCATAAGCCTTGTGCTTATTTTTAAAGAGCAGCTTACGGCTATTGTACAGAATATTTTTAAGAAAATATCCAGCCAGAGTAATTCTGTATAATTTAAGGAGGTTAATGTGGGAAGAAAATCAGAAGGCCATTTTAGCGGCGGCGCTTATATTTCGGTTGTGTTTTCTATGATTTTTCTGGCAGTCATTTCTGTGGTATTATCTGCTCTGGAAGCTGTTCGGGTCAGTGCAGTCCGGCTGCAAGCCGAGGTTGCCTGCGCGATTGCCTGTGAAGCCTTTTTATCCCAATATCAACCTCAGGTACAGGCCAGATATGGCCTGTACCTCATCGAGAGAGATGGCTATGATGTAGCTTTTTTACAGCAGTTTATTAACGAAAATTGTGGATATAGCAAAGACAGGGGAGATTTGTGTGTCCGATGGCAAATGCCTGAATTAGAGTCCGTAACAATCGATGGGGAACTTGATCTTTGGGCTGAAGACTTTAGATATTTTGAGGAGCAGATTTCTGACTTAATGATTGTAAAAAAAGGGAGTGACTATGTGGGAGAAATTTTAGATCGCCTCAGCGGAAATAGTTCTGTAGATGTAGAAGATGAGAAGGATCAATTTACTTCAAGGCTTAACCAGGTAGGAATTTCATCCGATTCCCAAAAGGAGGCTGCCCAGAATGCAGCTCAGGAATCGGAACAAAACGGCCAGGCGGGCGATCCCTCCGGGGAGGAACAAAATACATCAAAGATAGATGATCCGAGGGATAGTTTGACACAAATGCTGAAATATCCGATTTTAAGTCTTATTATGGATGGTGAGGTTTCAAAGGCTGTTCTTGAATCTGAAGGCCTTTCAGATTTGACCTCTCCTGAAAAAAATGTGTCTTCTATACGGAGCTTTATGGATTATAAGGATATTACAAATGAATTAGAAGATAATTCTCTGGATGTCGCAGGAATCATTCAGGATACAGGAAACGAATTTCTCGTAGACTGCTATATTATTGATTTTTTTAAAAATGCAGCCGGGCAGGACAGGACTGACGATTCTACAGTATTGTCTTACGAGGTGGAGTACATATTATCCGGCCGGGAGGCTGATGCGGCTAACCTGCAAAATACAGTGAACCGCCTTTCCCTTATAAGAATGATAATGAACATGGTATATCTTATGCAAAGCGGTACAAAAACTGCGGCCGTCCGGGCAGTTGCCGCAGCGCTGGCTTCCGCCGTACTTATGCCCTTTCTGGAAGAACTTTTTTATCTTTTAATTATTGCAGCCTGGGCGTATGGGGAGGCTTTGGTCGACTGTAAATGTTTGTTGGGCGGCGGGAAGGTTCCGTTAATGAAAAGCGACAGTACATGGACATTATCTTTAGAGCAGCTCACAAAAATTGGAATATCACAATTATCTGGATATGCGGCTGCGGATAATAATTCTGAAGGGCTTGGTTATGAAGATTATTTGCGACTTCTTCTTTTAAGTATTTCAAAAGAAAAGAAGTATATCCGTTTGATGAATATTATTGAAGCTAATATTCGTCTGGAAGAAGGCTGCGGCAGCTTTCTATTATCTAATTGTGTCTTTGGCATATCTGTTTGCGCAGACTTTATATTTTATCCTGTATTTTTCCATAATACCTTGGGAAAGCCCAGGTATGAGCATCATGTCCGTAAATCTATTGCCTATTAAATGAGCAGGAATTTGAAGCGGAGAGGAGGTAAAACCGAGTGTCCTTTTTTTATAAACCATACAAAATTATACAGCGGATTCTCCAGGACCAAGAAGAAAACAAAATTAGATTTAAAGCCCAAGCCAGTAAAAAAATCAATGATATTTTCCATCAACATATATTTACAAGGAACGTTTTCTGTAAAAAAAGGGCACTCCGTTTTGCCCCCTTTCCCGCTCTTATGACTGTAGAGGCGGCGCTGGTACTGCCATTCTTTTTAATTGGCGTGTTTACATTATTGAATATTATGCACATCCTTGGCGCCGGACAGAGTATCCTGACAACGGCAGCGCGAAGCATCCATTCCTCCAGTGTTCATGGCTATAAGGAAAATTTTGCTGTGGATGATATTTTAACGGATCTTGTATTAAATATAGGAAAGTCGGATTTGGATTTTTCACAAATTTCCGGAGGGATGGCAGGTATTGATTATTGGGGAACATCCTATGATGAGGAGTCCGGGGAAATTAACGTTTCGCTCTCCTGTCTTTTAAAGCCTGCTTTTGCCGTGTTTGATGTAGGGATGACCAGATTATCTATGGAACTGCGCAGCCGGGCTTTTATTGGCGGAAAAATGCTGAATAGTGATAGTGATGAAGATGATGAAGCAGGAACTGTCGTGTATGTAGCCCAAAACGGAGTTGTTTACCATAGATCAAGAGAATGTGCCTATATTGATCTTTCCCTGCACGGAATAAATGCAGCGGCAGTTGGAGAGCTTAGAAATTCTCAGGGAGGTAAATATTATCCCTGCGAGCTGTGCGGCACTGCTGGGGAGTTAGCAGTCGTGTATCTGACAGATACGGGAAACAGATACCATTGTTCGTCACAGTGTTCAGGGATTAGCAGGACAGTTTACGAAATGATCTTAACACCAGATTGTGTTTTGCCGCCATGCAGCCGGTGCGGATAATGTGGCTGTGGAAAGGATGGGATAATTTTGGAAAATTTAGAATGGATTTGCAAATTAACTGGCGCGATGATTCTTGGTATTTTAGCGGTTATTGATGTGAAGGTGAAGAAAATTCCCATATTATTTCCACTGATTTTGCTCGGCATAACTGTCTTACTTAGAGGGCTTCCGATACTTTTTGAGGCTTTAGGCACCAAAACGGCGGTGACGATCGAAACAGTGGAAGCGATTGACGCAGCAGCTGTATTGATGGATACCAGCACTGTGGCGGATCAAATTTTGGAAGCAGGGCTTGATACAATAGTTGGAATGTTTCCAGGAATTATTGTGTTAGCCGCCAGTGTGATAAGTAAAGGGCAGGTTGGCATTGGCGACGGAATCGTATTAACTGCAGCCGGAGGTATGTTAGAAGGTTCAGAAAGCGTTGAAGTCTTTATTTTAAGCCTGCTGCTGGTTTTTATTTTCTCATGTATTGGTTTAATTATTAAAAAGCTTTCAAGGAAATCAGCGCTGCCTTTTGTTCCTTTCTACTTTGCGGCATATATGGGAGTTGTATATTTATGAAGAATCGTGAGAAAAAACAATATTGCGTTAATGGAAGCTATACAGTGGAAGCCGCCCTTGTATTTCCAATAATAATACTTGTTCTGGCTGCAATGCTTTACATGATATTTTATCTCCATGATAAATATATTTTGAATGTATATGTAAACCGTATGGCCCAGGAATGTTGCTGGCTATATATTGAAAATGAACATGCCAGTGAAAAGCGCAGCAGTGATGCGATTATACAGGAGGTTTCAAAAAAATATGAGCCGGAGCTTAAAGCCCAGCTTCTTATGCTGGAAATATCAAAGTCTTTAGGTTTATGTAAGAAAAATATTTTAACTCATTTATATACAGCCACATGGAGAATTGTGGGTGAACCAAAAACACTTTTAGATCTATCCCGGTTTCATACGTTTTCGACAGTCGCCTGTGAGGGGGAATATGCAAGGGTCCATATACGCAAATGGATCTATGGACAGGAATTTCAGAAAGAGCTTAACGGAGGCGAGTGATGATGGGCCGACCGCATTTAGAACAGGAGATTTATCATACATATTTGGTGATGGATATTGAGGAGGGTACAGACAAAGATAAATATGGGATAAAAATATTACAAAATAATATATTGGGATTCTTTTTACCTTTTGAACTGCGCAGTAAAGATGGTATTGGCCGTTACTATTATGATATACCTTCGGAAGAAAGCCTGAAAAAGCAACTAGAAGAAGGTATTAGCCAAAAACAGATCGATGCCTTTGCGGCCAGCCTTTTGGGAGCGCTTGATGAGATTGATGAATATTTGATGGATGAAAACGATATTCTTCTGGAACCGGAAAGTATTTACTGGAGTAAGGAAGACAGGTATCTTTTTACTTATTATCCTGGCTATAAGGGGGATGTTCCCAGGCAGCTGAAGGATGTAGCTGCCGCGTTTTTGAAGGCTGTGGATTATACATCGAGTGAAGCTGTACGCCGGGTATATGAATTTTACCATTTGGCCTGCAATGAAAATAATTCGTTAAAAAAATTGAGGGAATATGTACTGGAAGGATATAAGAGCAATGTCAGGGGAGAGCTCCAAAAAGAAAAAAGAGCAGTGAACGATATTAATGAGGAAGTGTTCCATGAAAATAACAATTATGCCAAAGTGAATGAAAATATCCGGGAAATTTCAGGAAAGGAAGGAGGTAGTGATTCAGGAACCGTACAAATATTAGATAAAATCGGAAATCCAACGCCACAGAGTCATGTAAATCGTGAGGATGATGAAGAAAAACTGTGGGAAAATAAACATGTCCGGTTTGCTGCTATTATGGGAATTATCTGTTTGGCAGAGCTTGGAGCCGGGGGTGTTTGTCTAAAGCTTTTTAGTGCGGTTCCCCGCCTATGGATTATGGCGGCTACATTGATTTTTATAATTTTGTCTGTTGCAGCAGGTATTTTGTGGTCAATGGTCAGAAAAAAGAGGGAACAGCAGGAAGATTTTTGGAAACCGGAGGATTATGTTTCCTATAGCTTTGGCGGACAGCCAAATGAAACGACTATTTTAAGGGAGAGGGAGCCGGAGATTACACTAAAAAGTGCTAACCCCCAGCTCTGCGGTCATTTATATATTTCAAGCTTTCCGGCGATTATAGGAAAGGAGGTTGCAGATAACCGATGCAGGATTACAGTTCCTACGGTGAGCCGGAGACATGCCCGTCTTGAATATAAAGGAAAAGAATTTTACCTGACAGATCTTCATTCTTCTAATGGAACATTTATTAATGGAGAGCTTATTATTCCAATGAAACCGACACCGGTTCATTTTGGAGACGATATTATATTTTCTGATGTTGAGTTTACTTTTGAGTTATTGGAAGGGAGAGAACAAACTTAGTGCCAATCCCTTCACGGGAATAAACCTGGATAGAGCCTTTATGAGCAGCAATGATTTTTTTTGTGATTGCCAGGCCAAGTCCGGTACCGCCTTGCTTTTCTGTAACAAATGGCTGAAATATTTTGGGCAAATTTTCTTGGGATATACCAATTCCAGTATCTTTTATGGAAATAATTAGCCTTTTGGCTGTTGATTTAGCGCATAACTCAACGGTGTCGCCTGGTTGCGTGGCTTCAAAGGCATTTTTTATCAGATTAATTAATGCCTGGTGTATTTTTAGTTCGTCGCAGGCAATGACTGGCAATTCGTCAGGGATAACGGCAGATAAATGCTTGCCCTGATTTTGGGCTAAAATCAAATATTGCCTGGCAATGCTGCTAAGCATTTGGTTCATGTTGAGCGGGGCAAAGGTAACATGGCTGCAGCGGTTGAGGTCGGATAAGGAGAGTGTTAATTGACGCAGATAGTCTACATCATTTGTTAACTGAATCCATAAATCATCCGATTTTAATTGCGGGTAACGGCAATCTAAGAGCTGGAGCGTACAGTTGATAAGTGTCAAAGGATTTCTGATTTCGTGGGAAATCTGTGCGATATTCATATATTCCGGCGATGTGTCGGATATGTAAGAGCTGATTTGTTCCATAATACGTCACCTTTCCAAATATTCATACAAAACTAGTTCATAATAAATGTAGCATGGTTTCTGCCAGTTCAGCAAATATAAGCTTTCGCACAATACGACAAAATGCTGCTGATTACGATGTTTATAGCAATATTTATAAAGGTGGCAGCAAAATTTACGTAACTATCTATTCAGTTATGCCGCTGACTAGGGAGCCGCGCCCAGCGCGGCATGAATGTTTACAGTGGCCTGTGGCAAAAAATTCTTGAAATATGAAGGAATGGCAACTAAAATAAAAGAGAAAAATTGGTGATATTTAGGAGGTACTTTTTATGGAGCAGAGTTGTATTTTTTGTAAGATTGCACAGGGTAATATTCCATCTTCGACAATTTACGAGGATGACATGTTCCGGGTTATTCTTGATTTATCTCCCGCTGCAAGAGGCCATGCACTTGTACTGCCCAAGGAACACTTTCGCAATATTTTTGACATTGATGATAAGACAGCGTCAAAATTATTTGTCGTAGCCGCAAAAGTAGCCAGAGCTATGAAAGAAAGCCTGGGCTGTGACGGTATGAATATTGTACAGAATAATGAAGAAATTGCTGGCCAGACAGTTTTCCACTTTCATCTTCATATTATACCAAGGTATAAAGATGATGGACAAACGATTGCATGGAATCCTGGAAGTGCAGAACCGGACGAACTTAAAGAAATAACCGCTAAGATTAAAGCGGCGCTGAAATAGCTGGAAGGCACTTGTGTCTAGTTGACTGCACATGAAAGAAATGACAAAATATACCGTCTCAGAGTATCACTAAAAATTGCTTTGACAACTTTATACTCTGAGGCGGTGTATTTGCCAATTATAGATTTTTAATCATTTCGTCCACAAGGCTGATACTATGCTGTGCGGCTTTTGCTTCAAATTCAGGATAATCCATTTGTGCGCTTCCGTCGGCTTTATCAGAAATAGCCCGGAGAATTACAAAGGGAATGTTGTTTAACCAGGCGGCCTGGGCGATGGCAGCGCCTTCCATTTCTGTGCATAATCCGCTGAACGTTTCCTTCAGAAATTCTTTTCTGGTGTTATCAGATATAAATGCATCTCCGCTGACAATACGGCCGACATGGGTATGAATATCAGGATTTACTTTCGTGCAGGCGTTTTGCGCGATTTTGATAAGTGTTGGATCTGCTTTAAAATCGGAAGTTTCCATTTGAGGAATTGTGCCTAATGGATAGCCAAATTCTGTCGCGTCCATGTCGTGCTGAAGGGCATCGCTGGAAATAACAATGTCGCCTATGTCAATGCTGGCCTGGAGACTGCCGGCAATGCCTGTATTAATAATGGCTGTGGCGTGAAAATGGCCGGCGAGGATCTGAGTGCAGATCGCCGCGTTGACTTTCCCGATACCGCTGCGGACAATAACTACATTTTTGTTATGGTAAGTGCCTTTATAAAAATCCATAGAAGCGATCGTTATAATTTCTTTGAGTACCATGCGTTCTTTAAGTGTTGTCACTTCGATTTCCATAGCCCCGATAATACCGATAGTCTGCATAATAAAAACTCCTTTTAATATTTCTTTCTGCTTTGTCGGAGTGTGCTCACTCTGGATAAGCTGTTCAGATTTTTGAACTGTTATTATTCTAACACTTTTTTTCCTGGATGGGTAGATAAATTATAGCTTTCATTAGATACATCTGTTATAATATCAAAGTGGAAATATTATAATAATATTGAAAAGAGGTATAACAAATGAGACATATGAACCGAGGAACCTGTTCAAGGGCCATCGATTTTGAGGTAGAAGATAATATAGTAAAAAGCTGTCAATTTATTGGTGGATGTCATGGAAATACCCAGGGTATTGCCAGTCTGGTTGTAGGAATGTCGGTGGATGAAGTTATTGAGCGGCTTCAGGGAATCGACTGCAATGGCCGCGGAACATCATGTCCGGCGCAGCTGGCGGAAGCATTAAAAGAGTATAAGGTAAAGAATCAATAATTTGTGTGAGTTTGCAGGAGGCGGTATATTATGAAGAGGATTGTATTAACCGGTGGCGGTACTGCCGGCCATGTAACACCGAATATTGCCCTGATACCGGAGCTGAAAAGAGAAGGCTATGAGATTTTTTATATTGGCTCCCATAATGGCATTGAGCGAAAGCTTATCGAGGAATACGGGATTCCCTACTATGGTATTTCCTCGGGAAAATTGCGCAGATATTTTGATCTGAAAAATTTTACAGACCCTTTCAGGGTTGTAAAGGGCTTGTTTGACGCAAAAAAACTGATGAAAAAACTCAAGCCTGACGTTGTATTTTCTAAAGGTGGTTTTGTTTCGGTGCCTGTTGTTATGGCTGCAAAAAAGTGTCACGTTCCTGCAATTATCCATGAATCTGATATGACTCCTGGACTGGCAAATAAATTGTGTATTCCTTCGGCCACAAAGGTGTGCTGCAATTTTCCTGAAACAGTTAGCTATCTTCCAGAGGGAAAGGCTGTGCTTACAGGTTCTCCGATACGAAAAGAGCTTTTTGACGGGAACCGGCTTAATGGCTTGGATTTTTGTCATTTCAGTATCAACAAGCCGGTAATCCTCATTATTGGCGGCAGTCTTGGCTCTGTGGCTATTAATAAGGCTGTAAGAAATATACTGCCGGAGCTGTTGAAGAAATATCAGGTGATCCATTTATGCGGCAAGGGAAATTTAGATCCTTCCCTGGAAAAGCAAGAAGGCTATGTTCAGTTTGAGTATATCAAAAAGGAACTGAGCGACATTATGGATGCCGCGGACATTGTGATTTCCAGAGCTGGAGCGAATGCGATCTGTGAGCTGCTTGCACTTAAGAAACCGGCAATTCTTATTCCGCTTCCGGCAGCGTCAAGCCGCGGAGACCAGATTTTAAATGCCCAATCCTTTGACAAGCAAGGATATAGTTATTTGCTAAAGGAAGAAGATATGACGGAGGGGAATTTAAAAGAAGCTATTGAATATGTTTTCCGCAACAAAAATGATTACATTGAGGCGATGAGCAAGAGTCCGATGAATGATGCTATCAGTCTTATTGTTAATTTAATTAATAGGGCCGCTGGTACTGCTGATACATTAAAAGCCTGATTACTGTAAAAAATACGTTTTATGTATACACTGGTCGGCAGTTTTATATTTGTTCCCGCGGGCAACGAGCCAGGCGGACATGCTTGCATGTCCATTTGGCTGCTGCGGGGTATTTGACTGATAAAACATATCGGAAAATATATTATAGCAGTTCAGCATGGCTGAACTGTTATAATATATGAGGTCAGGACTATTGACAGTCTTCGTTTTCTAGGGTATACTGAGAATGTATTCAGGTAAAAACAAAATCTCACATATTTTTGTAAGTTATTGTTCTACAATGAATTACAAAAATATGTGAGATTTTTCTTTTTTATCTGGATGAAAATTAATTATCATAGAATACATGGGGGCGTATTCTCTGACATTAAAGGAAGGAGGGTGCTGGCAATGAACAACGGTACTGTAAAATGGTTCAACGCACAGAAGGGTTTTGGCTTCATTACTGATGATGCGACAGGAAAAGATGTTTTCGTACATTTTTCTGCAATCATGGTTGATGGATTTAAGACTCTCGAGGAAGGACAGAAAGTCAACTTTGATACAGAGACAGATCCAAAAGATAACAGCAAGCTGAGAGCAGTTAATGTCCGCGTTGCTTAAAAATGAAAAATAATCGAAGCAAGGTTGAATCTAAAAAACGGCTGTTCCGATATTGAGAGTATATCGGAACAGCCGTTTTTTGCGCGATACGCCGGTCTGGCGCCTACTGTGCTTACACGGGCGGGTCAACGCTGCGGTCCGTACTAGACGCGTGCCGCCGGCACGCAGCACCATCTGACCGGCAACGGCCATCGGTGCTTTCCACGGATAGCTAACAATCCAAAGCCATATTTTTATAACCTGCAATTGACTATGGCCTGTTATTTACCGGCCACGGCGCTTTCCTGATTTAGAATCATTGATCCCACGGATGTAAGCGAGGACAAGCTCTCTTTCGTGAGAATTGAGCTTGCTAAATTCACTAAGATACTCAGACTGGGTTTTGGTTAAAGTTTCAAATCCTTCTGAGAAAAACTGAGCGAGTGTAAGATCTAATGCCTTGCAGATTTTTTGAAGCGTGGGGATCGTTGGGGCATTATTCCTTTTTAAAATTGACGTAATAGTACTTGTCGGAATACCTGAAAGGGCGGAAAGGCGGTAAATTGTGTAACCTCTTTCTTTGCATAAATCAAGTATACGTTTATTGACTGTGTTTTCCATGAATATATCCTCTTTTCTTTTGTTTTTTGTAACAGTTCAGCCCGCGCCATTCGCAAAGCCGCGCTAACGCGCTTTTCGCCGCTTCGCGGCTGCCTTTGCTCATAACCTGGCGCTCCCTCAGCTGGGAGCAATAGGAAAAAAATCATGTAAACACAATTTTTTCCCTATCACTCCCGGCTGGCTGAACTGTTACTTTTTTCCAGATTATGGTAATAAAGTATTTGCATATTATTTTATATACAAATGCGTCAACAACATAGAATATAAAAAGCGTTGTAAATATGATGTATTTGCGGTATAATTTTTACGATTAGCAGTAAAATGAGTGACTTTTGATGTTAAAAATGCAGGTATTTTATTTTTATATAGTATTCAATTGGATTGCCATAGTTTATAGTAAAGGAATTTTGGCTATAGGGGGATTTATATGAAAGGAGATATTAAGCTGGGGGCAAGTTTATTTAGTTTTGGCTATGAGGACGTAAAGATAAAGAGCGCTATGGAGGATTCGGGGAAGTACCCAAAGGATTGTGGAAAACAGATATCTTCCTGGGAACATGATATAGCCTTAATCCATCAGTTGGGATATGAAGGGATAGAGCTTGCTCTTGCGCCAATGCTGGACAGTTATCCGATACCGGGAAAAATATGGCTGGAAAATATGAAACAATGGCTGAAAGACGGTCATTTTGGCACATTAGTTTACGGATGTTATCCTGAAATGATGACTATAGATAAATCATGCGTCCGTCAAATTACTCTGTATCAAGCTGAAACACCCGCCCTGGGAGAAATGATGCCTATGGACGCAGCCTCAGGCAGCGCTGGGATATACTCCGGGCTGTGCCGGGACATGGATATAGCCAAAAAGCTTGGCTGCGGCCTGTTAAGGGTGCAGGGGAGAATCCCCCGTGAGCTTTGGAATCCTCTGGCTGATGAAGCTGGCAGGCGCGGGCTGTGGCTGGGAATAGAGTTTATATGCACAGATCATTTAAGCGAGCCCTTTTGGGAGGATTATATCGATTTTCTGGAAATGGGGAATGGGAATACGATGGGGATCGTGCCGGAAGGGAATATATTTTTAACAGAACCGACGGAAAGCTTCTATATAGAATGTTTGGAGAAAGGTATTTCGGATGCAGCGTATATAATGGCTTTGGACTGCTTTGCAGGCAGAGGAAAAATGCGGGAGGGAGAATTGGAGCAATTACCTGAAGCTGTCCGGCGCTGCTTTGAAGACATGTGCCGCTGTTTTGCGGGAAAAAACGTTCAGGACTTGGGGATTCTGACAAAGTTTGCCCGATGCGTTGAACACCATTTTTCTGCGCTTCACAGAAATAGCAAAGCAGCGGAAGAACTGGCAAGCCGTCTCGAGGCATTAGATTTTAAGGGCTGCATTATTGCCAGCTATGAAGGGTATTTTAGAAAGTGGGAAGAGCAGAAAGATTGCAGGAAACCGCTAATGCTGTGGATGAAAGAAATGCAAAAATTTCTGAACAGGAAACGAAATAGCGTATAGTTTCTAAAACCGAAACTATTTTCGGGATAAAATGCGGTATAATAAGCTCAGAACGTAAGAAAATTTATATCATTATAAGGGGGAAATTCAAATGGCTCAGTTTCAAGCGTATAACAAGATCTTGATTAGTGCCGGTGAGGGCATAACGAATGTAAAAGCCGGAGATATGACGATTGGTTATGAATTTTATGGCCAGTATCCGTCCTACCGCGGAACATTTTTAAGCTGCATTGAGGGATTGGAGATTTATGTCGATCAGGAAAGAGTACCTGATAACACAGTTTACTTTAACATTAACGGAAAACAGTGCCTTTTATCTCAACTTAAGGATTTGTATTTGGAATATTGGTTTGTTTTGGATAAAGCGCGTTACTTTATCTTAAAAGAAGGCGGACTGCCGGCCGGGGAGCATGAAGTGACAATTAAAATGAAACACCGTATTCCATATACCGGATATTTTGGAAATTATCTGGTACTTGACGGCTCAGACACAAAGGTTTTACAGGTAAAGTAAGGGGGAATTTGCAATGAGAAAACATGATATAGAATTATGCCTTACATTGTATGCGTTATCCGGGGAATATATTAATGGCAGAATGACATTAGAGGATTGCCTTAAACGGGGCCGCGAAATGGGATATACGGGCGTTGAGCTTGTAGCAAGCCAGATGGTTCCGGAATATCCACATCCTTCTAAGGAATGGATGGACGAGTTTGTGGCTCTGCTTAAAAAATATGAAATGCATCCGGTTTGCTACAGCGCCTATATCGACATGGGAACACATTCTGACAGAGATTTGACAGAGGATGAAATTATCCAGTCTACCCTGGATGATATGATGTATGCAAAATATATGGGCTTTGATCTTGTCCGCACCCAGCATGCAATTTCTCCGGCAATTTACAAAAAAATGCTTCCGTATGCGAAAAAGATTGGCATTGTACTGGCGATTGAGCTTCATGCACCACATACGCCAGTCATTCCTGAATGGCAGGAATATCTGGAAATAATGAGCAACAGCGACGGATGGCTTGGCGTTGTGCCGGATTTCAGTATTTTTGCAGAAACACCTCATATTTTAAATAAAATTCAGGCAATTGAAGACTTTGGCTGCCGTCCGGAAAAGGTCGACGAAATCTGCGAGCGTCATAAAGCCGGTGAGGCAAAGGACGCCCTTATGGGTGACGCATCCTATACTGACGCTGAGAAGAATTTTGTTCAGGATGTTTACGCAACCTACGGAAAGGCTCACTTAGAATGGGTGCCTCTGCTGATGAAGAATACGGTATACATTCACAGTAAATTCTGGTATATCGATGAGGATGAGTTTGATTATACAACGCCTTGCGATAAAATTATTCCTCTTATTAAGGAATCGGGCTACAAGGGTTATATTGCTACGGAATATGAAGGACATCATTACAACGATACAACAGACGCCTGTGAGCAGTTGACAAGATATGCGCATATGCTCAAACGTCTCCTGGGAAATGAAGACTGAAAAAATATGATGATTCAAAGAGCCTCCCTGTTTTAGCAGGGAGGCTCTTTCATTCGATTAATTTATAATCTACCCGAAGCTCCACATGGCTATGGAGTTTTTTCTTTGCGTATTTGTCTGTAATCCGGGTGATTGCCGTTTTACAGCCATTCTCATTGGCAACTGTAAGAATCAATGAAAATTGGCTGGGGCTTGATTTTGTAAAAACATCATTGCTCCGCAGATTTTTTGACAGGACAATATACAGACTGTCCATTTCTTCGATCAGATCTGTCGTGATTTCTTCTGTTCTTGAGCGGTCAGTTAATGTAAAAAGCGTGAGATAGCGCTTGCTCTGGGAGCGGCGGACAGACCGGAGATTGATCTGGTAAATGTTTTTAAATATATCAAAATTACAGTAAAACGTTCCCTTTTCATCATTTCCCGTGCGCAGATTTTCCTCCAGGCCGCCAATATCCTGGTGATAGTTGGGGAGCTGGCGGATAATCTCACGGTAAGCCTTTTGCATTTCCGGACCAAGGTCAATACCGAATTTCTGGGTAAACAAATCCGAAACAGAATAATAATAGGACAATGCCTGCGAGGGAGCGTTCATTTTTAAATAGGCAAAAATTTTTTCAATATGAATCTGTTCATCCATCTGATCTACAAGGGAAGATGCTTCGCACAGACGGATAACAGCGGCATAGTTTTGCTGGCGGCTTAAGTAACGGCACATACTGACCGTGATTTTTGTATATAAATTTTTATAATAAACACTTCTGAAAACAACCCATTCATCCGAAGAAAGAATATTCAAAAAGTCTCCCTTATAAATATCGTGGGCTTTCTGGAACCAGTCATACTGTTCATTTATATTTTGCTCTTTATCAGCCAGATTAATGAACTGTTCAAATTGATAAATATCTATTTCACAATCAATGGCTGGATTCCAGCGGTAGGAATTTTTGGAAAATAAAATACATTCCTGGGCAGCCTGGGGCTTTGTGTCTCCGGTTACTCCGAAAATGGTATCTTTTGGAAAAAAGTCTGCCAATATCTGACGGGCACGGTACACAAGATTGCGCAGTGCACCCGAAGGATTCGCAGCATTTTCATTGGGCCAAAGAACATCAATAAGCTTTTCCTTGGAAACCTCGGTGTCTTTATTTGCTATGAGATAAGCCAAAAGTCTGGTGATTTGAAGACTTTTATTATTAATATGAGTAAAATGGCCGTATTCATTTTGTATAGAAAATTCCCCAAGCATTTTTATAATTAATGTCGTAGCCGCCATAATTATTCCCCCTTATTCTACTGCCTATTATTATAATGTGGCTATAAAAAATATTCAATCACAAATTAAGAAAAAGTGTCACATGTGACAGTGGTGTGACACTCTGAGAGTAATATGAACATGAAGATTTATATTCCAGCGGACAATTTTGGATGATTGTTTACTGTTCTGTCAGTGAACGGTAGTGATTTATGTCCTGCGCCGGGATAAGAAATAGACATATTATTTAATGAGGAGGGAATGTCACATATGAATCGGAAACATGGACGTTTTAAACGTTTGTTTGCATTGTTCCTTGTCCTTGTGATGCTGGCAACGTCGGGCAATGGCTATTCTATGCAGGCAGTGGCAGCGGGAATTGATGAAACAGTGCAGACAGAGCAGACTGATGGAGCGGCGCCGCAAAATACGCAGCCGCAGACAAGCCAGACAACGGCGCCTCAGAGCAGCGAGTCGCAAAATACGCAGCCGCAGACAAGCCAGACAACGGCGCCTCAGAGCAGCGAGCCGCAAAATACGCAG
>JAGZDD010000083.1 GCA_018369015.1 Clostridiales bacterium | reverse complement strand
TGCTTAACGGCCTTGATTTTTAAGCTTGAAGGAAAGCTTTAAGATAATATATTTATGAAGGTTATCAAATGTGCAGGCGCAGGGGCAAATTTAATTGCCCCTGCGCCTGCACATTTGATAACCCCAAGGTATGAGGACGGTTGCTGCGTGCCAGTGAGCTTGTTAAGCACCGACCGAAGCGGCAGCGTAGACTCCGCAGGCACGGGGCAATCCTGAGCTTTCATGCGTGGTGAAGCTGCGCGCAGCGCGGCATGCAGCTTTCCGAAAA
Organism: Clostridiales bacterium; assembly: GCA_018369015.1. Classification (GTDB taxonomy): domain Bacteria; phylum Bacillota; class Clostridia; order Lachnospirales; family Lachnospiraceae; genus Catenibacillus. The sequence continues at coordinate 16,054 of JAGZDD010000083.1, read as the reverse complement.
TGCGCGCTTCCATTGTTTATCAACATTTTTATATCCACAACTTATCCACAAAAGGTGTATAACTATGCACAAAATGTCACTTTTTTGTGTCGATTTATGTGGAAAAGCTGTGGATTTTTGGGAAAAGCTCAAATATTTCCCGGAGGTTTTGTGGATAACTTTAAGATCGCCTGAAATGGTTCCCGGGGTTTGGCAAATATGACAAAAAAAGATGTACTTTCGGTTAAAAATTCGATATAAAAAACACCCTGTGAGCATGTACAATAGATACAAATGATAAAGCCGGAGAGGAAACGAGCTTCGGTATAAGAAAGGGTGTAAGAAAGAAATGAAAGAACTGACCACAGAAATCGTAGTTATCGCAGGAGGCCCCGCCGGTCTTTCCGCGGCTGTTCAGGCAGCAGAGGATGGAGCACAGGTTATCGTTCTTGAAAAAGCTGCTACATGCGGCGGCGCTGCCAATATGGGTATGGGTCCTCTTGGCATTGGTACAAAATATCAGAAAAACCAGATGTATGATATTTCTGTAGAAAAAGCATTTAATATGTTTATGGAATACACACATTATATGGTAGATGCCCGCCTGGTAAAAAGATATTTTGCACAGTCTGCAGAAACGATTGAATGGCTTGAAGATATGGGCGTTGAATTTGAAGGCGCTTTCCGTTATTTCCCGAAGGCTGAACCGACATGGCATATTGTTAAAACTGATCAGGGGATTGGGCCGAGAGCGGCATCTTTTATGAACCGTAAATTATACGAGCGCGCCCTTGAACTTGGCGTTCAGGTATTTACAGAAACACCGGCAAAGAAGATTCTTATGGAAGACGGAAAGGTTGCCGGCGTACTTGCCACAAATAAAGATGGTGAGGAAGTAAAAATTAACTGTAAGGCTGCCGTTGTTGCAACTGGCGGAGCCGGTGCTAATCCAGAGATGATTAAACAGGAAACAGGTTTTGATTTTGGCGTAAATATGTTTAACTTTGCAATTCCTGGCATTATGGGCGACGGTATGAAGATGGCATGGGAAGCCGGCGCGGCGAAATCTCAGGTGCGTATTGAGATGGCTGCAAGCGTTGAGGGCTGCGACAGTCTGCCGCAGAGTGTTCCAAACGTATTCTCCCAGCCGAATCTTCTTGTCAATACTCATGGAAAACGTTTTATGAATGAGGATCACATGCAGAATACAACCTATTTGAGCAATGCTGTTTCAAAGCAGAAAAACTGCGTAGGTTTTTCAATCATTGATTCCTCTATTGTAAAACATTATATGAAAAACGGCGTGGATGTTATCAGCCTGGTTCGTACAAATCCAGATGTGTCAGATTTCAAGGACGGCATCCAGATGGCTATTGATAATGGCAGCACAAGCTTCTTTGTAGCAGATACGATTGAGGAGCTTGCCGAAAAAGCTGGCATTAATGTGGATAATCTTTTGGATACCATTGACGAGTACAATGATTATTGTGATACAGCGGATGAAGAGTTTTACAAACCTCGCAAATATATGCGCCCCATCACAAAAGCCCCATTTTACTGTGCAAAAATCCGTCCAGGCGGATACGGAACAGTTGGCGGAATCAAGATCAATGAAAATTGCGAAGCTATTGACAATGATTTTGAGCCAGTACCAGGCCTCTATGCAGCAGGTGCAGATTCCTGTGCTCTGTACGACGACAGCTATATGTTCCTCCTTCCTGGAAACTCCATGGGCTATGCCGTAAATACAGGACGTATTGCCGGTATGACTGCCGCTGAATACGTTCAGGGATAAATAGTAACTATTCAGCCGCGATAGCGGCGGTGAGCAGCGTTAGCTGCGTGAATCCGAGATGGCGTGGCTGAATAGTTACAGTAAATATGTGGTATAACCGAATAATTATTAAGTAAAAAACTTCGTATAAAACATTACTCTTTTAATTTCAGGCAGAAGCCTGAGAAAACCCCCGGAATTTCCGTAAACCCTCGGATTTTTCGGGGGTTTTTGCGCCTTCCCTCCTGGGCGGCGCTCTTAACGGCAAGTGTTCCTGCAAAGCAGTATAAACATTGTTTCTTTATACAATATTAATACCAAAAGCCCTGTATTAACACAGTCCTTATTCCTCGGCTGTTAAAAACTATGGTATAATGTCCACAAAGTGGACATTATACCGCGTCTTTCGCGCCGCGAGCAAAAGCGAGCTTTCCAATGTGCGAAAGCGAGCCGCAGAAAGACGCTGTGTATCCGCTAGAGGCACTGTGGCCGCAGTAATTGCTGTTGACAAAAGAGGCGTGCGTGTTTATGCTGTTTGTAAGTAATTATTCAGCTATGGCTGAACCGTTACATTAATAAAACAGATGTCTATGAAGGGATGCCGTTTATGACGGAAATGTTGAATGAAAGTACAATGAATGTGAAGAAAAAACGGGCCAAGGCAGGTCAGCTAAAAATTTTTTTCGGTTATGCCACGGGTGTTGGGAAAACATATGCGATGCTCAACGCGGCCCGGGATGCGAAACGCCGGAATATTGATGTGGTGATTGGTTATGTAGATACCCATACGGGAATAACGACTCGGGCACTTACAGAGGGTTTTGAGGTTTTGTCGCCGCTTCTTGATAAGACGCCAGAAGGTACAAAAGCAGAACTAAATCTTGATGCCGCCATTGCCCGCAGGCCGGATCTGATTATCGTGGACGAGCTGGCCCATACAAATTCCAGCGTATGCCGCCATGAGAAGCGCTACAAGGACATTGAGGAGCTGCTGACAAGTGGTATTGATGTTTATACAACCGTTAATATACAAAATATTGAAAGCCTGACAGATGCCATTGTTTCTATCACAGGAAATTCCGTACAGGAACGTATTCCTGATACGGTATTTGATAATGCAGATCAGGTAGAGCTTGTGGATATTGAGCCGGATGAGCTTATTGAGCGTTTGAATACGGGAAAAATCTATAAGGATGCGCAGATCCAAAACAGCCTGAGAAATTTTTTTGACCCGAAAAGGCTGACAATGCTTCGGGAAATGTCTCTGCGCCGCTGTGCCGACCGTATTACACGGAGGCTCGAGATATTGAAAAATTCTCAGAAGGCCGGAGATGATGGGAATGAGAATATTTTAGTGTGCCTGTCCTCATCGCCTACAAACCCTAAAATTATACGTACTGCGGCCCGTATGGCTAATGCTTTTCAGGGAACTTTTACCGCATTGTATGTAGAGTCTCCGGACACTCATTTGAATGAGGAGGATCGTAAACGCCTAAGAAGCAATACCCGGCTGGCACAGCAGCTGGGGGCTTGCGTTGAAACTGTTTCCGGCAGGGATATTCCTTTTCAGATTGCAGAGTTCGCCCGGCTGACGAAAGCCACTAAGGTTGTCATGGGCCGTAGCGCGGCCCAGAGAAAATGGTTCTGGAAAAAGGCAACCCTGACGGAACGTCTCCTGGCTTATGCGCCGAATCTGGATATTTATATTATCCCCGACAGAATACCCTTGGGCGGATACCATGAAAGGCATCAGAAACGTCCGCGGGGGCGGTTAAATGGCTATGACTTGCTGAAAAGTTTTTTATTACTTTCGGCGGCCACGGGAATCGGCTTTCTATTCCGCTTTTTGGGCTTTTCTGAGGCCAATATTATTATGGTTTATATTCTTGGCGTTTTGCTTACTGCAATTATTACGACCCAGAGTATATACAGTATTGCTTCATCCGTCGTAAGTGTATTACTTTTTAATTACTTTTTTACAGATCCATATTTTACATTTAAAGCAACGGACAGCGATTACCCGATGACTTTTTTAATTATGTTCCTGGCCGCCTTTATTGCCAGCCGCCTTGCTGTCCGTATGAAAAACCAGACACGGCAGGCATCAGAGTCCGCTTACCGGACAAAGATACTTCTGGAAACAAACCAGTTGATCCAGGAAGGAACCACCCGGGCGGAAATTGTTTCCATTGCTGCCAAGCAGCTTGTTAAACTGCTTCAGAGAGATGTTATTATTTATATGGTAGAAAATGACGGCCTTTGCGCACCGCAGGTTTTTACCCATAATGGCGATGATATGTCTGAGGAATATTTGACACAAAACGAGAAGGCTGTAGCGATATGGGCCTGGAAAAACAATAAACATGCCGGGGCAACAACAGAAACCTTAAGAAATTCAAAATGTATGTATCTGGCGATTCGGGCAAAGGATACGGTTTATGGAGTGGCGGGAATTGCTATGCCTGGAGAGCCGCTCGATACGTTTGAAAATAATGTGATGCTTTCTATTTTTGGGGAATGTGCTCTTGCCCTTGAAAAGGAGGCGGCGCTAAGAGAACGGGAGCAGAGCGCACTCATAGCCAAAAACGAACAGCTTCGGGCGAATTTGCTGCGTTCTATATCCCATGATTTAAGGACACCGCTGACATCTATTTCAGGAAATGCAGGTATTTTACTTGCAAATTCTGAGGATATGGATGAGCAAAGCAGAAAAAGGCTGTATAAGGATATTTATGAAGATTCCTTGTGGCTGATTAATCTTGTTGAAAATTTGCTGTCAGTGACCCGTATTGAAAATGGCACAATGAAACTGCGTATGAATACTGAGCTTATTGAGGAGGTTATTTCCGAAGCCCTGCATCATATTGGAAGGAGAGCCGAGAATCATAAAATAAGCGTGGAATCTTCGGATGAGTTTATATTTGCAAATATGGATGCGCATTTAATTATGCAGGTGATCATAAATATCGTAGATAATGCAATCAAATATACACCCCCGGGTTCCGAGATTGCCATAAATACATTTGTGAAAAACCATTTTATTGTTGTGGAGATCAGTGACAACGGCAGTGGTATTCCCGATGAATCTAAGGCACATATTTTTGATATGTTTTATACAGCGGGCAATCGTGTGGCCGATGGACGGCGCAGCCTGGGGCTGGGGCTTGCACTATGTAAGTCAATTATTATAGCTCATGGCGGAGAAATTTCTGTCAGGGATAATTACCCGAAGGGAACGGTTTTTAGCTTTACGCTGCCGCAGAAGGAGGTTACGTTACATGAATAATAAATCATCGATTCTTGTTGTTGAAGATGACGCTGCGATCCGAAATCTTATAACAACGACATTAAAGACACATAACTATAAATATGTTACGGCTGCCAATGGGGAAACCGCAATTCTTGAAGCGGCTTCTCACAATCCGGATGTAGTGCTGCTAGACCTTGGGCTGCCGGATATGGATGGTATTGAGGTTATTAAAAAAATCCGTTCCTGGTCTAATATGCCAATTATTGTTATTAGCGCACGAAGTGAAGAAAACGATAAAATTGATGCACTGGACGCCGGAGCCGATGATTATTTGACAAAGCCATTTTCTGTTGAAGAACTTTTAGCGCGGCTGCGCGTGACCTTCCGCAGGCTCAACCTTGCGGGGGCGGCCGCGGCTGGAGCAGAGTCCGCTGTTTTTGAAAATGGAGGGCTTAAGATAGATTATTCAGCAGGGTGCGTCTATATGGACGGGGCAGAACTGCACCTGACACCTATTGAGTATAAGCTGCTGTGTCTTCTGGCTAAAAATGTCGGCAAGGTGCTTACCCATTCCTACATTACCCGTGAGGTATGGGGAAGTTCCTGGGATAATGATGTTGCTTCCTTGCGGGTATTTATGGCAACCCTGAGAAAAAAAATTGAAAAAGATCCGGCTTCACCGCAGTATATTCAGACCCATGTAGGTATTGGCTACCGGATGCTTAGAGTATAGCTTGATGAAGGGTGATTCAGAACAGCCCGGATGATATTTTAACATCCGGGCTTTTTTTTCGCCCTTTTTTACGCTATAATAAATTTTAAATGATGATGGAGCAAAATATATTTTGCCAGGTTGTTATTAGACACGAGCCCGGAGCAATCCTGGCTTTCATACGTGGTGAAGCCGCGCGCGGCGCGGCATGAAAGTTTACTAGAAATTAGGTGAGCGCATGATTGATTTTGAGTTTCGGATCGGAAAAAGTGAAAATGTACATACTCATCTGGACATAGAGCTATTTTATGTGTTGGAGGGCCGGGTTGATTTTTCGATTGAAGACAAATCCTATATCATGGAGGCTGAGGATTTTCTTATGATTAATTCTGGCCGCCGTCATTCCTATGAAGGGAGCACAGACGCCTTAGCCGGATGTTTTCATATTTCCTATGATGAATTATGTAAGCTGTTAAAGCAGAATATGATTCTGTTTTGGTGTAATTCTACGGCTGAGGACGGAGAACTTTATGAAGAAGTGCGGGAAATCATTAAGAAGATTATTAACCAGCATTACTATCATTCCGGGGAAGACCTTATTTATCTGTACAGCCTTTATTATGAGCTTCTCCATGTGCTTCAAAACAACTTTCTTCTGACCGAGGAAGATTCCCGTTATAAAGGAGAAATGCATAAATTTGATGACCGGAAGCAAAAGATTGCGGAGTATATACGGAAGAATTATGACAAACCTATTGGGCTGTCAGATTTGGCGGATAATCTTTATCTATCTACCGCCTATTTGTCTAAGTATATCAAAAAACAGTTTGGTATGAGCTTTCTTGAATATGTCAATTCCATCCGACTTGGCTATGCCTTGTCGGAGCTGCTTTACTCTGATAAACCGGTGGTACGTATCGCTATGGACACAGGATTTGCCAATTCAGCGGCATTTAATAAAGCCTTTAAAGAAAAATACCATACGACTCCGTCTGTTTACCGGGGACAGTGGCAGGGAGAGCCAGAAGGGCCTTCTAAAAATGTACGGGTACAGAATACATTGAAAAAGCAGGTGGATTCTTATTTTGAACGACACCGAAATTATCCGGCAGGCCAGGTATATGTTCAGGATATTTGTCTGGAAGAAACTTCAGGCAAGCCGTTGCATCGTCACTGGCAGGTAATGATTAATGGGGGAACAGCGGCGGATCTGCTCAGATCTGATATGCAGGAGCAGCTCCGTATTGTCCGGGAACGCCTAAAAATTAAATATATCCGTTTTTGGGATATTTATTCCCATGAAATGCTTTTAGATCATCCTTCAAAAACAGGAAATTATAATTTTTCCCGTTTAGATACGGTCATTGATTTCCTTCTGAAAAATGGGATGAAGCCTTATATAGAGCTGGGGATGAAGCCTAAAAAACTGTTAAAAAACAGACAGCTCCCACTGATCCATGGTAATGATGCCAATGGGATATTTTCAGATGACGAGTGCATACGCAAGTTTATGTCTGATATGATGAATCATTTTCTGGAAAGGTACGGAGCCAAGGAGGTAGAAAGCTGGTATTTTGAATTGTGGAAAAAGGAACTGGAGGAAAATTTTTTCCATAAGGATATACCAGATAGTGAAGATCTGCTGCGGGAACATTTTCATATTTTTGATGTGACTGCAAAGGCGCTGCGGTTGCTGCTTCCAGGCATTAGACTTGGAAGCGGGGGCTTTTCCCTGCGCCATGGCAAGGAACGCTTTCAGGAAATGATAAGTATGTGGCATCAGTTTGAGCAGCAGCCGTCGTTTATGACATTTTACTGCTACTCCTATCCGGCAGAAATGGATACAACAGATAAAATACGCAGCCAGTCTATGGATAAAGATTTTATGAAAAATTTTCTTAGGGATGTGCGGCACCTTCTGGATATTTCTGGCTATGAGTCCATGTCTGTCCATGTGACAGAGTGGAATTTTTCTGTGTCTAACAGAAACGTTTTTAACGATAGCTGTCAAAAAGGCGCTTATATTATGAAAAATATTATTGACAGCGTCGGTATGGCTGATGTTTTAGGATATTGGTGTGCATCGGATATTTTTTCGGAATATTACGACACAGAGCATTTTCTTTTCGGTGGCAGCGGACTTATGACAAGAGACGGGATATGTAAGCCATCCTACTATGCCATGGAATTTATGGACCGTATCGGGCATCTTATCTATCAGAGCGGTGAAAATTATATGATTACAGGCGATGATAAAGAGGAATGGTATATTGTATGTCATAATTATAAGCATTTTAACTTTCAGTATGGTTTGCGGCATGAAGACGATATTCATGTGGATGAACAGAACCATCTCATTAGTGATGGAAGGAAAATGCGTATAAAGTTCACTTTTCCTTTGCCTAAAGGTGCGCAGAAGTTTGCTGACCAAGAGGATGTGCCTGTAGAGATAAAAACCTATGCGGTCAATGCCAAAAGCGGCAGTATTCAGGATCGGTGGCAGAGGGCCGGCTTCCCCGCATTTCTCCATCCCGAGGACATGGCTTATTTTAAAAGTGCCAGTGTTCCGGTGATCCGTGTCCGGAATCAGAGGGTGCTTGAAAATCATATTTGCTTTGAAACTGTTCTTGAACCGAATGAAATCCAGTGGATACGGGTGAAGGTCGGCCAAAATGGTACTTTTTACGGATAAGCTCCAAAAACGTGATGACAAAATTTCACATAGTATTTTTGTCTCTTGGAAAAACTAAAAAAATTAAGTTTTAACGTTTAGAGTAAAAAGTCATCGTGATATTCATTAAAATGCCAAAGCTATTTTTTGCTATTTTTTCTATAATTAAAGACAGCATTGGTTCAAAATAGTTTTTGAACCAGACATTATTATACGGAGGTTTTTTTGAAATGAAAATTTTGGCTATTTCTATGGGTCGCAAAAACAAAAACTGTGACATTCTGGCAAAACAGGCGTTAATGGCTGCCGAGAAGGCCGGCGCTGATGTGAAATTTATGAATACGATGAACATGAATATTACGCATTGCCGTGGCTGCGGCGCATGTTCAGCATCCCGCGATAAGGGCGGACAGATTAAATGTATTTTAAAGGATGATTATTTGACACTGGAAAATGCGATTCTTGATGCGGATGGTATTATCCTGGCAGCTCCGGTGTACTCTCTTGCACCAAGCGGACAGCTTAAAAACTTTATCGACCGTTTTGGCGCAGCCCATGACCTTTCTTCTGCAACCGTTGAGCAGGAAAAGCGTATGGCTGAGGGCAAGAGCGGCGATGAATTGTTAGACGAGCGTCTTTTCAGAAAGAAATATGTCGCATATATTTCTGTTGGCGGCGCCCACACACCAAACTGGGTATCTATGGGCCTTCCGAATATGTATATGTTCGGTATGTCTACTGCAATGAAGACAGTAGGTCAGATTGATGCTTACGATATGGGGCGTATGACGAATCCAGTATTTCATCCGGAATTTATGGAAAAGGTTGCCGGCCTTGGCAAGCATCTCGCAGAATCTGTCGGCAAAGAATATGATGATGTTGAGTGGTATGGCGAGGAAGGCATCTGCCCGGTATGTCATAACAAGCTTCTGTCCTATACGCTTGGCAAAGGAACAGAAGTTGAATGTCCTCTTTGTGGTACATATGGCAAGCTTGAAATTGTTGACGGCCAGATTAAGGTGACTTTCAGTGACGCTGAGAAAAAACGCGCAAGAAATACAATTACGGGCCTTTATGAACATCATTATGAACTTAAGGATATGATGACCTATATTATGAAAAACCTTGAGATTCATAAGGACGATATGGGAGATCTTTTGAAACCGTATTTCGATTATAAGCCTGATTATAAAGACTGATGATACTGCTTAGCAGGCCAAATGGCTATGCTATTTGTTCTTAAGGAGTGTATTAAAATGACAAACAAAGAAGTCGTAGCGGCAATGTATAAAGAATTTTTCAATGACCACGATGTCAATGCCGCATTAAAATATGTTAAAGAGGATTATATTCAGCATAACCCAGGGGTAACTCAGGGCCGTGCCGGGTTAATGGAAGGCTTTGCGCAAAAATTTAAGGTGGAGCCAACTTTTCATCTGGAAATTCAGCAGATGATTGCAGAGGATGACAAAGTAGTTGTTTATCTTAAAAATGTTGACCCGGAAGGCAGGACAAAATGCCGTGTTGTGGATATTTACCGTCTTGAGGATGGAATGTTGGCTGAACACTGGGATGTTTTGCAGCCTTGCTGATTGTTTTTTATGACAGTGCAAGCGGGAGTGCGTGACCTGGAATAAAATTGAATATTTTGCGAGTGCCAAATACCACAGGATAGAAATATTCTGTGGTATTTTTGTCAAAAAAAACGATAGTTTCTTGTTGTCATTTTTCTCTCCCTAAATTCAATGTCAAATGTATGCTAAAAAAAGAGGCAAATGTAAAGAAAGCATTAATATCCGAAAAGTATTAGACTATGAGTAATAAAAAATAGATCTACAGGGGAGAAGATGGGAAAATGGAGAAGAAAAAGGAAAGGCTCTTTAATATTTATTTTTTTATTATAATATTTGTCAATCTGACTGTTTCGGCAATGATGCAGATGTTTAATTCTACAATTGCCCTGCATATGAACGAACTGGATTACGGGGCGTCCGTTTCTGGAACAATTATATCTATAGGCGCTATCTCCGCTTCGATTTACCGCTTTTTTGGAGGAAAGCTTTGTGAAAGATCTGGTAGAAAAAAGCTGATTATGGCCGGTATCGGATGTTTTGGTATTATGTCTGTGCTGCTTGGCAGTACGTCAAACATGCCTCTTATTTATATTTTTAGGATTTTTCAAATGTTTGGCTATTCTATGGCAAGTACGGCCGTTTCCATCGCAGTGATTGATGTAATTCCAAAGAGCCGTGTTGGAGAGGGGCTTGGATATTACAGCCTGGCGACCTTTCTTCCGCAGGCTTGTGGCCCTTCCATTGCTCTGTTTTTATTTCAGATGAAAGGCGGCTTTTTTTCAGTTATGGCTGGAGCCGGAGCCATCGGGGCAATTTCATTGGCCATTACATGTTTATTTTTAAATTATGAAAAAAGGATGAGAGAACAGACACCAGATATGGAAATGCCGTTACAAAATAATAAAATCAGTTCTGAGCAAGGTGTATGGAAATACATAGAGAAAAGGGCCTTGCCGGCTTCTGTCATTAATTTCTTCATTATGTTTGTAGGAACGCTTGTGACAATGTACTTAACCTTATACGCGACACAAAGCGGTATTGCGAATCCGGGCCTTTTCTTTACCTTTTCTGCGATTGCTATGGTGGCCGCTCGGATTGTTTCCGGTAAGCTTTATGATTCCATTGGAGTTCTTGCTGCGGTAGTTCCGGGGATATTAATGTTAATGGGCGGATTTATTTTACTTGTTTTTTGCAGCCGTATTCCCTGGGGGTATTATGCGGCCGGTATTCTTTATGGCCTTGGAACAGGTATGTCAGAACCGGCTTTGAATGCTCAGGCGGTAAGGGGTGTAAGAAAAGAGCGCACAAGTATTGCAACGTCTACCTTTTTTCTTCCCGTGGATATTGCATTTATGGCCGGATCTGTGTTGTGGGGCATGATGATTGACCATTTAAGCTTTTCGTTTATTTTTAGTATTGCCGCATTAGTATCAGGTATAGCTCTAATGTTTTCTCTGGTTGTTTTTGCCTTACAAAGGCCTCAAAATGCCGGAAGAACTTTAGAAATATAATGTATAGTTACAGGGGAGGTTTTTATGGAACACAATATTAAGCGGGGGATTACAATTTATAGCTGGTATCATCAGGTTGATACAGGAACTTTGACCTGGGAAGATTGTATACGGGCTGCGGTTAAAATGGGCTGCAACGGCCTTGAATTGTTAGGGCAGCTTTATTTTAGGTACTGCCCGGAAGTTCTTCCAGAAGATTTAGCTTCGTGGGAAGAATTAATGTGGAAGTACGGCACAAAAACAATCGCCCATGATTTTTTTGTTGACAAGACACTTTATGCGCACCGTAATCTTACAGTGCGTGAAGGTGTGGATATTGTAAAAAGACATGCTCAATTTGCTAAAGCAATTCATTGTCCAATTATGCGTGTGGGCGGCCAGGTCGATCCGGAAATTTTTAGGCAGTCCGTTCCGATATTGGAAAAACTGGGAATTAAGATGGGGCTGGAAATTCACAGCGGTTCGTCATCATTTTGCCTGCCGCAGGTACAGAAGGTTATTGAAGTCATCCGGCAGACCGGCTCTAAGTATTTGGGGATTGTTCCGGATATGAGCATGTTTTGTAAAAAAATTAGTAAAAGGCAGCTTGAGCGTGCGGTTCTTAATGGCGTTGATGAAAAGCTTGTTAAAGAAACAGAAAAGCTTTATATAACTGTAGATAATGAACAGTTTCGGGATTTTTGTAATGAACACATAAAATATGCCCAAAATGAGGCTGAACAAAGCTTCTTTTCCAATGTACGCCGGACGGAATATTATTCGCCTGAAATTTTGCGGGAGCACATGCCTTATATTATCCATTGCCACGGAAAGTTTTATGAAATGACAGAAGATTGTGAAGAGGCAACGATTGATTATCCGGGAATACTAAAGGTTTTACTTGAAGGAGGATATGACGGCTATATTTCTGCTGAATATGAAGGCGATCCCATTGAAGGCGATACATTTGAACCGTTTAGACGTTACCAGAAAATGCTGGACAAATACCTTGGAAAATATCCGGAAGCAAACTACCCAGAATGGCCGGATGTCAGACCAGTAGACAACCGAGGGTTTGGAGGGCCTGTACAGGCTTTGCTGCCTTATGGGTTTAAAAATCATTATGAGAATGGACAATGTACAGGATTTGAGGTTCAGGTTGATAGTTGGTATTACCGAGGGGTGCCATTAAGTCTTTTTGAATCCTGCTATGTTGAGGTGGATGGAAAGCTCTACGGCCCGGATCGTATGCGTGTTGCTGTTGACGGGGAAATCTTTCGCTTTGCAGATATGTGTGATGTTACTCTGCATTACTGGAACAAAGGTTATCCTGCGGTTATTATTATTGATGAACCAGGAGGGCTTAAGCCAGGAAAGGCTCATAAAGTATCTGCATTAGTGACGATTAGAGCTTATTATATGCGTGAAGGTATTGCGGTATATCAGAACACAGAGTCTGTGCATATGCCTCCTGCTCAGACACTTATATTGGAAGCTTAAGCGCTTAGCTTAAAAGCCCGTAGGGATTCAAATTTAAAAAAGTATAATGTAATTGCGTGAAAATGCAGCGGCTTTCTATGGGCGGCTGCATTTTCCTTTGCCGGGAGTTAGGTGTGAAGCCTGACATATAATATTGCGAAATCGGTATGCAGCTATGTTTGTCGGTTTGGGGATTGCGGAAATAAAACTTTTAATATATGCATTTGCATATGGCTAAAAACTGCTCTATAATAAGCATAATAATAGTGTATTGGTGGTATAAACATGCAGATGAATGAAAAATTAATTCCATGGGCGCGGATGGAGCTTGCCCAATTTGAAGCTATGCATTTCCATGAAGAGCTGGAACTGCTATTTTGTCTGGAAGGCAGTATAAAAGTAAAAACAGAATCAGATGTATGGCAGATGAAGAAAAATGATATTATTGTTGTCAACAGCGGAGTGCGCCATAGTATTGTTACAGACCAGGGTGAAAGTATTCTTTGCCGGATTTTGTTTTCGCATATGGTTATTGAAAATGTTGTAGATCATCCATTGTTTTTGATATGGTGCAACTCCGTATCTGATTGGCAGATGGATTTTGAAGAGCTGAAAATGATCTTAAAATCCATTGTAAAACATTGCGTGAATAATCCTGTACCGGATTTATATTATCAGGGTAAAGTTTATGAGCTTTTACATTGCCTTGTGAAAAATTATTTAATTACAGGTGATGATGTTCGTTATCGGCAGAAGATCACCAAAAATGATGAGCGTACCCAGCAAATATTATCTTATATACAAGAAAACTATAATAAAGAAATTACATTAAGTAAACTGGCGGAAAATCTGTATTTGACAGATGCTTATTTATCCCGCTTTTTTAAAAAGACGTTTGGAGTTAATTTTGGGGAATATGTTATTTCTGTTAAGCTTCATTATGCAGTTGAAGATTTATTGTACTCTTCAAAATCAATTACCAGGATTGCACTTGATAATGGTTTTTCTAATATGGCGACCTTTAATAAATATTTCCGTAACATGTATCATATGGCTCCGTCGGATTATAAGCTGCGCAGGACACCTCAGGTTAAAAATACAGAAGGAAAATTTTCAAAGGATGAAGAGAAGCTGCAGTCAGGTTTAAAACGGTATATTAAGAAAGAAATATCTTCCCTGCCTGATGCTGATACGCAAAACATATCGGCAGAGGCGGATGTAAGAGGATTTAGGCCGTATAAGCTTCCCTGGAAAATGGTTCTTAATGTAGGTGAAATGTCTTGCCTTAGGGATTACAGAATACGTTCTGAACTGCTTCGTTTAAATAGTGGATTGATGTTTGTTTATGTCCGTTTTTGGAATGTTCTCAGTGATTCGATGCAGCTTGGACGATATATTTCCGATGATATGGGAGACTATGATTTTGGCTATCTTGATGATGGATTGGATTTTTTGCTTCAAAATCACCTTAAACCTTTATTTCAGCTTGGTTATAAACGGGCAAAATCGGGCTATAAAGCAGAGGAACATAAAACCTGGAGCGATATAAGTAATTTATTTTCTTTTTCTTCTATGAATGAATTGCTTAAAGTATTCAATATTATGCTTAAACACTTATTAGTGAGATACGGGCAGCAGGAACTTAGTTCCTGGCGCTTTGAAATTTGGCATCCCGATAGCTGCTATACTCTGCCTGGATTTTTCTATAAAGACGGCTGCGAAATCTTATCAGTGGAGATGTATAAGCAGTTACGCAGTACATTTCCCGAAGCCTGTATTGGCGGGGCCGAGTTTAATCCTTTATGGGGAAGCAAGGCATTAGCGGAGCAATTACAAATTTATAAGGAACAAGGTGTCTTGTTTGATTTTATAACTATGGTTTCTTATCCTTACAAGATTCTGGAGGACGGGGAAGCTTCAAACCGTGAGTGGCAGGTCAATGGAAACTTTATGTTAAATTCGGTGTGTACGTTGAAAAATATTCTTAATTCAATGGGCTGGGGGCATTTGCCAATATGGCTGACGGAATACAGCTTTACGATTGATAACCGTAATGTTTTGAATGATTCCCGTTTTAAAGGTGCTTATGTATTAAAAAATATGAGTGATGTTGCGGAACTGATCGCTGCCGCTGGTTACTGGATTTTATCAGATATTTATTCGGAAGGCTGGAACTCCCATCATATTTTATATGGAGGCAGCGGTCTTGCGACAAAAGACGGGATTCGTAAGCCGGTTTTCTTTGCGCTCTATTTTTTATCTATTTTAAAACCAATGATTATTTTATCTGGATCAAATTATCTTTTAACGACAGATGGGAATGGAGTGTTCGGGCTTGTCATGTATAATTTGAGAGAGCTTAACCACAGAGCGTTTATGAAGGCGGAAAAGGAAGTAGATATACATAATGTTTTTGAGGACGATATAACGATTCACTGTAGATTAAACCTTTGCCGTATGGCAGAAGGAAAGTATCGTCTTAAGAGGCTTAAGATCGATAAAAAACACGGTGATATTTTGGAGTGGTCTATGGGCAATTATACGGGGATAGGCCTTAAACATACAGAAATATGGCATTTGCAGCAGACATGTATGCCTGCAATGGATATATGTGAGCGATGGGTCAAGGAGGATCAGATATTGGTTGTGGAGGAAGATATCGAAGCAAATAATTTTTTATATTATGAAATCGAAAAGGTGCATTAAAAAGCACCTTTTTTGGTGCAATATTTGAAGCGCTTCTTTGACATTGTTCAAGGTATTGGTTTTTTGAAGGTCAACAAATCTGTGAGTAAAAAGTCATTCCTGGGTAAAGAAAAAATTTCCTAAGACATTATAATAAAAGTAACAATAAAACAAGGAGGAGAGGACATGCCGGAATTTGGTAATAGTATTATTTGTGAACAGGGGTTTAAAAATATCTATGAAAATGGGGAGATTACGGGCTTTCAGGTTCGGGTGCGTATCAGCTATTACAGAGGAATATGGCTGAGCCTTTTAGATGGCTATGATATTATTGTCGATGGTGAAAGCTTTACCTCAGATGATGTATCTTTTTCGCTGGATGGTGAAACATTTTATGAGATAAAGAATCTTGGAAAATATACAGATATCCGGTGGGAGTT
>JAGZDD010000082.1 GCA_018369015.1 Clostridiales bacterium | reverse complement strand
AACGACCGAAGTGGAACGTAGACCGCTTGTCCAGCAACGACCGGAACGGAGTGTAGACCACGCGTTTAGCGCCGACCGGAGTGGAACGTAGACATACCGCCGGCAGATGGCGGAGTGCCGCAGACACGGAACCATCTGGCTTTCATGCGTGGTGGAGCCGCGCGCAGCGCGGCATGCTAGCTTTCAAAAAATCAGGAGGGATAAGAAAATGGCAAAGAAACCTTATTACATTACAACGGCGATTGCCTATACATCGGGCAAGCCCCACATTGGCAATACCTATGAAGCTGTGCTGGCGGACAGCATTGCCCGCTTTAAAAGAATGCAGGGCTATGATGTGCGGTTCCAGACCGGAACGGACGAGCACGGACAAAAAATTGAGATTAAAGCTTCTGAGGCGGGGATTACGCCAAAGGAATTTGTAGACCAGGTGTCCGGACAGATTAAATCGATCTGGGATTTAATGAACACGTCCTATGATAAATTTATCCGTACAACGGATGAGGACCATGAAAAACAGGTTCAGAAAATTTTTAAGAAGCTTTATGACAAGGGCGATATTTATAAAGGCTATTACGAAGGAAAATATTGTACGCCTTGTGAATCTTTCTTTACTGAGAGCCAGCTTGTGGACGGAAAATGCCCCGACTGCGGCCGCGAGGTTATTGACGCTAAGGAGGAGGCATATTTCTTTAAGCTGAGTAAATATGCGGACCGCCTGATTCAGTATATTAACGAGCACCCTGATTTTATCCAGCCGGAGTCAAGAAAAAATGAAATGATGAACAACTTCCTTCTCCCTGGGCTTCAGGATTTATGCGTTTCAAGAACAAGCTTTTCCTGGGGGATCCCTGTGGACTTTGATCCAAAGCATGTGGTTTATGTGTGGATTGACGCGTTAAGCAACTACATTACCGGGCTGGGCTATGATCTGGACGGGAACAGCGACCCTATGTTTGAGAAATACTGGCCGGCAGACCTGCATTTGATCGGTAAAGACATTATCCGTTTCCATACGATTTACTGGCCAATTATGCTTATGGCCCTTGATCTGCCTTTGCCGAAGAAGGTTTTTGGGCATCCTTGGCTTTTAATGGACGGAGGTAAAATGAGCAAATCCAAGGGAAATATTATTTATGCCGATGATCTGGTGGATTTCTTCGGCGTTGATGCCGTCCGCTATTTTGTGCTCCATGAAATGCCTTTTGATAATGACGGTTCAATTACATGGGATCTGATGATTGAGCGGGTTAATTCTGACCTTGCTAATATTTTAGGAAATCTTGTCAACCGGACGATTTCTATGAATAACAAATATTTTGGCGGCCTTATTTCTAACCCCGCTGTGGACGAGGCTGTGGATGAGGAATTGAAGGCGCTGGCTGTGGACACGCCAAAGCGTGTGGAAGCCAAAATGGACAAGCTGCGTGTTGCCGATGCAATTTCAGAAATCTTTACGCTGCTGCGCCGCTGTAATAAATATATTGACGAAACACAGCCATGGATATTGGCAAAGGATGAGGCGAAGAAGGAGCGTCTGGCTACAGTGCTTTATAACCTCATGGAAGGTATCCGTATTGCGGCTGTATGCCTGGAGGCATTTTTGCCGGATACGGCGGACAAGATTTTAAACCAGTTAAATACAAAACAGCGTTCTTACGAGGAGCTCACATCCTTCGGGCTTCTGGAAACTGGCATAAAGGTTGTAGAAAAGACGGAAATCCTTTTCGCGCGGCTTGACCCTAAAGAGGTTATGGCAAAGGTGGAAGCAATGCATGAAGCCCGTGCGGCAAAGAGCAGCCAGGACGACGGCGCCAATGCCGGGGAAGCTGACGGCGGGGCTGAAGAAGTTATTGATATTGAGGCAAAACCGGAGATTACTTATGATGATTTTGCAAAGCTTCAGTTCCAGGTTGGCGAAATTATTGCCTGCGAGGAAGTAAAGAAGTCCAAAAAGCTTTTATGCTCCCAGGTAAAAATTGGAAGCCAGGTAAAGCAGATTGTATCGGGCATAAAGGCGCACTATACGCCGGAACAAATGGTTGGCAAAAAGGTTATGGTTGTTGTCAATCTTAAACCCGCAAAGCTGGCAGGTATTCTTTCAGAGGGTATGCTTTTATGTGCTGAGGACGCCGACGGAAATCTTTCTCTGATGGTTCCCGAAAAGGGAATGCCGGCAGGTGCCGAAATCTGCTAAGGCTATGTCGTACTCAAGCCTTGCAGTTTATATTATAGAAATGATAGGCACTGTGGCTTTTGCTTCGTCCGGGGCAATGATCGCAATACGAAAAAATATGGATATTTTCGGAATCAATGTCCTGGCAGTGACAACGGCGCTGGGCGGGGGGCTGATCCGGGATCTTGTTTTGGGGATTAATCCCCCGAACATGTTCCGCAACAGCTCCTATGCCCTGGCGGCTATTGTCACCGCCTGCCTGCTTTTTGGGCTTTTCAGGCTGCGCCAGGAGCTTTTGGAGAGCCGTTTTGTGGAAATGTATGAAAAATGGATGAATGTCATGGACGCTATTGGTCTTGGGGCATTTACAGTTATAGGAATCAATACTGCCCTGGGCGTGGGCTATGACAGTATTTTTCTGTTGATTTTTGTCGGCGTCATTACCGGGATTGGAGGAGGCATGATCCGGGATGTTATGGCGGGAAATATGCCATTTGTCTTTGTAAAGCATGTTTATGCCTGCGCTTCCATTGCCGGAGCCATTTTATGTTTAATTTTGCGCAGTTTTATTGGAAATTCGGCATCGATGATTATTGCAGCGGTTCTTGTTGTTGTTATCCGCCTGCTGGCGGCTCATTACCGCTGGAATCTGCCCCGGGTACAGTAAACTGCTGTCAGAACAGGAGCGTGTCCATGGAATCTCATAATAATCAGAAAAAAATTGCAGTTATTAATGATCTTACCGGCTTCGGACGGTGCGCCCTGACGGTGGCTGTGCCGGTGATTTCGGTCATGGGGCTGGCCTGCTGTCCGGTTCCGACAGCCATACTTTCTAACCATACGGCATTTCCAAGCAGCTTCATTGATGATTATACAGAAAAAATGGAGCCATATATAGAGGAGTGGAAAAAACTGGGCCTGGTTTTTGACGGGATTTACAGCGGCTTTCTTGGCTCAAAGGAGCAGATCGCCATTGTAAAACGTTTTTTTCAGGACTTTTGCGGCAGGAATACCCGCATTATTATTGATCCTGTTATGGGAGATCACGGGAAAACCTACCGGACCTACACTCCTGAAATGTGCCGGGAAATGAAAGCGCTCGTTGGCTTTGGCAATATAGTGACGCCCAATGTAACGGAAGCGTGCATTTTGACGGATACGCCCTACAAGGCGCGTTGGACAGAAAACGAGCTGTATGGGCTGGCTGTAAAGCTTTCTGCGCTGGGGCCGGATAGTGTCATTATTACAGGGATAGAGCTTCCTGACGGCAGCGATGGCCAGCCTCCCGGCGGCGATAGCCTGTCTCAGGGCGGTGACAGCCAGCTTTGCGGCAGCAGCGGCCAGTCTTGCGCCTGCGAAAAAAAAACGGGCGGATATATCGGCAATTACTGCTTTACTTCAGGCCGGGAAGGCCGGCTGTTTGTCACCCAAAGCGCGGGAAAATCCCGCTGCGGTACCGGTGATCTTTTTGCTTCAATTATTGCCGCGGATGCGGTGAACGGCGTACCTTTGGAAGTGTCGGTAAAAAAAGCGGCGGATTTTGTGGCAAAGGCTATCCGTGCCTCCAATGATCGGGAAATTCCTCTGACGGACGGCGTATGTTTTGAATATTTTCTTGGCGAGCTGGGGAGGGAGGCACCATGCGTTACCGTTTAAACGGGCGTCTTTACTGGATGGCGCCAGGGGAACGGCTTAGGCCGGGTGATTCCCTGATTGAAATTATGACAAAGCAGGACTATGCCAGCAAATATAATATGCTGGTCCACGACCATCTTTTGCTTAAAAGTATGGAAAATATTCATTATTGCAAGGTGGATTTGCTCCAGAAATGTATTATCGGTACATTTCTCATTCCCGGGAAGTTTTCTTTGAACGATTCTTCAAAAAAATGTGAGCCGGAAAAAAATGGAAGTGTTCAAAATGTAGTTTCGGGCCGATCGCCGGTGCTGGCCTGCGGATTTTATATGGATCAGGAGAAGCTTATTTTTATCGATGATTCTGGAACTGTTTCTAAAATGCTCCATGAGATTGAGCAGATACAGATTATTGATAAGACCTATGTCGCCCATTTCCTTTTTGAATTTATGGAATATTTAATCAAGGATGAGGTTGAATATTTACAGGGCTATGAGGAAAAAATGAACCAGGTGGAAGAAGCAATACTGACCCGTGAAGCAGTGAATATTCCATCCTGGATGATTGCACGGCGCAAAGAGCTTATGAAGCTGGGGGCTTATTATAACCAGCTTCTTGATATGGGCGATACAATGGCTGAGAATTATAATAATCTTCTCAATGAGGAGGACTGCCGGCTTTTCAAAATGTTTGCGGACAGAGTGACGCGGCTCTATGATTATGCTCAGAACCTTCGTGAATATGCGCTGCAGATCCGTGAAATGTACCAGACCCAGATCGATATACGGCAAAATAATGTCATGCGTTTTCTTACTGTTGTTACAACAATTTTTATGCCTCTGACATTAATTGTCGGGTGGTATGGCATGAACTTTGTATTTATGCCGGAAACACAGTGGAAATACGGCTATCCGGCCGTGATTGCCGTAAGCGCTGTTGTTATTCTTCTGGAAATCTGGTATTTTAAAAAGAAAAAATGGTTTTAACTAAAAGCGCAATCGGGCCATGAGCAGTGGAACGGCTGCGCTTTTTCCTCATCAGCCGCATGGCTGAACTGTTACCAAAAGTTCTGAAAATTTTCTTAAATGTATTGGATGATTTTAGAGAATGGTATATAATGAAATGGTATTGTAAAAGAATATTAACAAAGTTGAAATATAATAGGCTTAGTCATTTGTAAGCAGTAACGCTTAAGGCGCGGCCGGCAATGTTTTCCGGGCGCGAAGGATTGAAGGAGACAGATTCTATGATTTTTGATACACATGCACATTATGATGACGAGCAGTTTGATGAAGACCGCGACGGGCTTTTAAATGCGCTGGCAGTAAACCGTATTGGACGGGTCGTAAATATTGGCGCAAATATCGCGTCAACGAAGGCTACGGTCGCCCTCACCCAAAAGTACCCTTTTATTTATGGGGCGGTGGGCGTTCACCCCAGTGACGCGGGAGAGATGAACGATGATGTTTTAGAGTGGCTTGGCGGCCTTACAAAAATGCCAAAGGTGGTGGCTGTCGGTGAAATTGGCCTCGACTATTATTGGGATAAGGACGAGGCTGTCCGGGAGAACCAGAAAAAATGGTTTATCCGCCAGCTTGAGCTGGCCCGGGAATGTCAGCTTCCTGTGTGTATTCATTCAAGAGACGCGGCAAAAGATACATTGGATATTATGAAAGCTCATGGACGGGGGCTTGGCGGCGTGATTCACTGCTTTTCCTATTCTGTGGAGCTGGCCCGGGAATATGTGAAAATGGGGTATTTTATTGGAATTGGCGGCGTTGTCACATTTAACAATGCAAAAACGACTAAGGCTGTTGTCGCAGACATTCCCCTAGAGCATATTGTTTTGGAAACAGACTGTCCGTATCTTTCCCCGGTTCCCAATCGGGGAAAGCGAAATTCATCATTGAACCTGCCCTATGTGGTAAAGGCCATCAGCGAAATCAAGGGTATTTCTGAAGAAGAAGCCGAGGCAGTGACATGGAACAACGCTATGGCGCTGTACCGGATGGATGTTTAGTGTTAGTGTATAAGAAAAAGGCAACTATTTGGCTACGCATCCCGAATTTGGGCAGCTAACCGACGCATGGCTGAATAGTTAAAGAAAAGAGAGGTGGTTTTATGAAATTTAAACGATTGGCGATGACTGCCGCCGGGCTTATGATAGCGGGAGCTTTGACATTTTCCGGCTGCTCCGGGAGCGGGGAAACAACAGATGACAAAAACACAGGAAATATAGAAAGCAAGGCCAATGATGTTAAAAGTGAAGTAAAGCTTGGAGAATATAAAGGAATCCAGGCGACAGTCGAAGCGCTTCCGGATATTACTGACGCAGATGTGATCAATACAGTGCTTGCGGCTGTAGAAAATGCCACAGTGACCAATGAAATTAAGGATCGGGCAGTAGCTGAGGGCGATACGGTTAATGTAAACTATACCGGTTATATGGACGATGAAGAGATTCCCGATTCATCCGTAGAGGATTACAATATGCTCATAGGCTCAGGAATTTTCTTCAACGGGGCGGAAGACGGGCTTGTGGGAGCAATGCCCGGAGATACGGTAGATATTTCCGTCACATATCCCGACGGCTATCCGCAGGAAGAGCTTGTAGGCAAAAGCGCTGTGTATAAGGTAACAATTAACTATATCGTACAGGAGCAGCAGGCTGAATTGACCGATGAATTTGTGGCGTCTATTTCCGACTGCAAAACGGTTGAGGAATATCAGCAGTATGTGAAGGAGGAGCTTGTAAAAAGCCGGGAAAATGAACGGGAAATGAACCGCCGCAACGCGGTTTGGGAGATTGTTATGGCCAATGCAAAGGTTACAGCTTACAGTGACAGCGATATTCAGGCTATTGCCAGTGAATATAAAAGCTATGACGAATCCGCGGCCGAGGATTTCAAAATGACCTTTGAGGACTATGTTAAGACATACCAGAATATGTCTCTGGATGAATATAACACGGCGATTGAGGACATGGCAAAGCAGGAGATTAAGCAGGAGCTTGTCATTGACGCCATCGCTGAGGCTGAAAATATCAATGGCGATGATATGACTGAGGAAGAAATTGAGCGGTGCGCCCGTGAACAAAATTATGACAATGTCAGCGATTATAAAAAAAGCCGGGAAGAGGCGGATATGAAGGAGGATGTGAAGCGCATCCGGGTGATGGACTTTGTTGTCGGCTCTGCGGCAGTTACAGAAACACCTGCGGCAGCTACAGGAACATCTGGAGCAGTTACAGAAACACCTGCGGCTGACAGCAGCGAAACGTCAGGCAGTGGTGTATAGGAAAGCTAAAGAGGTGTTTATCAATGAATACTGGCAGTATCCCTGCAAGCTGGCGGGCGGTGCGCTGCGCTGCCTGACAGTATCAGGGATGTAAGGAGGAGTTTTATGGCAAAAAGAAAGAAAAGCGGGAACCACCTGGGGGCAGTTATTGCGATTACAGTGTTCCTGGTGATTATTTTTGTGGCCGTAGCAGTGCTGGCATGGTTCTTTTTATTTAAAGAAGACAGTCAGGCGGCGACTCAAAATGTCTATGATACTTATGTGCAGGATGTTACGCAGGAGCGCTACGAAGCTATCTATGATCTGATCCATGAGGACGTTGCGGCCACTGTGGATAAAGAAACTGTAACAAACCGGTATACAAATATATTTGGCGGGATTAATGCTGAAAATGTGACATTTACGCTGATAGGGGCTGAGGAAAGCGAAAATGATACTGGATGGTATTATAAATATAAAATGACTATGGATACTTCTGCCGGTACTCTGGACAATACATATAGTATGCAGATTTGTAAGGATTCGGACGATCAGTATAAAATTATGTGGAGCTCCAATCTGATTTTCCCTCAGCTTGACGATACGGATACGGTCCGGGTCAATACGCTTTCGGCAAAGCGGGGCAGTATTTATGATGTCAACGGAAGCGTATTAGCCAGGGATGGCGAGGGGGCCAGTGTGGGCTTTGTTCCGGGAAAGATGTCAGAAACGACAAAGGATGCAGACATTGAGTCGCTGGCAAAGCTGCTGGAGGTTTCTGTCGATTATATTAACGAACAGTTAAGTGCTTCCTGGGTGACAGACGATGTTTTCGTTCCGGTACGTTCCATTGCCGTAGATGACCAGGAACTGATCGACCAGGTGATCCAGATTCCAGGCGTCATGGTGAATACAACCAGCGCGCGGGAATACCCTTATGGACAAACGCTGGCCCACCTTACAGGCTATGTTCAGGCGATCAGTGCTGAGGAACTGGAAACTATGGAAAAGGACGGTTATGACAGCAACAGTATTGTCGGAAAAACAGGGCTGGAAAAGCTGTATGAATCGTCCTTAAGAGGTACAGACGGCAGCGAGATACTTATATTAAACAGCGACGGAAGCCTGAAAGAAACATTGGGCTATCAGGCAGCCCTGGATGGCAAAGACGTTCATCTGACACTGGACGCCAATCTTTGTCAGATTCTTTTTTCTCAGCTTGGCGACGATAAAGGGCTTGCTGTAGCTATGAATATGAAAACTGGAGCAATCCTTTCCTTAGTGAGTACACCGTCCTATAATCCGAATGAATTTGTGGCCGGAATTACGACAAGCAGTTGGGAGGCTTTAAATAATGACGAACGTCTTCCAATGTATAACCGATATACATCCACCTGGGTTCCGGGGTCTGTATTTAAGCCTGTGACCGCGGCAATCGGCCTGGATAAGGGAACGATTGATCCAGGCGCCGTATCGCAAAGCAATGGCTTAAGCTGGCAGAAGGACAGCAGTTGGGGGAGCCTTTTTGTGACAACATTGGAAACCTATGGCGATGTAACGCTTCAAAAAGCGCTGGCTTACTCCGATAACATTTATTTTGCCCAGGCGGCGTTAAATCTTGGAAGAGATTCCTTTATCCAGGGCCTGACAAACTTGGGCTTTGGCGAAAATATGCCGTTTACAATGGAGCTTGGAACCTCCACGTACGGAACATTGGCGGATTCCTCTGATGAGATACTTCTTGCCAACAGCGGTTATGGACAGGGTGAAATGCTTGTAAATCCTGTACATTTGGCGTCAATTTATTCAGCTTTTATGAATGATGGAAATATGTTAAAGCCTTATCTTGTTTCTAACTCTGAGGAGCTTGGAGGCGAGGCGGCGGCTCCGGGAAGCTTCTGGAAGACAGGAGTATTTGGCGCCCAGACGGCCCAGACAATTAATGACGATCTCAGGACGGTCATTTCCGAAGGAACGGGAACGCAGGCGCTGGAGGCGGGCGTGACTTTGGCCGGAAAAACCGGAACTGCGGAAATCAAGGATTCCCAGCAAGATACAACAGGAACGGAGCTGGGATGGTTTGCCGCTTACGAGATTGATAACACAAATGATCCGATTCTTATACTGATGATGGTTGAAGATGTTAAGGAACGCGGCGGCAGCCATTATGTTGTGCCGAAAGTGTCCGAGGCGTTTCGGATTTACCGCAGCGGCGAGGTTTTAGAGGGGGATACAGCGGAGGAATAACAATGAGTTTCGCTTGCGGAACTCTCGCGCTGGGCGCGGCCGCTTTAGCAAAAAAATAGCTCTCTGATCGTTAAGCCTGTGGGCTGACTTTCGGAGAGCTGTTTTTATGTAATGTTTTACTTTGCACTATCAATCGTATAATTAATCATTGTATTGTAAATCTGCGTGACTTCCTCATTAGAAATGGTATACCGGCCATCATCATCAGGAGCAACGACAACCTTGACTGTTACCGGCTCCCTGTATGAGAGCTGGTCTTGCTGCTTTTTAAGGATGGAAATGAGCGGTTCTAAATAGGCGCGGGTAAATTCCTCATCTGTATAATCCTCAAATTCATAATTATTGTTGCGTTCTGTAAATTGCGTATTAAAATCTAAAAATTCTTTGTAAACAGAATTGTATATATCCAAAGGCTCAATATCAATATCGACATTGCCGTTCCGATCCGCCTCTTTGACTGAATAACGGACCTGCTTACACATATTTTCGACAATTTCCCTTAACTGGACAACGAGGTCATCAGGAATCATATCGTCTTTCGTCAGGCCGCAAAAATGAAGAAGTATTTCAGTTTCATGTTCAATGAACTGACGGTAATCCTCTTCAATATCGGACAGATCAGATTTTGTGGCCTTGGCGTATCCTTCTAATTCTCCTTTGTAGGTAGCGTCCAGCATACTTTGAATATATCCGGAACAGTCAAAGGTTTTTATGCAGCCGCCCAGAGGGAGGCAGAGTATGGAGAATATGAGAGAGAATAAAATCAGTCGTGTCGCATTTTTCATAATTATCACCTGACCTTTAACTATATAATATTATGCTTCTGTATGGCCGGAATATCTTGCCGCTGGCTCATTATTTATAAATATTATATCACCGTAAGAGCGGACATTCAATGAATTTGTTTGCTTGCTCGCCGGTGGATTTATTTGCTTGCTTGCTGGTGGACAGCAGCGGATAGGTTTGTTATACTGTTATCAAAATCCTGTAAAAGGCTCCCTGATATTGTGAGAAAGCCTGGTAAACTTGATGAAACCCCATGAAGGAACCCTAGTGCCGTGGGAAGCCCGGAAAGCATAAGAAAGGAATATTGGAGATTTATGGAAAAAGAGATTATGGAAAGGGAAGCAGATAAGCTGTCCAATCCACAAAAAACCATAGAAATTATTCAGAAATACAGTTTTAATTTTCAAAAAAAGTTTGGACAAAATTTTTTGATTGACAGCCATGTGCTGCATAAGATTATTGCAGGGGCCGGTGTCACTAAGGAAGACATGGTGCTTGAAATCGGGCCGGGGATCGGTACAATGACCCAGTATCTTGCAGAGGCTGCCCGGGAGGTTGTCGCCGTTGAGATTGACAGGAACCTGATCCCTATACTTTCAGAAACGCTTAAAGGCTATTCTAATGTGACGGTGATTAATGATGATATTTTAAAGCTGGATATTTGTCAGCTTGCACAAAAATATAATGGAGGCCGCCCTATCAAGGTTGTTGCGAATCTCCCCTACTATATTACGACGCCGATTATTATGGGGCTGTTTGAAAGCCATGTACCTATTGACAACGTGACAGTGATGGTACAGAAGGAAGTGGCAAAGCGCATGGAGGTAGGGCCGGGAACAAAGGATTACGGTGCTCTTTCAGTGGCCGTTCAGTATTACGCTGTTCCCTACATTGTAGCAAACGTTCCGTGTAACTGCTTTATGCCCCGGCCAAATGTGGATTCGGCAGTGATCCGCCTGACCTGCCATGAAAAACCACCCGTACAGGTGGAGGATGAGCATTTAATGTTTGCTATTGTCCGTGCCGCCTTTAATCAGCGGAGGAAAACCCTTGTCAATTCCCTTAGTAATGCTTCGGAGCTGGATTTTTCAAAGGCCAGAATTGGGGAGGCATTAGAGGCGATGAAGCTTTCTCCCACTGTCCGGGGCGAGGTGCTGACCCTGGAACAGTTCGCCTGCCTGACGAATATTTTAACATCATCGGGGGAAACATCTGTATCTTAAATGGGAGTAAGATTTGCCTGCTTTAACAAGGATAAATATCTTGATAGCCAAAGTATATCGTGTTATAATTTGTATCGAAACACGATATACTTTTTTGCGCGATAAGCCCTGCAAGCGGCCGCCGTGCTTGCACGAGCGGGTCTTCGCTCCGCTGCGGTCCGTGCTAGACGCGTGCCACCGGCACGCAGCACCATTTGCAGGGCAACGGACAGCGGCGCTGCGTGCCGGTGGCACGCGCCCTGCGCCGACCGGAGCGAAGCGAAGACCAGCTTTGCGGTGATACTGGAGGATAAAATGCCGAACGAAAAATATGAGCCTATCACAGAGAGTCAATATTATATTCTTTTGTGCTTGTCTTATAGGGATAGCTATGGCTATGAAATTATGCGTTTGGCAAAAGAGCTGTCCTGCGGCCGTGTTTCAATCGGCCCGGGTACAATGTATGGAGCTTTGGGAAATATGATAAAAAAAGGCTGGATTATTGAGGTAAACAAAGAGAGGAAACGCCGTATGTACAGCCTGACAAGCCAGGGGGGGGACATTTTGGATAAAGAAATATGCAGGCTTGAAACAATGCTTCATTGCGCCCGCCATATCGGGCGGGCAAAGCCTCCTTCGTCTGCTGGCGCAGATGAGGGGGCCTCCGGAAATATCGTGTAAATATTTATGCTGCGCAGCGCGCGGCACTACTATAATGAATAGTAATAAGAGAGGGCCTATGATCGAAATAAAAAATTTGACAAAGATTTATAAGCTGAATAAGAAGCAGCAAAAAGAATTAAAGACAAAAGATACAATAAAAAAAGCTGTCGATGATCTTACTTTGACCGTGAAGCAAGGGGAAATTTTTGGCCTTTTAGGAACAAATGGCGCAGGAAAGACAACGACATTGCGGTGCCTGGCAACATTGCTCCGCCCGAGCTCAGGGAGTATTTTTGTTGACGGGCTGGATGTTGGACGGGAGTCTGATAAGGTCCGGGAAAAGATAAGCTTCCTGACGAATGAGATCAAAATGGATCCATATTTTACCCCGGACTATCTGTTTTCTTTCTTCGGAAGGCTTCACGGCATGGAAAATTCCGACATCCAAAGGAGAAAGCAGGAGCTTTTTGAGTATTTTGGTATCTCGGATTTTAAAGATAAAAAAGTGGAGGAGCTTTCCACAGGCATGAAACAGAAGGTTTCTATTGCGGTAAGCCTTGTCCATGACCCGGATATTGTCATTTTTGACGAGCCAACGTCAGGACTTGACATTATTACCGCCAAGGCAGTTCTTGATTATTTGCGCGCCCTTAAGGAGCGGGGGAAAACCGTCATTGTATCGACCCATGTGATGTCAGAGGCGCAAAAGCTGTGTGACCGGATCGCGATCATTATTGACGGAAGGCTTTATGCCCTGGGAACTCTTGAAGAGCTTGAGCAGCAGACAAATACTTCGGATTTGGAAGATGCCTTCTTTGAGTTTTACAAGAAGCATGGAAAGGAGGCATAAATTATGAGAGGACTTAAGGTTGTTTTTAATAAGGAAATGCGCAGAGTATTCAGAGAGCCTAAAATGATATTTTCTCTGTTTCTTCTGCCGGTGATTTTAATGATTGGCATTTATGGGCTGATCGGCTATCTCGGTGAAAATCTGAGTAAGGATATTGAGGAACATAAGTCCATCGTTTATATGGAAAATATGCCTGAACAGGCTGGAAGCCTTCTGGACGGCTTTATCCAGCAGGCCCAGCTGACTTCCTTTGGTGCCAATGCGGATCTGGAGTCTATGAAAAAACAGGTTGCCAATGGCGAAATTGATCTTATTGTTATTTTCCCTGAGGATTTCATGGAAAGTGTTGACAGCTATGAAACAGGGGCGGCTATTCCTGATATCCAGGTATTTTATAACCCTTCAGAAAATTATTCCAGTGAAGCATGGACCCGGTTCAATGAGGCTTTAGACGGCTCTTTGCGTCCGGCGCTTCTTGAGCAGCGCATTGGCGATATGAACCTTCTGGATGTATTTACTGTCAATGCCCAGGGCGGCGGGGAAATTATTAATGAGCAGAAGGCTTCCGGCCAAATACTGGCAACGATGCTTCCTTATTTGATTACAATACTGCTTTTCGCAGGAACGATGAGCCTTGGCGTCGATACGATTACTGGCGAAAAAGAGAGGGGAACAATGGCCAGTATGCTTGTCACCCCCGTAAGGCGCAGTGATATTGTCCTTGGCAAACTGCTGGCATTAACCTGCATGTCCATGCTCAGCGCGGCGGTTTACATTATTGCCCTTGTTATCGCCATGCCTAAAGCCCTGGGCGCCGGGGATATGGCCTTTTCATTTACGCCCCAGCAGGTGATCATGGTCATTGTCCTAATGATTTTACTGGCATTTTTCTATGTTGCCCTTGTTTCTTTGATAGCGGTGCTGGCAAAAACGGTGAAAGAAGCCACGACCTATGTATCGCCGCTGTATATCATTGTTATTGTAGCAGGGCTTGTGACAATGCTTTCCACATCGGGCGGCCATGAAACATGGGAATATCTTATTCCTATTTACAGCAGCGCCGTGGCCCTTGGTGAAATATTTACACAGGAACTGACAGTGTTCCATTTCCTACTG
Organism: Clostridiales bacterium; assembly: GCA_018369015.1. Taxonomy (GTDB): domain Bacteria; phylum Bacillota; class Clostridia; order Lachnospirales; family Lachnospiraceae; genus Catenibacillus. The sequence continues at coordinate 2,550 of JAGZDD010000082.1, read as the reverse complement.
TCCACTGGGAGTACGCTGGTGCTTAGCGGAATCCTTTCAGCAATTATTGTTAAAGCATTTAACAGTGAGCGTTTTATGTTTAATGCCTAGTACAAGCAGAACGTTTCTAAACGAACCGGACGCTATACCTGGGCGCGTATGAAATAAACCGCCGCATGTTGTATGAATGGCCTGTTTTTTAGCAGGCGCCAGACATACCGCGTGCGGCGTTTTTTTTGTTTGGCAATGCCTGATGTTCTAAAATACTTGGCCCGGGCATACAGTTATTTATATAGAACGCTGGAAGGAGGAATTTTCTTATGGCCGATTATCACCGATTTGTTTCCTATATATATCTTTACGAGCGGGGAATAAAGACCATGAATACAGGCTTTGCAAAGGTTGAGAGCCGCGCCGGCCAGTGCCGGGTGAACATTACAATGAAAAATATGTATCACGAAAGCAATGTGAAATTTTCTGCCTATATGTTTGTGCGTGATTCTGGGAAGCTTCTTGGAATTTATATGGGGGACTTGAATACCCAAAACAATACAGGAGAATTTTCCTGTGTTACAGATTCGGGAAATATCGAAGGTTCAGGCTATTCCCTGGATGATGTAAGGGGAATGATTATTCGGGGAGAAAATGGGAAAGTTTATGGTACGGGCTGGGATGACGAGGCTTTGGCGGTGGACCGCTTTATTCCCATTGGCGAGGCATCTTTAAATAAGGATAACAATCTGCCCGAGGAAAGCTATCTGCCGGAGAAGGCCAGCATGTCAGAGAGTGAAAGCCTGACAGAGAAAAACGATTTGCCAGAAGAAACCGATCTGCCAGAGGAAAGCAGCCCGTCAAAGGAAACAGCTCTGCCAGGAAAAGCCAGTCTGCCGGAGGAAAACAGCCAGCCAAGAAAAACTGATCTGCCAGAGGAAAGCAGGCGGCCAGGGGAAATGGGCCTGCAAGGGGAAGCTAGTCTGACAGAGCAGGAAAATAGCGGCCAGCCAAAGGAATTGACTGCGGAATCTGTCGGCGGTGCAGCCGCGGCACGGGTGCTTGAGGGCGGTATGGACATCCCTTTGGACGCTGTTCCAGAAGAGGAAAAGGATGAAAGCCAGGGAGCGTCTTGCGTTGACACTGCGGTTCTGGAACGGATTCTTGACCGTGGAATGCGCATGTATCCCTTTGAGGACGACCAGGTGACAGCCTGTATACGGATGGAGCCACAGGATATTGGTATGCTGCCAATGCAGTATTGGCGTTTGGCCAGCAACAGCTTTCTTCTTCACGGCTACTACAGCTACCGGCACTTGATTATGGCACAAAAAAATGACGGAACTTATATTTTTGGGATCCCCGGAGTCAACTATGAGCGGGAGAGATTCATGGCGGGGATGTTTGGATTTGATAAATTTAAGCCTGTGAGGTCTCGCGCCTCGGGCGGGAACGAGTTTGGTTATTGGTATATGGAGCTTATTTAGGATGGATGGCGGCTTAAAAGCTGGCCATAAATAACGGTATAGTTATATAAAACTTTTTGTTTTAAATAGTTGACATATAAGAGAAAATATGTATAATATATTTTGTTTAGTAAAAGTGAATTATTTGTTTACAAACCCCGCAATGACTGCGGGGTCTTTAATTGGCGCGATAAGCCCGGCAAGCAGCTGCCGTGCTTGCACGGGCAGATATTTGCCGGGCAACGGACAGCATACAGCTTTGCTGTGAGCTGGCGCGATAAGCCCGGCAAGCGGCAACGCTGACACGCAGTGCCATTTGCTGTCAAAAGATGAAAGGTGCGTGTAAAATGCAGATCGGAGAAAAACTTAAACGGCTGAGAATAAAAAACCAGCTGACGCTGGAAGAACTGGCAAACCGCAGTGAATTGACCAAAGGATTTTTATCTCAGGTTGAGAGGAATCTTACATCCCCCTCGATTGCAACTCTGGCGGATATTCTGGAAGCCCTGGGCACGACCTTTGGCGAATTTTTTTCCGAAGAAAAAGAGGAAAAAATTGTCTTTAATTCCGGAGATTTCTTTGTCAATGAGCAGGACGAATACCGGGTGTCTTATATTGTACCCAACGCTCAGAAAAATTCTATGGAACCTATCCTTTTGGAACTGGCCCGGGGCGGCTGCTCGCAGGAAGTTTCGCCTTTTGACGGCGAAGAATTTGGCTATGTGATTCAGGGCAAGGTCATGCTGCATTATGGCGACCGCAAATTTACAGTAAAAAAAGGGCAGACCTTTTATTTTAAATGCGACAGGACACATTATCTGAGCAACGAATGGGAAGGTACGGCAAAAGTACTTTGGGTGTCAAATCCTCCATCGTTTTAAGAGAAAGTATTTAGTTGCTATTCCCGGCAAATCCGTGAATAGTAACAGTAAACGGACATGCCGCGCCGGGCGCGGCGCCACCACGCATGAAAGCCAGATGGCTGTGAGTCATTGCGTGCAAGCGCCCCCTGGTACACAGCCGCCGTCCGGGGCTTTCATAGTAAACTTTCATGCCGCGCTGGGCGCGGCTCCACCACGGATGAAAGCCAGGATTGCTCCGTGCCTGCGGCACT
>JAGZDD010000081.1 GCA_018369015.1 Clostridiales bacterium | reverse complement strand
ACTATTCACAGTCAGCCGCAAACACTTGCTGTTTGCGGCGTAAGAACATGATACAGGTGTGAGCAGGCTCTTTTTGCGCGAAGCAACGAGCCAAACTGGGGAGCTTGCTCACCAGCTTGGCAACTGCCTCGACCCGTTGAAGTGAAGCGTCAACGGGTGCGAAGCAAAAACTCTAAATGAGCCTGCGAAGTTACTATTCTCGGCGAAGCCGTGAATAGTAACACGTCAAACATAAGTAAGGGGGAGGATTCCCATGACCGACGCATTGACAACCTATAAGCTGATTATTTTATATATGCTTGAAAAAGTGGATTTTCCGCTGACAAATTCCCAAGTGTCCGAGTTCATTCTTGATAAAGGCTATACGACATATTTTACGCTCCAGAGAGCCATCAATGAATTGACAGAAGCAGAATTTATTAAAGTCCGCCAGGTCCGCAACAGCTCTCATTACTCGATCACCGGATCGGGCCGTGAAACCCTGGAATATTTTGGAAAAAATATCCCGGAGGCTATGCGCAAAGACGTTGATCTTTTTTTGCAGGAGCACCATTACCAGCTCCGCAATGAAAACGAAACTGTGGCGGACTATTACCAGGAGAAGCCTGACCTTTTTATTGTCAATTGTGAAATCCGTGAGGGAACCCATAAGCTTGTATCTGTTTCTTTAAGCGTCACTACCAAGGAACAGGCGGTAGCGATTTGCGATAACTGGCAAAAACACAACGCTGATGTTTATACGTATCTGATCCAGACATTAATGCTTGGAACAAAAGCATGAAACCGGATAGGTTAAAAAGAAAAAGCCCCGCAGCTTTGCTCTCACCCAATCTTAGGGTGGAGACGCAAAGCTGCGGGGCTTTAATATTTTCTGCCGATCGGTATACACGTAACCGGCGATCCGAACCGGCAAAACTGTCACCTATTCATTTCTATGATCTGTATCTCTGACCGGGGCATCTGCCGCGTCGGCCGCCTCATTGACATTTTCTTTGTTTTCTTCCGCATCTTCAAGGCCATTTTCAAAATTTAAAGCATAGGTTTCAATCAGCTCCCAAATTTCATCTCTGCCCTGCTTTGACAGTGCGGAAAATGCAACAATCGGTGTGCCTTCGGCAACATTTAACCCATTTTTTATCATTTTCAAATGCTTCGTAAGCTGGCTGCGCTTAATCTTATCCGCTTTTGTTGTAATAATCACCGGATAAAAGCCATTATCCACAATCCAGGAATACATATGCTTATCATTTTCCGAAGGCTCATGGCGAATATCAATAAGCAGAAACACAAGCCTGAGCATTGGCGACTTCTGAAGATAGTTCTCAATCATACGTCCCCATTTTGCTTTTATTTCATTGGACACACGGGCATATCCGTAGCCTGGAAGATCTACAAAATATATCTCGTTATTGATATTATAAAAATTAATCGTCTGGGTCTTTCCCGGCTGCTGGGAGGTACGGGCGTAGGACTTGCGGTTCATCAGCGCATTAATCAGCGAAGATTTCCCCACGTTGGATTTTCCCGCAAAAGCCACCTCGGGATAAATATTTTCCGGGAGCTTACTTGTAATACCACATACGGTTTCAAGATTGACACTTTTTATCACATGCACAGCTTTACACCTCCGGGCTTAATGCCAGCTCTAACACCTCATCCATCGCAGATACAAAGCGTATCTCAATGCCGTCGGTAATCTCCTTTTCCAGTTCCTCAATATCCTGACGATTCGCTTCAGGTACAATAACCGTCTTTATTTTTGCAATCTTTGCCGCTAATACCTTTTCTTTCAGGCCCCCAATAGGCAGTACCCGGCCTCTTAAAGTAATTTCTCCGGTCATAGCCACATCCGCACGCACCTTTTTACGGATAATTGCGGAAATCATCGCCGTCGCCATAGTAATTCCCGCCGACGGCCCATCCTTTGGCACAGCGCCCTCTGGAATATGAATATGTATATCATTGTTGGCAAAAAACTCCTTATCCACTCCATATTTTGATATCATAGAGCGGATATAGCTGATCCCTGCCCGGGCAGATTCCTTCATCACATCCCCAAGCTGGCCTGTCAGCTCAAATTTTCCTGTTCCCGGAAGCACATTGACCTCTACGGAGAGGGTGTCACCGCCGACGCTCGTCCATGCCAGCCCCCGGACAACACCAATCTCATCCTTTGTATTCGCCAGATCAAACGTATAGCGGGGCTTTCCCAAATATTTTTCAAGATTCTTGTCTGTGATCTTTACATTTTTCTTACCCGAGGACATCACTTTTTTCGCGCTCTTGCGGCAAATATCTCCAATCCGGCGCTCAAGGTTTCTGACGCCAGCCTCCCGGGTATAATTCATAATAATCTTTTCCAGAGCTTTATCGCTGATAACAATCTGCTTCTTTGTAAAGCCATGGCGCTCAAGCTGCTTGGGGATTAAATGTTCCCGGGCAATGTGCATTTTTTCGTTTTCCGTATAGCTGCTGATTTCAATAACCTCCATACGGTCCAAAAGCGGCCGCGGAATCGTAGACACCGTATTTGCCGTAGCGATAAAAAGGACATTGGAAAGATCCATCGGAATCTCAACATAATTATCCCGGAATTTATTGTTCTGCTCACTGTCCAGCACTTCCAAAAGCGCTGCAAAAGGATCGCCCTTGTAATCATTACCTACCTTGTCCACTTCATCAAGAAGCATGACCGGATTATTCACGCCCGCAGACTTTAAGGCTGTGGCAATCCGTCCAGGCATGGCGCCGACATAGGTTTTTCTGTGGCCCCGAATCTCCGCTTCATCGTGGACGCCGCCAAGGCTGATGCGCACATATTCTTTATTCAGAGATCTTGCCACTGAGCGGGCAATGGATGTTTTCCCGGTTCCCGGAGGGCCAACAAGACATAATATCGGCGCATCGCCTTTTTTGGCAAGCTGGCGTACCGCCAGATACTCAAGTATTCTTTCCTTAACCTTTTCAAGGCCATAATGGTCAGCCCGCAAAATATCCTCGGCCCGTGAAATATCGGGGTTATCCTTCCCGGCCTTTCCCCACGGCATTTCAAGCAGCGTTTCAATATACCCCCGGAGCACGCCGTTTTCTGACGGGTTATTGCCAGTTGCCTTAAAACGTTCAATCTCTTTGGCAATTTTGCCTTTCACCGTCTTATCCGCCTTAAGCTTTTTTAACGCCTGCTCAAATTCTTCAGCTTCAGATACAAGATTATTTTCTCCCAGCTCCTCCCGGATGACCCGAAGCTGCTCCCGTAGAACATATTCCCGCTGGCTTTTATCCACCCGCTCCTTGACCTTTGCCTGAATTTCTTTATTTATACGAATAATTTCCACTTCACGGTTCATCAAGGTCACTAAAGTTTCAAAACGTTCTTCAATATCAATGGACTCTAAAAGCGACTGGCGCTCCTGATAATCCATAGGAATATTAATCGAAAGCTGATTGATGAGCTTAAGCGGGTCCTCCTCAGCATCCAGCTTCCTTACCAGCTCAGCGCTGAGCTGGTTATTCACCGACGCGTAAATCTCCAACTGATTTTTTAAATAACGCAGCATGGAAGCCCCTCGAAGTTCCTCCAGCTCACAGCGGTCTTCAAAAATTGTCACCTCTGCGGACATATACGGTTCTTCCTGGATCAGATTTTCCATACGAGCGCGAAATTTTCCTTCTACAAGCACCCGCACTGTGTCCTGGGGCAGCTTAACAAGCTGCTTAATTTTTGCCACAGTACCCATGGTATATAAATCCTTCGCCCCGGGATGGTCCGTTTCCGGGTCTAGCTGAGTCACTAAAAATACATTCTGTTCCTCAACCATCGCCGCCTCAAGCGCCTGAACAGACTTTGTACGGTTAACATCAAAATGGATAATCATATCCGGAAGGATTGTCATACCCCGCAGTGCAATAATGGGTAATGTATAATTAATTTCACTCATTTTTATTCCCTGCCTTAATAAAGGCTGTGTCAGAAAACCCTGTCACAGCCCTTTTATCCTTTGTAGTGCCGCGCGGCGCGCGGCACATCTGTTTTTTATGCAATCTCACCGCTGTTTTTCTTTGGAAGCTTGCGTGCTGCCGGCTTCTTGGCAATCATACGGTCGCCATAGGTCAGTACCGGGGCTTCTCCATTTTCCACAACGTCCTTTGTAATCAGGCAGCGCTCTACCTGCTCCTCCGACGGGAGAGAAAACATCATATCCATCATCGTATCTTCCATGATGGCGCGAAGCCCTCTGGCCCCGGTCTTTCTCTCCAATGCCTTTTTGGCAATGGCCTCAATCGCTCCCTGCTCAAAGTCAAGGCTGATGCCATCAAGTTCAAATAAGCGCTTATACTGCTTTGTAATCGCACTCTTAGGCTCCGTCAGGATACGCACAAGCGCCGGCTCATCGAGCTGGTCTAAAGCGACATATACCGGAACGCGGCCAATAAATTCAGGAATAAGGCCATATTTTACAAAGTCCTCTGGAAGGGCCTGCCGAAGCAGATCACCTACATTCACCTTTTCACGGTCAAGGCCAATCTCTACATTAAAGCCGATCGCCTTCTTCCCGATCCGGGATTCGATCACCTTCTCAAGGCCATCAAAAGCACCGCCGCAAATAAACAATATATTTGTTGTATCAATCTGGATAAATTCCTGGTGAGGATGCTTGCGCCCCCCTTGAGGCGGCACACTGGCGATCGTTCCTTCCAGGATTTTCAGCAAAGCCTGCTGAACCCCTTCGCCGGAAACATCTCTCGTGATCGAAACATTTTCTGATTTGCGAGTGATTTTGTCAATTTCATCAATATAAATAATACCATATTGAGCACGCTCAATATCATAATCCGCCGCCTGTATCAGCTTAAGGAGAATATTTTCAACATCCTCACCGACATAACCGGCTTCCGTAAGAGCTGTAGCGTCCGCAATGGCAAACGGTACATTCAGCATTTTAGCCAATGTCTGTGCCAGCAGCGTTTTTCCGGAGCCTGTAGGACCTGCCATAATAATATTACTTTTCTGCAGCTCTACGTCCGGATCTTTTACAGACATAACTCTTTTATAATGATTATAAACAGCAACCGACAATACCTTCTTAGCGTCCTCCTGACCAATCACATATTGATCCAGGAAATTTTTAATTTCTACAGGCTTTAAGAGATTAATATCGCCATATTCCTGTTCTTCCTCAAACTCTTCGTTAATGATCTCCGCACATATATCCACACATTCGTCGCAAATATAGGCGTTTGGCCCGGCAATAAGCTTGCGCACCTGTTCCTGGGGCTTATTGCAAAAAGAGCATCTGGGCTGTTGTTTTTTGTCATCAATACGACCTGCCATAGGCTACCTCACATTCTCTTTACTACAGTCTGTTTTTAATGACATTGTCAATAAGGCCATAGGCTTTGGCTTCCTCGGCACTCATATAATTATCCCGCTCTGTATCAATCTCAATCTGAGACAAAGGCTGTCCTGTATTCTCCGCAAGTATCTGATTTAACTGCTTGCGTGTTTCGATAATACGGTCGGCAACAATCTTGATATCCGTAGCCTGGCCCTGGGCTCCGCCGGACGGCTGATGAATCATAATCGTTGAATTTGGAAGCGCAAGGCGTTTGCCCTTTGTTCCTCCAGCCAGCAAAAAAGCACCCATGCTGGCGGCCATTCCCATACAGATCGTGGAAACGTCGCATTTAATATAATTCATCGTGTCATAAATCGCCAGGCCGGCAGAAACAGAACCGCCGGGGCTGTTAATATACAGACTGATATCCTTTCCCGGATCCTCCGATTCCAAAAATAAAAGCTGGGATACAATAAGACTTGCAGAAGCGTCCGTAACCTCCTCGCCAAGGAAAATAATACGGTCTTTTAAAAGTCTGGAGAAAATATCGTAGGAGCGTTCTCCCCTGCTCGTCTGTTCAATGACATAAGGTACTAAACTCATAAAGATTCCTCCCATCTTTAAAAGCAAAGCGGCATTATTCACGCCGCTCTGCCTGATATACAATGCAATTATTTTTCAACGGCTGCATCAGTTACAAACTCAACTGCTTTCTGAGCAGCCAGGTCCTTCTTAATATTTTCTTTCTCAGCATCGCCAAGTAATTCTTTGACCTTATCAACTTCCATCTGATACATGGATGCCATTTTCTCGATCTCTGCATTAAGCTCATCCTCAGAAACCTCAATGTTCTCAGCAGCAATAATGGCTTCGAGCACAAGGCGGCTCTGGATGTTTTTAAGAGCCTGGGGCTTTAACTGCTCTTTGAGTGTCTGAGCATTCATGCCTGTAAATTTGAAATACTGATCCATGGATAAGCCCTGGTAGCTCAGTCTCTGAGCATATTCGTCAACCATGCCTGCGGCCTGGGTATCTACCATAGCGTCAGGGATTTCCATTGTCGCATTTTCAATGATCTTGTCCATAACCTTCTGCTGCTTTGCACTCTTAGCTTCAGTTTCTTTTCTGGACAGGATATTTTTCTTCACATCTTCTTTATATTCAGCAAGAGTATCGAACTCAGAAACATCCTGAGCAAACTCATCGTCAATTTCCGGATATTCTTTTGTCTTTACTTCATGCACTGTGCAGGCAAAAACAGCTTCCTTTCCAGCCAGCTCTTTTGCATGATAATCTTCCGGGAATGTTACATGAACATCAACATTGGAACCGGCAGCAGCGCCGACAAGCTGGTCTTCAAAGCCAGGGATAAAGGAATTAGACCCAAGGACAAGGGAATGGCCCTGTGCGCTCCCGCCGTCAAAAGCAGCGCCGTCAATCGTTCCTGCATAGTCAATAACTACTGTATCGCCGTTTTCTGCCGGACGTTCAACGGTAATCTCCCGGGAATTTTGTTCCTGAGTCTTTTTAATCTCAGCGTCAACTTCTTCGTCAGTGACTTCAATCTCAGTCTTTTCAACCTCGATCCCTTTGTATTCGCCAAGAGTCACCTCTGGCTTAATCGCAACCTCTGCTGTAAAAATGAAATCCTTGCCTTTTTCCATCTGTGTTACATTAACAACAGGTCTGGAAACAATCTCAAGGTTTGATTCCTCCGCTGCTTTTTCATAAGCCTCCGGCATTACAAAATTAGCTGCCTCCTCATAAAAAATTGCAGGGCCGTACATTCTTTCCACCATGATTTGAGGAACCTTGCCCTTTCTAAAGCCAGGGATGGAAATTTGTCCTTTATTTTTATTGTATGCTTTAGTGATTGCTTTTTCAAATTCTGCAGCCGGAACATCAATTGTGAGTTTGGCCATGTTCTTTTCTAACATTTCGATTTGTACACTCATTCTAAAAATCCTCCTATTTTGTGGTAACTATTCAGCCATGCGGCTGAGGAGGGCACACTTTAGCGCAAGACGTCCGAAGGACGTCTGCCCTGCGCCTACCCAGGCACAGCGTAGACCGCAAGCCGGCTTGCAGAGAGTTCTTATCATCACAAGACTAGGGCGCTTAGCCTGAATCGGGGATGCTCCTTGTCGGCGGCGGTTAGCTGTGCAAATCCAAGATGTATGGCTGAATAGTTACATTGTATGTGCCAAGCGTCGCAAATACCGGCATATTCCCTGCCCGCTGCCAGTACTCACCCATTTTTACGCACTCTACACCCTATTATATTATAGGCACCCCAATATGTAAATACACAAATTGCTGATTTTTCGCAACTATCCAGCCATACGGCTGAGGATGGCAAAAACTTGGCGCAAGCTTGCTTGCAGAGAGGTTTTGTCATTCTCAGACATAGGGCGCTTAGCCCGAATCGAGGATTCAGCCGCGATAGCGGCGGGAAGCAGCATTAGCCGCGTGAATCCGAGATGCATGGCTGAGTAGTAACCAACCGTTCCAGCCATGCGGCTGAGGATGATGCCCCCGGCGCGGCGTCACACGTCCGGCGGCCGTCTTGCGCTGAGTACACATCCAAAACGGAGCGTTTTTATTTAATAGGAAACAGGCTGCGAATCCGCAGCCTGTCTCTGAAATTCCCGTATTACATTGTCGGGTTCTGTCCGGACATCTGTTCTTCCTGTTTTTTAATCATACGGCGAACCATCTCACCGCCGATAGAACCAGTCTGGGCACTTGTTAAATCGCCGTTGTAGCCCTGCTTTAAATTTACACCAAGTTCATTGGCGATTTCCATTTTGAATCTGTTCATTGCTTCTTTAGCTTCAGGTACTTCCATACGGCTTCCGTTAGAACCTGTTCCACTTGTGTTAGACATAGTGTTTTCCTCCATATAATAAATGAAATTTTATCAGACATTGATATTATTTCCAGGAAGCTTCCTGATGATAACATCACTTCATGTCTGTAATCGTATTATTTGCAATGCACTTAAATATATGTTGGAAATTTGTAGCAACAGTTCAGTCACCGTCTTTGGGCCTGCTTACACATAGCTCTCTGGATCTGCCTGGCTCAAGGTACTGTTGTGGTACTTAGAGGACCAGGTCACTTCTTCGCCAAACCAGGCCGGGGGAACAAAGCTTTCAGCCTCCGAAGCCGAGGAAAACTCAACCTCCGCTAACATAAGTCCGGCAAAGCAGCCTTCAAAAATATCCAGTTCGATCGTCAGTGTCTCTTGATATGGAATACAAAAACGCTTTTTCGTAATAATATTCCCATCGGTTTTGGCTTTAAGGTGGGTATAAGCCTTCTCATTCAGTGAAAGATTATACTCTTCCCGAACCATCAGGCCCTTTGATTTATAAGTCAGATAATATTCTTCATCCTGCTGCCGTATGCGGACTACAGGCTCTATGCACAAATATCCCTGCTCGATTCTGTGACAGGGATAGCGGTCCAAATCCCCCGGTACACTAGCAACAAGAAACTTTCTCTCGATTTCCATAAATTTACCGCTCGCTCATCGGCACATATGGCAAATGGTCCTGAACGGCCTTATATGCAGGACGGATAATCTTATCCGAGTTGATAAGCTCTTCCATACGGTGGGCGCTCCAGCCGACAATACGGGCTGTGGCAAACATCGGTGTAAACAGCTTGGTCGGAAGATCCAGCATACTGTAAACAAAACCGCTGTAAAAGTCCACATTTGCACTGACGCCTTTATAAATACGGCGCTCCTGCGCAATAACCTGGGGTGCAAGACGCTCAATCATCGAGTACAGTGCAAAGTCCTTTTCCCTATGCTTTTCTACGGCCAGCTTCTCAACAAAGGCTTTAAAAATCGTTGCTCTCGGGTCAGATATAGAATAAACCGCATGGCCCATTCCATAAATAAGCCCTTTCTTATCAAAGGCTTCCTTATGAAGCAGCATTTTCAGGTAATGGCAGACCTCATCCTCATCGGTAGGATCCTGTAAATGCGCCTTCATATCCTGGAACATTTCCACAACCTTAATATTGGCTCCGCCATGCTTCGGCCCTTTCAGTGAGCCTAAAGCCGCAGCAATTGTGGAATACGTGTCCGTTCCGGAGGAAGATACAACATGGGTCGTAAATGTGGAGTTATTGCCTCCGCCATGGTCCATATGGAGCACCAACGCCAAATCAAGAACAAGGGCTTCCACCGGCGTATAGCTCATATCCGGCCGCAGCAGCCTTAAAATATTTTCCGCTGTGGACAATTCCGGATCCGGGTTATGTATATAGAAGCTGTCACCACAAATATAATGGTTATATGCCTGATAACCGTAGACTGCAAGCATCGGAAATACACTGATCAGCATAAGTGACTGACGAAGGACATTAGGGATCGATGTATCGTCAGGCTTATCGTCATAAGCATATAACGTAAGTACGCTGCGTGCAAGGGTATTCATCATATCATTGCTCGGCGCCTTCATAATAACATCACGAACAAAATTCGTCGGCAATGTGCGGTAGGATGAAAGCACATCGTCAAATTTTTTCAGCTCATCAGCATTAGGCAGTCTGCCAAACAAAAGAAGATGGGCGACCTCCTCAAAGCCAAACCGCTTCTCACGAATAAAGCCCCGGACAATATCATTGATACTGATCCCCCGGTAGTACAGCTCGCCGTCACATGGAATAACCTTACCGTCAACCTCCTTGTAAGATATAATGTCGGAAATATGCGTCAATCCGGCGACAACACCCTTACCATTTATGTCTCTTAGGCCACGCTTTACATCATATTTTGTATAAAGCTCCGGGTTAATCACACCATTTTCACTGCACATGCCGGCATATTCCAAAATTTCTGGAGTAATTTCACAAATATCTCTTTCTGCCATAAGCCACCGCCTCTCTTAAATTTTGTTGTTAAAGTTTTAACATTTCCGTATTGTATCACAACCGTACTCCGTATAACTATAACTTTTTTAATGCTGCTACGCCCTGGGGATCAATAATATACGATTTATTCTACCCCAAAACGGGTACAATAACACATTTTAACGGGTAGGAATCTTCTGAAATGATTGAAAATCTATTTGCGAAGGCAGAACGCCTCATCTCTGAGCTTAGAATGAATAAATCTTAATCGTAAATATAATGTCTTTAACCTTCCATAGAATACCCTCAAAATGTTTTTAGCTTTAATGAATTAAAGCAATCTGTTCTTTTATTATAAATGAACTGTCACAAAAAAGTCAACTACCTAACAATATTTTTATTTATTCTTTGTAACTAGTCAGCCCTGCGGCTGGTGATCTAAAAAATCCAGCGCAAGCTTGCCTGCAAAGGAGTTTTTGGATCACCAGACCCTATGGCGGTACACCATAATCGAGGATTTAGCCGCGATAACGGCGGTGAGCAGCGCATCCTCGATTCGGACTAAGCACTCTATACGGGTACAGCCTAAAATCCGCGGTGATTTTTATTGAATGAGTGTTCCCCGAACATACTTCGCTTTAATATGCCTGTCATCAGATAAGAAAATCATTCGCTCCAATCTCTGTCTGACATCAAGAGGCATAGGCGATGGCAGCCGCGTATCATCCAGCACAACAAAATCCGCGTCATACCCCAATTCAAAGCTCCCGCATTTCCCAAAAAAGGCTCCGCCTCCCTTTGTTCCCAAATAAAATGCTTCCGCAGCAGAAAGGGGCCGGGCCTTCTCATCCACATGGCGCCAATACATTTTTGACATACTGATCGCATCCGCCATGGCCCTGAAAATAGATAAAGAATAGCCGCCTGCAATGTCTGAACCAAGGCCCATGGAAAGTCCGTTATCCATATACCAGCGCGCAGGAGCCAGCCCGGAAGCCAGATTCATATTCGACTGAGGGCAATGGGCTACAAAAACTCCCCGCTCCTTCATCAGATCAACCTCTTTGGCGCTGCTGTAAACGCAGTGGGCCATAATTACCGGGCCATTTTCACCAAACAGTCCGGCTTTCTCATAGGTTTCCCCGTAAAACCGGCTGTCCGGGTGAAGCTGTTGCACAAGCTGTATCTCTCCCGGATTTTCAGACAAATGCGACTGCACCGGAACGCCGTACTCCTTCTGCATTTTCCCAAGCTCTGACATCAGCTTGGGCGAACAGGCCGGGGTAAATCTTGGCGTTATTATAGGCTTTATATTGTTATAAGCCCCCAATGTACTCTCAAGCCAGTCTCTCGTCGATCTGGCCGCCTCACGCCAGCCGCTCTCGCAAAGAAATTCCGGACAATTTCTGTCCATGTTGACTTTTCCCACATCAGCTATGATCCCCGTCTTATCAAGCAAATCCATAAGAAGTCTTGTCGCCGGCACATGGAGCGTAGCAAAAACAGCAGCCCGCGTCGTCGCGCTTTTCTTCATATCCTCCGCAAAAATCGTATAGGCCCTCAAAGCATACTCCATATCACAATATTTTGCTTCTTCTGGAAAGGTATGGGTATTCAGCCAATCCATAAGCTCCATGTCCATCCCAAGACTTCTGAAGGAATACTGCGGCGCATGTAAATGGAGGTCTGTAAGGCCTGGTATAATAAGGCAACCGGTATAATCCAGTATTTCCATACCGTCAAATTTACCCGGAAGCTTCTCAAATACGCCGGAAATCTTCCCATCCTCACAAACCAGCCAGCCATTTTCCACAACTGTCACTTCTTCCGGCGTCGGGGTATAGCATAAATGTCCGTGGACAACGTAATTTTTCTCCATAATCGCACAACTCCTTCTCTCTTGTTTCTCAATGTTTTTATATTATCGGCCCATTTCTCCTTTGTCAACCCACATTCTGCCGGATAAAGCTGCACACCCCATTCTGCCGGATAAAGCTGCGACATGTAACCGTTAAGCTATGCCAATCTGTTACCACGACGTCTGCCGTGTGAATCTATCACATACTTCCGTGTGAATCCACTGTATACTTCCGTATGAATCCGCAATATAACGCCCATACTAAAGTCAAAGTATATAAATTGGAGGTTTATCCTATGAATGAAATAATTCATATTCTTGCTGTCTCTATAGGCTCGATTATCGTTCTCTTTATTTTAACAAAGCTTATGGGATACCGGCAAATGTCACAGCTCAGTATGTTTGATTATATTAATGGCATTACGATTGGCTCCATCGCCGCTGAAATGGCCACCTCTCTGGAGGATGATTTTGTCAAGCCCCTTGTTGCTATGATCGTCTATGCACTAGCGGCCATCCTTCTGTCCAGGCTTTCCGAAGTGTCCATTGCCAGCCGCCGGGTTATTGTGGGGCGCCCAAGAGTTTTATTCAATAATGGTAAACTCTATTACAGCAATATGAAAAAATCCCGCCTTGACCTGGGAGAATTTCTCACGCAATGCCGAATTGCCGGCTACTTCGATCTTTCTGGCCTTCAAAGTATTATTATGGAGCCCAACGGACATTTAAGCTTTTTACCAAAGTCGGACAGCCGTCCGGTAACACCATCGGATTTTTCCATGACAATGCCTCCCCAGACAATCGCGGCCACCGTTATCATTGACGGCCATATTATGAAAGAAAATCTTGCCGCTGCCGGATACAATGAAAAATGGCTCACAGCCCAGCTTAAAGGGCTCGGAATCACTACCGCAGACCATGTATTTCTTGCCACCTGCGATACAAGCGCCCACCTGAATGTTTATATAAAAAATACCGATCGCCCATCGGATTGTCTTATCTAGGCTCCTTCTGTCACAGATCCGCCGGATATTCGGGCATGTCCATTTACAGAACAAAGATCTCTGCCCGAGGAGCTTGCGCGCCGGGCGCGTTCGCTTTAGCGGCAAATTTCTGCTCTGCTCGAGTACGCATCCTTGCAAAGCATTTTCATTTAATCGGAACAGAAATTTCCTAATTAAATGAAAATGCCGCGGGAACATGGCCCGCGGCTTATAGAAGGGCGTGCTTGCAAATGACTGAAATGAATTTGCAGGCACGCTCTTACCTCCTGGCATTAATTTTTTGTAACAGTTCAGCCAGCCGATTGTTCCCGGCTGAGGGAGCGCCAGATTATGAGCAAAGACAGCCGCTAAGCGGCGGAAAGCGCGTTAGCGCGGCTTTGCGAATGGCGCGGGCTGAACTGTTACAATTTTTTAGATAGTTAATGCCTAAGAAACGCTTTTTTAACCTTATCTTGCTTTAAATGTTGAACAGCGGGTTTCGTCGCAAACACAGGCGCTTGGCCCGCAAATACAGACTTCCTCTGCATGGCAGTGCTGATCCTCATTGTATACACAATGACAGGCCTTACATTCAATATCCACAACAGGATTTTTGTAATCATCGCAGCAGGCGCTGTCAACAGCGCTATCTTTTCTTTCCTTAAAGTTGTCACAACATGTTTCGGATTCGGTCATTGCCTTCGCTCCACCGACACAAATGTGGGAAATACAGCAATAAGGGCTTTCGTTGTGGGTACAATTTTTTGCGTCACATTTTAAATTTGCCATAAAATCATTCCTCCTTACCTCCATAGGATGACCACGAAACAGCAAATTTATAACATGAACAGAAATAATTATTTTTTATTTCCGCTGGCAGCGGGAGTTCGGCTTTTCTGAAAAGCAATAAAAAATATGGCTGAAATACACATAATGACGGGATAATACAAATAAGGCATAATCTCAAAGGGCGATACTTTCACTGACTCTGCGGCCAGCAAAAGCTGGGCGCCATAAGGAATAAGTCCCTGGGTTGCGGAAGCAAAAATATCAAGAAGCGACGCCACCCGTTTTGGCTCAATCTCATACTGATCTCCAATGTCCTTTGCGATCGGGCCTGCAATTACTATGGCCACTGTATTATTGGCCGTAGCCATATCCACAAGAACAGACAAAAGAGCAATCCCTAACTGAGCGCCCTTCTTTCCCCGTATCCGTTTATGGATAAACTGAAGCAGGAATGTAATGCCTCCATGATAGCGCACAAGCGAAACAATGGCCGCCACAACAATCGATATGACGGTAATATCATACATCCCTGTCACACCGCTGCCGATAGAGGTAAATATTTCCCCAAAAAGCATTTGCCCAGTAGCCACGCCGACAATAACGGAAAGGACGGTTCCTCCAATCAGCACGATAAAAACATTAATTCCGATCAAAGCTCCCACAAGGACAAAAACATAAGGAAGCACCTGCCACAGATTATAGCTCAGATCTGCTTCGACCTCATAGCTGCCGTTTAAAGTAACAATACCAAATAAAATTAACGACAGGATTGCCGCCGGCAGTACAATGATAAAATTGGCTTTGAATTTATCCTTCATCTCACAGCCCTGAGTGCGCACCGCCGCAATTGTTGTGTCAGAGATCATTGAAAGGTTATCGCCAAACATCGCCCCGCATACGACAGCGCCAATACATATAGCCATGGAAAATCCCGTTTTCTCACTGATACCTGCTGCAATCGATGACAGGGCCGCGATTGTTCCCATACTTGTTCCCATGGAAATCGAAATAAAACAGCCAATAACCATCAGGCCGACCACGGCGACACTGCCGGGAATTAATGATAAGCCAAGATTTACTGTGCTGTCCACACCGCCCGCGGCCTTTACCGCACCGGAAAATCCACCGGCCGCAAGAAATATCAGGCACATTGTAATAATATTTTCATCGCCAATCCCTTTAGATATAATTGAAATTTTCTCATTAAACTTAGTCTTTGGAAACATAAAAAAGGCTGCCATTAAAGCCATCAGAAAACCGACAATTGCAGGCATACTGTCAAAACTTTTCGTCACTACTGCCATTCCAAGAAAAATTATAAGAAAAATTCCTATGGGAAGCAGCGCGGCAGCCCTCCCTCTGTCAGCACATGGCTGTCCGGGCGTACCACTATTCTTTTTTTCATTCTTTTGAACCACTTCTGTTTTTTTCATATTTTCTTCCTTCCTCTCCTGCTTTAAGGCTATCATCTACTGTGCTGACAGCTAATCCGCCGATAAGCCTTCTCTACTATAAAGCTGCCAAGCAGGGCCGACAAAAGCCCCGCCAAAATCCCAGCAAGAACATCCGTCGGATAATGAACGCCTAAATAAAGCCTGGATAAAGCGATACAGGCGGCCAGCACTATGTAAAAGACTCCCGCTTTTTTCGGAAGGTACCGGGCAAATGCGCCGGCCGCCGCAAAAGCACTGGCTGAATGGCCGGAGGGGAATGAAAAATCTCCCGGATGTCCGATCAGCGGAATAATATCATCAAAGCGATGGTAGGGCCTCATACGCGCCACAATATTTTTCAATCCTACATTTGTTATTAAAAGACAAATCAAAAGCGATAAAAGCCCTGCAATCCCCGCTTTTCTCGTCCGCTTAAAGCATAAAAAAACCAGAGACATGACTATCCAAAAGATTCCCACATTTCCCAGGCTGGATATAAATTCCATAACCGGCGTCAGCCAGGGTACCCTGAAATTTTCCTGGATGAAAAGAAGCAGCGCATGATCCACAGACGTAATAAATTCGAGCATTATTTCCTCCTCTTAGGTAATCTCCAAAGGTTGCCGGAATACCATCTGGCCCATTTCTTTCCAGATCATTCCCACAACTCATTTCTATAAGGGTACTTTAGCATATCACATTTTCAACACATTTTCAAATCCCTATAACAAAGAGTTCTGCTCGTTATAATAAAAAATTCTGCCGAAGAACTCTCGCGGTTACTGTTCAAGGTCAGCCTCAAACACTCTGCTGTTTAAGGTATAAGAACGTGATTTAGGGGGCGGACGCTTTTTGCGTGAGTACACATCTCGCGGAAATGGCTGAATAGACAAAATGGGTTACAGTTCAGCCAGGTCTGCGCACTTGCTGCGCTGACCGTCAGAAAGTGAAACAGGAGTGCAAAAATCCCATCGCCGCAGACGATTTTTAATGGATTTTTGCAGGTAACAGTTCAGCGTCGCTGAACTGTTACCAAAATGGCTGGCAATCCCGACAAAAGTAGTTGACAAAACCTTCTGCGTTTGCTATTATAGTTATCGTTTCAAAGGATATTTTTATTCTTTTAATGTTGGGCTATCGCCTAGCGGTAAGGCACAGGACTTTGACTCCTGCATTACGCTGGTTCGAATCCAGCTAGCCCAGTCAGCCGGGTAAATTCAATTTGCCCTGCATTTGTATATGACGGGATATTAGCTCAGTTGGTAGAGCACCAGACTTTTAATCTGGG
>JAGZDD010000080.1 GCA_018369015.1 Clostridiales bacterium | reverse complement strand
CCTTTGCCTGTGCCGTGTTGCGGCATAAAATTCTTTCATTTATTATAATACGTAGCTATAAACAAATTTCTAAACACACCGGATTTTTATACGGCTTTATAAAAGAGTTCCGCTTGCAAAACTCTTGCGCTACTACCGTGCGGGAGTCTTAGCGCCCGCCTGTCTTTGCGCGGTATGCGCCTCCTCGCGGATGCGTTTTTTATCCTCTTTTTCTCCGGTCCTTTAGCTTACAATAAACAACCGCCACTGCCGTACTCACCGCTGTCGCCAAAATCGCCTGCCCCACAATCGCTGTTGGATCAGCGCTCCCGTACTGGCTGCGGTAGGCAATAATGCTTACCGGGATAAGCTGGAGCGATGAAATATTTAATATCAAAAACGTACACATTTCATTACTGGCTGTTCCCGGCTTCTGAGCCTTGACGGCCCCGGACAGCCGCATATTCCGGGTATGCCCTCCAGCCCTTCGGCGCGTCTTCGCTTCTGGCTGGCCGGCCGCCTCGCGGCACCGCTCAGATTCTGGCCGGGCCGCTTCCTCGCGGCGCCGTTCATCTTCTGGTCGGGCCGCTTCCTCATGGCGCCGTTCCTCCTCCAGTTTTGAAAGTTCTGTCATCGCCTTAAGCCCCGCAGGAGTTGCCGCCCATCCCAGCCCGAGAATATTAGCCACACAGTTGGTAGAAATATATTCCCCTGCCGGGTGATCCTGCGGCAAATTTGGAAACAGAAAATGGATGACAGGCCTGAATAAATGTGAAAGCCTGTCAAGAAGTCCGGCTCTCTGGGCAATTTTCATTACCCCCGTCCACATAACCATAATCCCTAGCATTGTTATACAAAGTTCTACAGCTTCCTGAGCCGAAGTCACCACAGCATTGGAAATATTTTGCATATTTCCTGTTGCGGCTCCAACAATAATTCCAATAACAAGCATAACCGTCCATAAATAATTCAACATCAAACCACCCCTTTTGGTATATATAGTAACAGTTCAGCATGGCTGAACTGTTACTATATCTATATAAAATACTGCAAAAATTATTCATATTAAAAGCAATATCTGTTATAATAAAAGACAGTTATCACAACAAACGTACTTGCCGCTCTGTATGCGGCTTTAACGTTAAATATAGGAGGTGGCATTGACTATGAAATATAAAAAAATTAAAATGACTGCATTATTTATATCCGCCATTGCATGCCTGTGTGCCTGCACTCCTGCTATTGACAATGGGCTAACCCGGTCGCCGCTTGAGCATCTGACAATACCGGATGCAGTTCCCACAAATGAAAACGCAGGACAGGCGGCCAGCGATGAAAATGAAAACATATCTGACAAAACTACAGCCAACGAAAATCCATCCGATGGTTCAATGTCCGACAGTACCGGAACGGACAGCAATCCTCAGGGCCTGGCTCAGGACAGCTTTGACAGCACAAGCCAGCCCGGCGTTACAGGCTTTAGTGAAGATATTCTTACCAAAGCCAATACATTGCTTACTTCAATGACGCTGGAAGAAAAAGTCGGGCAGATGTTTCTCGCACGCTGCCCGGAAACCGATGGCGCAAATCAGGCGGCTGCTTACCATCTTGGCGGTTATGTGCTTTTTGGCCGCGACTTTGAAAATAAAACAGAAGAACAGGTTATTTCTGATATACAAAGCTACCAAAGCAGCTCAGCGATTCCTATGTTTATCGCTGTCGATGAAGAAGGCGGTACAGTCATTCGTGTCAGCTCAAATTCCCAACTGCGCCCATATCCCTTCTGGTCGCCCCAGGAACTGTTTGCCGAAGGCGGATTTGAGCTTGTAAGTTCCGATGCAGAGGACAAGTCTGTGCTTCTGAAGCATCTGGGAATCAACCTGAATCTGGCACCCGTATGCGACGTATCTACCAACGCTTCGGATTATATGTACCAAAGAAGCTTTGGACAGCCGGCTGCTGAAACGGCTGAATATGTCACAACCGTCGTGGGCGCAATGAACCGCCAGGGGATGGGAAGTACACTCAAGCACTTTCCAGGCTATGGCAATAATGTAGATACCCACGAAGGTATCGCCCGTGATTCCCGAAGTTATGAAACCTTTACAGAAAGTGATTTCCTTCCATTCCAGGCAGGAATTAATGAAAATGCCACTTCCGTACTTGTTTCACACAATATTGTGGAATGTATGGACAGCGAAAAGCCGGCCTCTTTGTCGCCGGCTGTCCATGACATTTTAAGAAATGATCTCGGTTTTGACGGCATTATTATGACGGATGATCTTTCCATGGAAGCCATCCTCCAGTATACCGATGGCCAAAATGCCGCTGTTTTAGCAGTCCTTGCCGGCAATGATATGATTTGCTGTACAGATTTTACAACACAAATCCCTGCGGTCATTGACGCTGTAAACACAGGCGTTATTAGCGAAACACGTATCGATCAGGCAGTGCTGCGTATCCTTGCCTCCAAAATAGAGCTTGGGATCATCCAATAAGTAACTCCGCAGCCCGTAAACATTATAATTTCCATATATTCACTCTAAAGAAAGCTATTTCTCCGTTTACCAGACATTACATGGCAGCAGCCAATAGCGGTTATTTCCGCTATTGGCTGCTATTTTTATTTCATAGGAAATTGCTTTCCTATGAAATAAAAACGCTCCGCTTTAGATCGCACTGCGGCGGAATGGAAGATGTCGCTTGCGCGCCCCGCCGCAGGCGGAGAATCCTGTAAAACAGGATTCTTTCTTGTTTAATAAGAAGCGTCCTATTAAGTCAAATACCCCGCTGTAAGCACACAGG
Organism: Clostridiales bacterium; assembly: GCA_018369015.1. Lineage (GTDB taxonomy): Bacteria > Bacillota > Clostridia > Lachnospirales > Lachnospiraceae > Catenibacillus. The sequence continues at coordinate 13,964 of JAGZDD010000080.1, read as the reverse complement.
ACATCAAGCTGGCAGCGGGGTATTTGCCCCTCTCAACAAAGCCGCGCGTCCAACAGCATGAAAGTTTATAATGAAATATATTGTTTGGCCAATACTATTAGCATAGGAGGAGATTAATTATGGAACCAAATATTTACGGCTATGTAAGAGTTTCAAGCAAAGACCAAAATGAAAGCCGCCAGCTCATTGCCATGGCAAATTTTCCAATCCAGCCAAAGAAGATTTTCACAGACAAGCTCAGCGGCAAGGATTTTAACCGGCCTCAGTATTTGAAAATGCTCCGGCTCATCCGGCCTGGAGATGTTGTCCTCATTAAAAGTATCGACCGTCTGGGAAGGGATTATGAAGAAATTCAGAATCAATGGCGTATTATTACAAAAGAAAAGCGCGCAAATATTGTCGTTATTGATATGCCGCTTTTGGATACCCGGCAAAAGTCCAACGACCTTACAGGCACCTTTATTGCTGATCTTGTGCTTCAAATTTTATCCTATGTCGCCCAGACCGAAAGGGAAAATATACGTCAGAGACAGCGGGAAGGCATTGCCGCTGCCAAGCAAAAAGGCGTGCGTTTTGGAAGGCCCAAAAAGCCGATACCTTCCACATTTCCCCAATACAAAGCCCAATGGGAAACAGGACGGATCAGCTCCCGGGAAGCCGCCCGGCAGCTTAGCGTTTCTCAGGACACCTTTTTGCGCTGGGTACACGGAAACGAATAAGTGAGGCATAAACACAGGATTTTGGAATTTATTTCCATTTTTTAAATTTTTTGCATAATTTATGTAATAATTATGTGTAGCTGCCAATAAATAGTAGACTTTTTCTGGCTATTGGTGTTATAATATCAGGCGTAAACTTACATACTATTTTTTTAGTTTTTCAGGTAATTTTTCTAATTTCTTATATTTTTCAGCCAAAATTTGCATATTGAGAGATGACCGAAAAAGTCTACTTTATCGGTCACGCCTCTAGTAGCCGCATAAACCGCGGTACTATTGTCAATCATGTAAACGAAAGCTACAGTCAAAGACATATGTTCCACCTGAAAAAGAAAGGAGCTTTGGGTAATGGAAAAAAACACAACAAATGAAGGGCTGCTTGACCGAATCGCCCATACGCTGAACTGCTCTTATTTATCTGATCTTAGAGATCCTGCGCTCATTGCTTCCATCTGCAGTGCTATTTCTCTCATAGCTGCTGAAAGCTATCCGCTTAGGGAATGGAAAGACGCGGCTGAATATATCACTTCATCCGCAAAAGACTTTTCATCCAGCGAGGAGGCCCGCAGCTATTTAATGAATTATAAAATATAACAAAGAGCTCCGCTTGCAAAACTTGCGCGCGGGCACGGCCGCTTTAGCGGCAAATTTCTGCTCTGCGCGAGTGCGTATCAAAAGCGGAGCGTTTTAATTTAATAGGAAGTGAAGTTACCTATTAAATTAAAAAGGCAGGCCCACAGTATATCCTCCCCTTTAAGCAGCTTTTAGCTATTTACCTTGTCTGCTTAAAAAGAGTTATATACTGGGCCTGCTTTTTAATTTTCCTGACGCTTTGGCAGCAGTTCGACAGCCTCCTCAAGGCAAAGGACAAAATCCTGGATCACCGGATCTGTCCATTTTGTTTTCCACATCAGCCGGACAATATGAGAAGAATCTAAAACAATATGGCAAAACTCAGGATGTGAAAGCTCCCTGCTCCATGAATCCACAATGGCAACCCCCATTTGGCACTGGATTCCAGCCATCATGGAATCCGTACTGTTGACTGCCAGCACCTTTGGAACAAAGCCATAGGGCTTGCAAAATCCTTTGACAAGATCCTGTCCATAAAAGGAATGCTCCCCTTCACAGACAACAAGAAAGATTTCGTCAGCAAAATCAATAGGCCTTAATACATCCTTCTCCCTGGTAAGCCGGTGATTCCTGGAATACAAAAGCACCCGGGGAACCTTCCAAAGCTCTGTGCTTGTCATTCCCTTTCCTTCCCCGGAAACAGGGTCGATCGTCATCACCATATCCACCGAATCTGAGCCCAGAGCGGTCTCCATCTCATTCACATCATAGCTATATATCTGTACACGAACCTGGCTGTGAAGTTTTTCAAAAGCCTCAAGAGCAGGCATAAAAAACGGAGATATATCCCAATGATCCACAATTCCCAGCCGCAGCACCCTCTGACGGCTTTCAGAAATCAACTGTGCATGGACTTTAATATTATTTAATTCATTTTTATAATCCGTAAAAAAATGAAAAAACATCTCCCCGGTTTCTGTGAGCTTCACAGATTTATTTGTTCGCTCAAATAATGTATACCCCAGATCCTCCTCCATAGCCAAAATCTGCCGGCTAATAGCCGGTTGAGATACAAACAGCTCCCTTGCTGCCTTTGTAAAGCTCAGGTGCTTGGCTACAGATAAAAAATATTCTATTTGAAGGTCATTCACTTTCTACTCACCTCTGACCAGAGTCATGCTCATGCAAGGCCGCCATGGGCCGGAAAATTTTCAACCGCTGTCCGTCACAGCTTCGCATAAACCTCTGGACGTATCCACTCCAGCCATTTCATTGTCTTATGCCTTTCATCAACCTCAGATTTATGGAGCGTTTCAACAAAATAAACATCTTCCTTTTCCACAAGGTTGGCAATAATAAAGCCATTCGGATCACATACCATGGAACGTCCTACCTTAACAACACCCTTAGACGTTGGGCCGGTGCGGTCGCAGGATACAACATAAATACCATTTTCGGCCGACCGTGCCCGGTTGCAAATATCCCATAAATCATCATCTGGATAAGCCCAGCTACTTGTGACCGCAAGTACATCTACGCCTGCCGTAGCATACTTCCGGGATAATTCAGGGAATCCGAAATCTGCGCAAATCATAATACCGATCTTCATGCCATTAAGTTCAAAGATAGATAGCTCATCTCCAGGAGTAATTATTTCCCTCTCCTGGTTATAAAGATGAATTTTAGCATAATCCGCCAATATCTTTCCATCAGGCGCATAAACGGTTGCTTTATTATAAATCTTCTCTCCCTGCCGCTCAAGACGCCCGGCAAGAATATTAATTCCTGTCTTTGCGGCCAGTGCTTTCCAGAAATCATTAACCTTTTTTGTAATCGCGTCATCAACGTTTTCAATCCCAATACCGCTTTCAAGACAAGCCTCGTGGAACAGCAGCAAATCCACATTTTTTTCATTTTCGCTGACCTTCATGGCCATTTCTTCAACCTTTGCCATATTGGCGGCCATATCGCCATCAACAACATGAAACTGAACAGCGGAAACCTTTAAATGTCCATCCATAATTTTAACCTCCATATAATCGTATAAAATGTTGAAAGAAGCAGCAACCGTTCAGTTGTCCGAACTGCTGATGAAAATACCTTATACCTCCAACATTGACTCATAAATAAATTATATATTTCCTGACAAAAAATGCAACTGTTTTCGTTTTTTTCACCTGAACAAAACAGAGAGTTCCGCCCGCAAAATTCCCGTGCCGAAATCCTCGTGCCGAGCGCGGCCGCTTTAGCGGCAAATTTCTGCGCTGCAAGAGTGCGCCTCCCCGCGGAGTTTTTTTATTTCATAGGAAAACAATTTCCTATGAAATAAAAAAGCACCGCCCCCGCGGCCCATGCGTCCGCAAAAACAGTGCTTTAACGTGCGCCTCCAGGGGCTCGAACCCTGGACACCCTGATTAAGAGTCAGGTGCTCTACCAACTGAGCTAGAAGCGCATTTTTTATTTTTTGAACTCACTTGCTGAGTACGAAAGCTATTATATAACAGTTTTTTTCAAATTGCAAGCAATTTTTTAGATTTTTTTTACTTTTTTTATTTTTATAGTCACAGTTCAGCCCGCGCCATTCGCAAAACCGCGCTAACGCGCTTTCCGCCGCTATCGCGGCTGAATCCTCGATTCGGGCTAAACGCCCTATGCCGTAGGAGGAAAAAGCCTCTCTGCAAACAAGCTTGCGCCGAGACATTTTCCTCCTCCGACGCATGGCTGAATAGTTACATAAACATAATAATTCCTGTCAGTATATTCTTGACTTTACCCAACCCCCGTCATAAAATAAAATCATTAACAGCAGCCAAACTGTATTTAAAAATTATTTTAGTTAAGCTGTGGTCATGCTTTTGGTCAGACTCGCAGCAAACGGTCATTCCGTCTTGCGGCAGCAGCACTAAAAATGAGGAGGTTGTCTTATGTCCGGCTTTAAAGACTTTACCATATTCCAGAAAATATTGCTTTATCTATCCGTATTGAGCCTGATCGTACCGCTTATTTACATTGTTGCCACATGGACATCCATCCCTGACCAGATCCCTACACATTTTAACGCCAGCGGCGAAGCAGACGCATGGAATAGTAAAACATCGGTTATTGTTCTTATTGTTGTACAGGTTTTTATATTTATTCTCATGCTTTTTTCATTACTGTTTCCTCAAATATGGAACTTTCCCGTAAAGCTGACGCAAAACAATGCCGAAGCCGCCTACCGTTACACCCGTTCTATGCTCTGCTGGATGACACTGGGCATTAATGCTATGTTTTCTTATATAAATATACAAAGCTGCCGCGGTGCTTCTCTTGGCGTATTTTTTCTGCCAGTCACCCTTGGTGCTATTGCCTTTATTCTTATTTTCTATATGATCCGGGTCATCCGCCTTCCCAAGTCAAAAACCCCGCAGTAAGCTGCGGGGCATCAAATTTGCCCCTGCGCCTGCCCACCGTATAACTTTCACAGCAGCTTACTGTTTTCCTGTGGAGCCGTGGCCGCCCCGGTCGGCGTGGCCTAATGTTTCTACCTGCTCAAATTCCAGGGCGGGCTGATGTTTCATAATACGAAACTGGCAGATACGGTCATTTTTATGAATCACTGTATCTCGCATAGCCAACGCAGGCATAAACCACTGGTCATTATCTCCGCAATAGGATTCGTCAATAAGGCCCATACTGTTTGTCTGCAAAATCCCAAAATTTTTATACGTACTTGATCTTGGGATTACATGAGCCTCATAACCTTTTGGCAGCTCCATGGCAATCCCGAGAGGTATCAAACAAAACTCTCCTGCTTTCATTTCCACATCCTTTGCGGCCCGCAAATCAATCCAGTCGGATTTTCCGTCAATATACGTTAATTTCTCAATATCCTCGCTAAAATATTTAATGCGAATCTTTTCCATAGTTCACCTCTGCCTTTCATCATTTTTATAACCATTCAGCCATGCATCCCGGATTCACGCAGCTAACGCTGCGCATCACCTCTATCGCGGCTGAATAGTTATACATTTTCCCGGCTTGCCGCCGGTTCGTGTTCTGCCGTTCACTTCACGGCATTATTCGGGGCGCATCTGCCCTGATACGCCCCGGACTTACCCCCATACTCATTCCACCGCCCATTTGACAAGTAAAATTTCCGATACAAGTCTATGGAACCTCAAACCAGCCGCTTACGCACCAGCGCCTAAGCATGGTTTATACCTGTTAAGCATCGCTTATACTTGTTAAGCATGTTTTATACTCGTTAAGCATGACTTATACTCGTTAAGCATGACTTATATTTGTAAACTCGCTGATTTCCCTGCTGACTGTACATAAATCCTCAACAGACAAATCATGGAGCCTTCCATGCCCTGTAATCCTGGCAAACATACGCAGCTCTTCTAAAGAAACGCGCAGATAGTTCGCCACTCTTGCAGCAGCCGCGTCCTCCTTAAGACGGATTCTTAAATCAGGGTCCTGGGTAGCCACGCCTACAGGACACATTCCTGTACCGCAGATCCGGTATTGCTGGCAGGCCATAGCCATAAGCGGCGCTGACGCCACAGCAACCGCGTCGGCGCCCATGGCAATAGCCTTTGCAAAATCCGAAGATACCCGTAAACCCCCCGTAATCACCAGGCTAATATCAGAACCGATACTGTCTAAGTATTTGCGCGCCCTATAAAGGGCATAAATCGTAGGAAGGCTTGAAGAATCCCTCAAAAACAGCGGCGATGAGCCGGTCGCCCCTCCCCTGCCGTCAATTGTGATAAAATCAGGTTCGGAAAAAACACAAAAGGCCAGATCCTTCTCAATATGCCCTGCTGCAATTTTTATGCCAATGGGCCGCCCGCCGGAAGCCATGCGAAGCTGATACACCAGTGCCTTAAGATCTTCCTTTGTTTCAATCCCCGGAAAACGCGAGGGCGCAATAATATCCCTGCCCATGGGCTTATTTCTGATTTTGCTGATTTCCGGCGTTACCTTTTCCGCTGGAAGGTGGCCGCCCATGCCCGGCTTTGTTCCCTGCCCGATCTTTATTTCAATCGCATCCGCAGCCTGAAGATTTTCAGGGTTGACGCTGTATAAATTGCCTACATATTCAAAAATATACTTATCTGCGGCCGCCATTTCCTCCGGCAAAATACCGCCCTCCCCGGAGCACATGGCGCTCCCCGCGGCAGCGCTGCCTTTCGCCAGGGATATTTTAGCTTCCCGGGAGAGAGCGCCAAATGACATATGGGATATGTACACCGGATTTTCCAGCACAAGGGGCTTCTTTGCACGTTTTCCAATCACCGTTGTCGTATCTACAGGCGCATATTCATCTAACGGCATTGGGTCAAGCTGGGCACCCAAAATCAAAATATCATCCCATCCCGGCATTGGAAGCTTTGTTCCCATGGCGGCATGAATACTTTTACCGCTGACAGCCATTTCATGGATTTCTTCCATATAACGGCAGCTCCCGTCATGGCGTACATAATCCGCCGGATATTCCAGGGTGCTTTTTTTCTCTACGGCAACCGGACTCTGTTCAATCTGCTCATACAAATAAAATGCCGAGGCCGGCTGATGACAGACCGGACATTCCAAAAGCTCAGAAAAAGGCCGCCCTTCCCTGGCTTCATCATAAATAAACCCGCATACATTACACTTATAAACCGCCATAAAAATACCTCCATTCAGAATATGTTGTACCGCACTGTCCACGACCTTTACAGTTGCGTTATATTTATCATATCCTGAATAGAGGTATAAGTCAAAGATATATTTAGAATCACGCTCTTACGCCGGGGAGAACGAAGCGTTTGAGGCTGGCCCAAACAGTAATTAATATCCCTCTACAAGCACCGTTTTCCCGGTTTCAAGAGATTTTTTAACATCAATCGTCCGCTGGTTCGACGAGCCTTTAAAACGCAGGGCGACGCTCTTTAATTCCTCGATAAACGGGCCGTCCACAAGAACATCAATATAGGAAAGGAACTCCTCGGTTTCCGGCCATTCCAAAAGCATCCGGCCTTTAACATCCTTGTCAAAATCATAGCCTGTAAAACACCATATGTCTTTTTGGGGATAAACCTCCCGGATTTTTCTAAGCATCGGCAGAAGCCCCTGCTGATTGGAATGTTCCATAGGCTCTCCGCCAAGAAGCGTAAGCCCTTTCACATAATCCGGCTGAAGGTATTCGAGCACCTTTTCCATAACCTCCGGTGTAAATTCCTGGCCATAATGAAAATCCCATGTCACCTGATTAAAACAATTTTTACAATGATGGGTGCAGCCGCTGACAAACAGCGATACCCGGACTCCCGGTCCGTTAGCCACATCATACTGCTTTATATCTGCATAATACATCGCAAAACCTCATTCCCGCAATCCTACAGATGCAGAACGCGGCTCTTAATTTCTTTTGTTTTTCCCACATTCCAGAAGTTCTCGCCAAGATAGCCGCAGGTTCTACGCGTTACATTCATTTTCGCGTGATCCTTATTACCGCACTGAGGGCATTCCCATTCCAGATCGTCGTTAATCATAATTTCTCCGTCATAGCCGCATACATGGCAATAATCGGATTTTGTATTAAACTCAGCATACTGAATATTGTCATAGATAAACTTAACAACTTCCTCAAGAGCCTCAAGGTTATGGCGCATATTGGGAATTTCCACATAGGAAATCGCGCCGCCGGAAGAAATCTTCTGGAACTGGCTTTCAAATGTAAATTTACTGAAAGCATCGATTTTCTCCCGAACATCAACATGGTAGGAATTTGTATAATATCCTTTATCCGTAACATCCTTAATAACGCCAAAACGCTCCAGATCAATGCGGGCAAAGCGGTAACACAGGGATTCCGCGGGCGTTCCGTAAAGGCCAAAATGGATACCTGTTTCGGCTTTCCATTTGTCTGTCGCCGCTCTCATATGGTTCATTACCCGAAGGGCAAATTCCATGCCTTCAGGGTCCGTATGGCTTACGCCCTTCATCAGCTTTGTCACCTCATAAAGTCCGATATATCCCAGGGAGATCGTGGAGTAGCCGCCGTGAAGCAGCTTATCAATCGTTTCCCCTTTCTTTAAGCGGGCAATAGCGCCATACTGCCAGTGGATAGGGCTTACGTCGGAAATGGTTCCTTCCAGAGCCTCATGGCGGCACATCAGGGCCTCATAGCAAAGCGAAAGCCGTTCATCTAAAAGATTCCAGAACTTCTCCTCATCCCCCTTGGCCAAAATGCCAATCTGGGGAAGGTTCAGACTGACAACGCCCTGGTTAAAGCGGCCTTCAAACTTATAATTGCCGTTTTCATCCTTCCACGGCGTCAGGAAGCTGCGGCAGCCCATGCAGCTAAAAACATTGCCTTCATAATTTTCACGCATTTTCTTTGCAGAAATGTAATCGGGATAAAGTCTTTTTGCCGAGCAGCGCACCGCCAGCTTTGTAATATAATCATACTTGCCGCCCTTTAAGCAGTTATGCTCGTCTAAAACATAAATAAGCTTTGGAAATGCCGGAGTTACATAAACGCCTTTCTCGTTTTTAATCCCTTCAAGGCGCTGGCGCAAAATCTCCTCGATAATCATGGCATTTTCTTCCACATATTCATCGTCAGGATTAAGGTTTAAAAATAATGTCACAAAGGGAGACTGTCCGTTCGTTGTCATTAATGTATTAATCTGATACTGAATCGTCTGGACGCCGGACTTTAATTCATCCCGAAGACGCATCTTAATGATGTGTTCCTCAACCTCCTCCGGCAATGAATCTCCAAATTCCTTGCGAATCGCATTTTTATATTTATTATAGCTTTTTCTCAAATACTTGCCTAAATGGCGTACATCCACAGACTGGCCGCCATACTGGCTGCTGGCGACAGCGGCAATAATCTGTGTCATTACGGTACATGCCACCTGAAAGCTTTTAGGGCTTTCAATGAGCTTGCCATTCATCACCGTGCCATTGTCGAGCATATCTCCAATATTTATGAGACAGCAGTTAAAAATTGGCTGAAGGAAATAATCGGCGTCATGGAAATGCAGAACGCCTTCCTCATGTGCTTTTGAAATTTTCTCCGGGAGAAGCAGCCGCTTTGTAAGGTCCTTAGACACCTCACCGGCAATAAGGTCACGCTGGGTCGACGCTACAATCGCATTTTTATTGGAATTTTCCTCCATAACGTCCTTATTACTGTTTTTAATAAGGCTTAAAATAGATTCATCCGTCGTATTTGCCTTGCGCACCAGCTCTCTTGTATAACGATAAATAATATAGGCCTTTGCAAGAACAAATTTCCCTTCTGCCATAAGCTTTTGCTCGATAATGTCCTGAATATCCTCAACAAGCATACGTTTTCGGTTGCGGCTTTCAATAAACTCTACAATCGATTCAATACTTTCGTCAGTAATTTTTTCTTCGTCAGGAACCTCGGCATTGGCCTTTGTTATAGCTGTAATAATCTTACTGCGGTCGTAATCGACTTCCCGCCCGTCTCTTTTGATAATTTTCATTACACAAACTCTCCTTCAACACTCTATGCTAAATTCTTACTTTTTTTCGTACGCGTACCATTATAACACCGGACAATTTAAAAATCCACAATAAAAATATACAAAATATAGTTTTTAATAAATTTGTAACACTAGATATAGTATCTCTATTTTATCCCCCATTTATGCCATTTAAACACTGCGCATACTGCTGGCATTTTTTCCCGGAAAAAATTGTCAAGCTGGCAAAAGTAACAAAAACATGACGAGGGCAATTTTATCCCCAATAATCGATTCTATCTATTGACAGACATCAAAAATAAATGCTCACAAAATACAGACATTTTTGAAGTTTCTAATTTTGAAACTCAGTCCTTAGTGTTCTCTTTATTCCCCTAAAGTGCATTGAACTTTAATTTTAAACATGGTAACATAATAAAAGACATTCTTGTTCACATATTTTCAAACAGACATTATATTAAAGGAGACTAAAAATTATTATGGAAAAATCACAACGATCAGCAAAGCCGGGATTTTTCACAAAAGATAAGGGCTTCTACAAAACGCTGTTTAGCATGATGATTGTTGTCGCCCTGCAAAACCTTGTCGCTTACAGCGTCAATATGGCCGATAATATCATGCTCGGCAGCTATAACCAGGAAGCTCTTTCCGGCGCCGCTACGGTCAATCAGGTTTTCTTTATGGTTCAGCAGGTTGCTCTGGCCATAGGAAACTCTCTCGTTGTCCTGGCTTCCCAGTACTGGGGCGAAAAACGGGTAGAACCGATACGGACAATTACCGGTATTGCCTTAAAACTTGGGCTTATATGCAGTATCATCATCATTGCCATCTGTGTTTTCATTCCCCGTCCGCTCCTCATGCTTTTTACCACAGACGAGCATATCATTGAAGAAGGCTTAAGCTATCTCTCTCTTATTCAGTGGACATTCATATTATTTATTATGACGAACATCCTCATGGCTGCCTTAAGAAGTGTAGAAACTGTAAAAATTTCATTTTATATTTCTGTCATTTCTCTGATCGTCAATGTCGCCATCAACTACACATTGATTTTTGGCCGCTTTGGCTTTCCGGAAATGGGCGTGCGCGGCGCTGCTGTTGGAACGCTTGTCGCACGTATCCTGGAATTTATTATTGTCCTTGTTTATCTGATTAAATTTGATAAGAAGCTCCATCTATTTGCCGGTGGGCTCTTTAAACGCAACCGCGGATTGAGGAAAGATTATACGAAGGTTACAGTTCCAATCATGCTCTCCCAGGTATTATGGGGCGTTTCTGTTCCAATGCAGACAGCCATCCTTGGTCATCTTTCCGCAGATGCTATTGCCGCCAATTCTGTGGCAACGACCTTCTATCAGTACCTTAAAGTTATCGTCATTGCCATGTCCTCGACCTCAAGTGTAATGATCGGCAATGCCATTGGGCGGGGAAATATGGCCCGCATAAAATCCGACGCACGTACGCTGGCCGTTATTAATGTACTGATCGGGCTTGTCCTTGGAATCGTCCTTTTCCTGCTGCGCTACCCGCTCCTCTCCATGTATAAGCTTTCAGAAAATGCCACAGGCCTGGCAATCAACCTTATTTCAATTATGAGTATTGTCATGGTCGGCATGTCCTACCAAATGCCGGTAAGCTACGGCATTATCCAGGGCGGCGGCGATGCTAAATTCAATATGGCAATGAACATGATCAGCACATGGGTCATTGTCATGCCTTTGTCCTTCATGGCAGCCTTCTGGTGGAAGCTTCCTGTAGAGCTTGTTGTCTTATGCATCCAATCCGACCAGATTTTCAAGGGCCTGCCCACATTTATACGATTTAGAAGCTATAAATGGATCAAAAAGCTCACAAAGCCTGATACGCAGGCGGATAGCGCCCAGAGCAGCTAATATAGTATAAGCTGCTCCGCCAGGCGCGTCATACCAGCAAAAGGCCGTACACCCGGATTTAAAATCCAGGCGTACGGCCTTACTTTGCTTCAAGGTACTTTGCGGATAGATCATCCCAAAGAAAACATATCAAGGTACCATTTACCATCAACCTTAATCACTGTAATTATTTCATTTTCGGTTTCGTACTCCCCGGAGCCTTTAATCATCAAATCAACATCCAGATCCATGGCTTCCTCAATAAAGTCATCGCCTGTACCAAAAGAATAGGAATAGTCGCTGTTCAGCTCACTGAGTTCACCCGCTGAATATTCATATGTATAATTAATCTTATAATCAACCTCAAAATCCCAGCCAAATTCATCTCTAAACTCATCAATCATGGCATCTTCCAACTGACCTTCATACAGGCTTACAAGATCATCATAATCCATTCCCATAAGATAATCCGAAAGCTCACCGCCATCAATGATCGGTTTTAAGGGAACAACATCTAAAATTTCCATGACATCACCGTCGTTTACCGCATCAACAAGCGTTGCGAGAGGTGTTTCATAGGTTGACCTTCTGCCAAGCAGTAATACACATACAACAACGATAATAGCAATCAGGGCCACACCGCCGCCAACACAAATCCCAATAATTGCTCCCTTGCCAAGCTTTTTCTTAGGCTTAAGGTTTCCAGCTCCGGAAGCCGTGCGCCCCGGAGCCTGGCCGCCAGCAGCATAGCCGCCCTGGCCGTAGCCTGGCTGGGCTCCTGCGCTTCCATAGCCGTTCTGGCCGTAACCAGCCTGCGCTCCTGTATTTCCATAGCTATTCTGACCGTAACCGGCTTGTGCTCCCGCATTTCCGTAGCTATTCTGGCCGTAACCGGCTTGTGCTCCCGCATTTCCATAGCCATTCTGACCGTAACCGGCTTGTGCTCCCGCATTTCCATAGCCATTCTGACCGTAACCAGCCTGCGCTCCCGCATTTCCATAGCCATTCTGACCGTAACCGGCCTGCGCTCCCGTATTTCCATAGCTATTCTGGCCGTAACCAGCCTGCGCTCCCGCATTTCCATAACTATTCTGGCCGTAACCAGCCTGCGCTCCCGTATTTCCGTAGCTATTCTGGCCGTAACCGGCTTGCGCTCCCGTATTTCCATAACTATTCTGGCCGTAACCGGCTTGCGCTCCCGTATTTCCATAACTATTCTGGCCGTAGCCAATTTGCGCTCCGGCATTTCCATAGCTGTTCTGGTCGCTGCCGGCTTGCGCTCCGGCATTTTCATAACCAGGTTGGCTTCCGGCAGCGTAACCGCCCTGTCCATAGGCCGCCGTGCCTTGTGCTGTGTTTTGACTTGCCGAATAATGCGGGCCATCCTGTCTATGACTATAACGGTTCTTCGTTCCTGTCATATCCCTGGACTCGCTTAAAATCTGTGTTGCTTCTACATCATCATAATCTAAAACCTGATCATAATTGTCCTGATCCTCCCTATTTACAGGTCCATCAGGTACACTTTCCTCTGGTATTGCAGACTTCACCTTTGTTCCGCAATATGGACAGAACTGACTGGTATCATTGATTGATTTTCCACAATTTTTACAAAACATATCCTTCCCTTTCTCCCTTCTAAAAGCGTCCGGAGCGCGCCTTTTTCAAAAAAACTATATGTTTTTTACACACTCCAAAACGCTGTAAATTCTCTTATAAAATGGACATACCGCGCTTTCATAATAAACGCACATGCCGCGCTGTGCGCGCTCCGCCACGGATGAAAGCCAGGATTGCTCCGTGCCTGCCCACTTGATAACATTTATAATCAAATTATAAATTGGCTATCTTTTTTTGTAAAGTGGCTGGATTAAAATTCTTATAAAATTTATAACTGTTCGTTACTGTTCACAGCCTGGCTAATCACTCGCTGATCAGCCAGGCCTGACAGTGATTCAGGAGTGAGCAGGCGCCTTTTTCGCGAAGCAACGAGCCAAACTGGGGAGCTTGCGCACCAGCTTGGCGACTGCCGCGCCCCGTTGAAGCGAAACGTCAACGGGTGCGCAGCAAAACTCTAAATGAGCCTGGGAAGTTACTATTCTCGGCAAAGCCGTGAATAGTAACAACTAGTCAGCCATGCGGCTGGTGGTACAAAAATACGGCGCAGAACAGATTCCTAAGAATTATCTGTCCTGCGCCGATACGCTGCGCGGCTTCACCACGCATGAAAGTCAGTATTGCTCCGTCCAATGCCTGTGCGTCATTGCGTACAGGCACGATCTTCCTCACAGACGCCGTTCCGGGCTTTC
>JAGZDD010000079.1 GCA_018369015.1 Clostridiales bacterium | reverse complement strand
ACAATACGGTGGATACCCTGATCGTCGGCAACTTTGTGGGTACCCAGGCGCTGGCGGCTGTGGGGGCAACCAGCTCTTTTGTGCAGCTGCTGGATTTCGGTGTCGTCAAAGCCCCGGGTAAAAAGCAGCAGCGTTTCATTGTCAGCTCTGGAATCGGTTTTGATGCTTATGTGACCGATGAAGCGCTCCATTCCCCGATAAAAAATGTCCTTAACGCTATACATCTTGGAAAGCTGACTTACGCCCTGATTGCTATTGGCCAGCTTATTAAACTCCCCCTCCAGACGGCAACACTTACGCTGGACGGCAGCAAAACACTTCGCTTTAAGCGTTTTTATTTTGCCGCAAGCCATAACCTGCCCTATGAGGGCGGCGGTTTTAAGTTTGCGCCAGACGCCCGTCCGGACGATGGTATTCTTCATATCTGCGCAGTTCATGGACTTTCAAAGCTTATTGTTCCTGCGCTTTTGCCAACGGCATTTTGGGGCGGCCACTTAAAATTTTCCGGCGTCGAAAGTTTTTCCTGCCAGAAAATGCACATCACCCTGGACAATCCTTATCCTGTACACACTGACGGTGAAACCTATCATCCCCGCAGAGAGCTTGACGTATGGTGTGAAGCAGGAAAGCTGCATTTTGTCTGCTGATAAAAGGACTGGTTATGACAGAATTTTCGGATATTACTTCCATAAAGCTTCAAAAAGCCTGTATTGATGGAAAACAAGAGCTTTTCACAGAAGCCTATACCATTTATTATATATCTGAAGGAAGCATTGAGCTTCCTTCAGAAAATTGCAAATATCGCATATTTCCCGGGGATTGTTTGTTTATTCCCCCTTATACACGTACTTATATCAACGCCTTTGCCCCTGCCCGGGTTTTAAAGGTTTCTTTTAGTGCCGCCATTTTTATCCGTTCCCTTTTTAAAATTCCCGGCATCCACTTTCCATGGCTCATCCCGCCAAAATCCGTTTGTAAAGAAATTGAACCGATCCTTGCCTCGATGGTACGAGGGGCGGCCATAAATCCGGAAAACGGCCGTTTTTTACGATATTCCCAGCTTATGTCTATTGCAGGGATTATAAGCCGTGAAACGGATATTACTGTTCCCGGTATTCAAATGCCGTCCTTTTGGCTCGCGGCAGACGCAAAAAATGACAGCGCACACTTATCTGCCGCCAGCTCCCTCCCCCGCCGGTGCCGCCGTCTGGCTGAGGTCCTTTTATATTTAAAGGAAAATTGTACTCTGGGAACATCGCTTTCCGACGCGTCACGAGAGCTTGGATTAACGCCCCAATATCTTTCCTCGTTTATAAAAGAGAGCTTCCATGAGACTTACCACGAGATTATGGCCCATTTACAGGCCGTTTTGGGGTTCCAATATTTAAGCTACGCCGGGCTGTCACCTGAAAAAACAGCCCGGCTTACGGGGCTTGGTACGGTAAAGGCGCTAAACACGGTACTTGAAAACTATTTTGGGAAATGCCGGCAAGCTAAGGCAGGGGCTGTACAGGAGGCTGACGCCATGGATAAAGGCGGCGCCGCCATGCATACCGACAGGATTGCTACAGATAAAACCGTTTTTCTGGCCATTAACGTAGCGCAAGCATCTTTCCCGCCCCTTGTTCCCATATGGAACAAGCTTGTGAATCTTGGAAGCTGCCAGAATTTTAAAGATGAAAATTTCTGCCGTCAGCTTGATGAAGCTCAAAAAAGCTTTCAATTCACCTACGGGCGTATTTATGGATTTTTTAATGATACTCTGTTTACAGCACTGGATTTGTGCCGTCATAACCATATACTTCCACTGATTGCCCTGGAGGATTGTACAGAGCAAGATATTTACCGCCTGCCTTTGATCTTGAAAGCATGTACCTTGCGCTACGGGCCGGATTATGTCTGCCGCTGGCGTTTTGAAATCAATATCGGCGCTTTAAATTCAGCCGCCTATGTACAATCGTTTAAGAAAATCTATGGTACCGTGAAACATATTTTGCCGGATATTTTTGTTGGTGGCCCGGGGATCAAGCTCGAAGAAGACACCACGCGGCTGGACAAAATTATAGAATGGTTGGATAAGGAAAATATACGGCCGGATTTCATTACGATCCATCAAATTACCATTCCTGATAAAACAATTTCTGCCAGCCGCGGCTTTATTTCCTGCTGCCGGGCAGTCCTTAAGTGCCTGAAAAAGTATCATCTTCATGAATCGGTATGGCTGACCCAGTACGGACTTTTATCCGGTCAGTATAATACCGCCAATGATTCTGATCCTGCCGGGCATTTTATATGTCACATGCTTATGGCAGGAAGTACGCAGCTTAAGGCCATGGGCTACGGGGCGCTTTCAGACATTTCTCCGGAAAACCGGGGCGACCCGGGAAATATATTTACCGGGGAAGGCGGGCTTATCACATGGAACGGGCTTTTTAAATCCGGTTACTATGTCCTGGACTTTTTCCGTCAGCTCGGACCGCACCTGCTTTACCGCGATAAGCGCCGCCTCATTGCCGCCGACGAAAATAAAAATATCCAAATCCTTACTTTTTGCACCGAAGACAGCTTTTTTGAAACGCTCTCTTTTTATGGCATGGCTGCCGGGGTTTATATCATAAAACAATTTTTTGTCAACTCTTATGACGGAAATATTTATGAACACTGGCGCCAGTTCGGCAGCCCAAAGGAACCTGACCTGCGTGATCTTGAAATGATGAAGCTGATGTCGCATCCGAGATGCCGTGTATTTACTGTGTCTGTAGAAAACGGCGAAAATTTATTGCTTCCACTGTCCATGGACCCATGGGAGATCCAGCTTTGCATTATCGAAAAAAAAGAAGGGGAGGATCCAGCGAATGCAATCGAATGATACTGCTATTGCAAGCTTAAAAAACGATACTCTGCAAGCCTCACTTGAAATTGCACCGGACAGGCTTAGGACCGGCGCAGAAAGTGTCCATATCATCCATGTTACCAAAGGCAGGATGACGATCCGGCTCTCCTCCGGCCAGGAACATTTGCTTGGCTGCGGCGATCTGATCATTCTTGACTTTGGCTGCAAAGCCATCCTTTCTCCGGCTGACAGTGACGCCCAGTGCCAGATGACACATCTGGCCCTTCGCAAAAGCTTTGTGGAACGCTATCTTGGGCCTTTTGCGATGATCCGCTGCAATTCGTCGCTGGAGCCGGAAAAAAACTATAACCGCATCCGTTCTCTTGTAAGCGGCATTGCTTATCTCTATTTGTGCGATGCGGCCCAAAATCATCTGGAAATATTATCCATGTGCCTGGGGCTTCTTGCAGAAATAAAAAAAAGTTTCCTGGCGGCTTCTGACACGGCTGTGGCTTCAAAATATACGGACCGTATCCGGGAGCTTTCCCGTTTTATCGAAAACAACTATGCTAAAAACCTCACTTTACCGGAGCTGGCTGAAGAATTTTTTTTAACGCCCCAATATTTATCCCGCTTTTTTTCCAGGCATTTTCATAAAAGCTTTAATACTTATCTTATGGAGGTCCGCCTTTCCCATGCCAGACAACAGCTTCGGGAAACGTTCCTTAGCATGACGGAAATTTCCGCGGGCAATGGCTTTGGCAATCCGTCCGCTTTTTCAAAAGCTTTTAAGAAATATTTTGGATGTACGCCGACCGCTTTCCGCGAAAAGGAACAGGGCCATTTTACCCCGCCTTTCGCGGATTTTGAAGACTCCTCTTCCACCGCAAGCCCATCGCAAGCCCCCGGGCCTTCGGACATTTTTTACGGGGATCTGTCGGATATAGAAAATGCCCCAAAGCTTTCCAGGACATTTACCAGCCTCATTAACGCCGGACATGCGATGAATTTCCTGGACAAGGATTTCTTAAAGCAATTCAGGCGGGCCCGCGAGCTTCTTCATTTCCGGTATGTACGCCTGGAACATTTTATCAGCAGCGCTGTGATCCCCATACAATCCGGCAGCGGCAAATATCTTTTTGGAAATGTCCATCGTATTTTAGATACACTTAAGGAGATGAACCTTATTCCTCTGATTGAGCTTGGACGGACACCTCCGACGGCCTTTTTTAATTCCAGGCAGGTAAACGCCGGGGCAGCTCAGCCCGGCGAAAAAAACCGGCGTTTTATCCGGCTGTTTGAAGCCTTTTTAAATGACGCCGTCCTGCGCTATGGTCAAGCCTGGACCGGTACATGGCTCTTTGAGCTTTGGCAGCCGGATTTTAGTTTTGTAGAAAGCGGCCAGGATTATGCCCGGCGTTTTTTGTATATCCGAAGCCTGTTAAAAAGCCATATTCCTTCCGCCGCATTTGGCGGCCCGGGCTTTGATATAAGCCATCCCCCAAAAAGACTTACGGATACATTGACCGCGTTAAATGTTGCAGGAATACGGCCGGATTTTATTTCCATTTATTTTCACGGTACGCAATACGCCCACGGCTGTGATGCTTTATGTCCGGAGCCCCAGATATTGCAGAGTGCTCTGGAGGGAGCCACCCAGGAAATATTCCGCATTTACAGGCACCCTATCCCTCTGTACGCGACAAAATTAAGCTTTAATGTTACAGAAAATACGCTGATCAACGATTCCTGTTTTTACGGTGCTTTTATGATCGAGCTTATGCTCACGGCAAAAAAATATTGTGAGCTGACAGGCTTTTGGCTGTTATCGGATATTACTGGCTTTCCCGCAGGTTCCCCGGACATCCGTCAGACCGGCCCCGGTCTTTTTAGAAAAAACGGGATTCCCAAACCGGTCTACTATGCTCTTTCATTCCTGAATCAGCTTGGACCATACGAGCTTGGCCGCGGGCCGGGCTTTGTGCTCACAGCGAACCGCCCCGGTGACTACCGCCTGCTTGTGTACCGTTATTCGGATTTAAGCTATGAGCAAAGGCTTTTATATACTTCCATGACAAGCCTTCATGACGTTGCCCGGCTATTTAGCAAGGAGCTGTCCAAAACCACAGACTACATACTGGAACATATTCCCGAAGGAACTTATTTTATCCGACGCAAGCATTTAGACTATATTAACGGCAGTATTCTTGATATTGATACCCAGGGATTTTCTCACAGCAATCTTGATGAGGAGGATTATTTGATCCATGCGATGAATATTTCCTCTGAGGCCCTCTATTACCTGAAAGCCTCCTGCGTTCCTGAAACCCGGACGATCTACATACGCACAAAAGAAAGCCTCACCCTGAAGGTGAGGCCGCAAAGCAATAGTCTTTATCTTTTTGAAATGATTTTAGAGCCGTCTGGTATCTAATATCTCCTGGATTCTGGCGTTTTTTTCTTCATTGAGCGGATAGAAAAACAGAGGGATCAGAGCTAATAAGTAAATAATGCCAAATATGAGATTGACCGACAGATTAATCCCGTAAATCGCTTCCGGTGTCTGAGGCGCATTAGCGACATAGCCAAAGCTTCCCATAATCAGCAGGGCTACCGACGGGCCTATGGCATTTCCAAATTTTGTTGACAGCGATGTGCTGGCATAGGCCATGCCGTCGGTCCGTATCCCCGTGCGTTCCTCCTGATAATTAATAGCTTCCGGTATCATGGACATAGGGATAGGGAAAGAAAAACAAAAAAGACCGTACAATCCATGGAAAACAAGCATTAGCCCGATGTTCGACGGATCTGTAAAATAGATGGCAATTAATGAAAGGCCCGCGCCAATATAGCCGATGGCGGCCATTCTTTTTTTCCCGAATTTTAAAATATAATTTTTGGTCACAAAAATACCGATAATCGTCATAACCGACGGAAGGGCCATAAATATACTGATCAAATCCGGACGCTCAAGCACATAAAGGATATAGTAGAGCACTACCGCCATTCTCCCAAAGAAAGCGGTCATGGCAATAATCATTAAAGCAAAAATAATCATCAGCGGTTTATTTGTCAGGCAATATTTAATACTATGAGATACCGGAACTTTTACCGTTCCTCCCTGGGGCGTAATGTTTTCTTTACACTTGGCGTAAACAAAATAAAATAGCGGGATCGAGCATAAGGCGTAAATGATCATCAATTTTGTATAGCCTCCGGCGGTATACTGACTGCTGCCGGAAAACGCCTGTAAGAGTACCGGAGATAAGGCGCTTAATACAACGGAACTTAAATTCGTTCCCATCATCCGGTAGCTGGTCAGCAAAGAAATATCCTCTGGATTTGCGGTCATTACCGTAGACAGGGAGCCATAGGACAGGTTTACGACAGTAAATAACATGCCGTAGGCAATATATGTCACCGCCGCCCATATCACCGCCGTTGTTCCTGTTCCAAATTTAATAAATACAAGGACTGCGGACAGCGCCAGAAAAGGGGTAAAGTAAAAAATATAGGGTCTGAATCTTCCTTTCTTCGTATGAGTCCGCTCCGCGATTGCTCCAAACATCGGATCATTAATACCGTCCCATATCCTGGCAATGAGCATGATCATCGAAACGACCGCAGGCGCCAGTCCAACCACATCGGTATAAAAAAGACTTAAGTAGCTTCCAATAAATGTATTCGTAAGGTTGCTGGCAAAATCCCCGACACCATAAGCCAGCAGCGTTACTTTGGACAGCCGTTTTTCCCGGGAGCTCATAGACGTTCTCCTTTGGTGATCAACTGATCAAAGTTTTTTATACGCCGCATTTTTTCCTCAAGCATGTCTTTGTTTGCCATAAGCTTCGGTCCGCAGATAGCGCCAAAGCCCTGTATTTCTACCGTATGTTCCCGAAGCCCCTTAAAGGTTCCCCTGGCCCGCTCTTGCTGCTCTTTTGAAAATTCCACATGGAGCCGCCCGTTATCCACCGACAGCGTGCCTTCAATACCGCAGAGCGGACATTCCACAGTTGTCGTTCCATTGACGGACAATAAATTCTGGTGGCAGACCGGACATGTTCCCTCATCGCCGAACCAGCCGCCGTAAGTCGTTTCATCTGTGGCTGCCAGCGCCGTCCGTTTTCCCATTTCATGCATATCTTCAATAAGCTTTTCATCCAGATAGGGATTCCCGATCGTTCCCATATGATGGGCGTCATAGTTGCCAATGACCTTCATCATTGCGGATATGGCAAAAAGATGCATGGTTGCTGTTCCCATAGATACCCAATTCTTTGTTGTTGCGCCGCCCACCGAAATAAAAGATACGCTGCGGCGTTTTAATCGCTCCATTGGAAAATCCTGCGCATTTCCCGGCATCTGTCCGGTCTTTCTTTGATCCAGCACCCAGTTAATGGCAGATACGTCATGGCGGCACGAAAATCTGTCTACAAAATTCTTAAACTGCCCTACCGGTTGAAGCACATAGACCGGTGCGCCGACGATCAGCGCATCGGCCCGGCGTACCTCCTCCTCAAGCATTTGAAAATCATCCTTAACCACACACGGATTATCGCCGCCTTGCTCAAGGCTTGTGGAACAGGCGCCGCATCCAATACAGCGGTCAATTTTTAAGCGCACAGTATTTATAAATTTAATATCTGCGTCAGGCATTGCATCTCTGGCGCCGTAAAGCGCTTCCTTTACAAGTATATCTGTATTCGCATTCTTTTTTCCGAAGGATAAGCCCAAAATATACATTTTCTTTCTTCTCCTTTAGTTACTTTCTTTGCTCCACGCATCAAGCTGTTCCTGAATCGTGTCCAAATATTTCTCAACCCCATTATCTTTTAGCTTTTGTAAAAACTCCTGATAATAGTCCTCTGTATACAGGCCGCAGGCCAGTGCCGGGCGGTACTGCTCCACTGTATTTGTCAAACCGGCAACCTCATTTTCAAGCCCTGCCGTATCAAAGCTAAAACCGTTAAATCTTGAAACCTGTGCCGAAAGGTTCAGCTCCTTAGACTTTTCTCTCAAATCCGCATCCTGGCCTTTACGCACCTTCGCTAAAAAGCCGTTTCCGAAAATCGCCGTACAGTCTCCGAGATAATAGCCGCAATTATTTGCATCCTGGCCATCCATAAAATCAATAGAGCCGTCTTCAAGTGTCTGATAATGGACGCCTTCCACGCCCCAGGTCACAAGGTTTAGTACCTCGGCATCCGTATACAGCAGATTCATAAATTTCACCGCAGCCTCCGGCTCTGTGGCTGTCACCGGTACCGCCCATGTAAACTTACGCAAAGCGACTGTATCAATGACCGGGCTGTCGTCTAGCTGGATAAAATACATTTCGTGGCCGCAGGTGGCGCTGGAGGACGCCTCAGTTCCGACGGCCTGCATTTTAAACGTTCCAAAATAGTTGCCAGCAAGAATCAGAGTTTCCGCCATTTCATCGTATGTGGAACCGTCTTTATATAAATACCCCTTGTCGTACCATTCCTTCATACGTTCAATCGTTGCTTTGTATTCGTCGGTTTCATAATAGTTTAAAATCTCAGAGCCTTCGTTCCCCATAATACTGATAATTGAATTATCGCCCTCGCCAAGCCCCTCGTACTTTATAAATTCGCCGTCGCTGTTCAGGGAATAGGGCGTCATAATAATTTTCTGACTGCCGATAGCCACAGGCGTCATATCCGGGTGCAGCTCTTTGACCTTAGCAAACAGCGCGTCCAGATCATCGGCATTTTTTACGGAATCCGGGTCAATGCCGGTTTCATCAAGAACATCCTTCCGGCAAATAAAGCATAACGGCGTCGCTTTGTCTCCAAAGGACGGTACAGAATAAATCCTGCCATTAATGGATGTTCCGTCAATCCAGCTTTCCGGAACAGTTTCAAGAAGCTGCGGCGCATATTCTGTGAGCAAATCTGTCAAATCCGTCAGCTGATTTTGACTTGTCATTGAATTAAAATGCGCGGAATCCCCAGGAAGCGTCACCATTAAATCCAGCTTCTCGCTACCGGACATCATCAAATTAAGCTGCTGTGTATAACTGCCCATTTCAATAATATTCAAATGTACGGTTGTATTGATCTTTTCCTCAGTAATGGCATTGATCGCGTCTTCCACCGTCTCAAGATCCGAAGGAATGGTATTTAGCGTCCAGAACATCACTTCAATATCTGCCAGGTCTTCATCGCCGGCGCCGCCGTCCTGCCCGCTGTTTTCAGGCTCCTTGTTTTGTCCGTCTTCAACCTGTCCACCTTCCGCCTGGCTCTTAGTTTCCCCGTTTGATACATTTGTTCTGGTATCTTCTGCCGTTCCTGTATTTGTACCGGCTCCTCCTTCAGAATTACCGCAGGCCGTCAGTGAAAAGGCCATAACTGACGCCATACATAATGCTGCAAGTCTTTTTAATTTCATACCTTTATCCTCCAAAATTAACCTTATACGTTGGTTTTCATTCGCAGCGGCGCTGCGCGCCGCGCGGTATCAATGTCTCCCCGTCATCGGCTCAAAAGCTTTTTCCTTCCGCCTTAGGCCTTTCGTATTTAATCAAAGAAATATTCTTTTCCGGTTTTAGCAGACTCATAAATTCCTTCAATAATCTGTGTGACGACCATCGCCTGGGCCGGGTCAACAAAAGGAACGGCATCCTCGCGAATAGCTTTGACAAATTCCACGGACTCCCTGAAAATCGGATCTAAGGGTCGATAGGCAAAGGGAGCCGGCGACACGCTCATATCCGGTTCCATAACATAAGGCTTGCCGTTTTCCACACCGCAAATGCGTACCCCGCCTTTATTAAACATATCGATTCCGGCTTCGGTGCCTACAAAGGTGGCTTTCATATCGTCCTGAAGCATATTCATAGCCCAGGCAGCCTCAAGGTAAATGACCGCTCCATTTTTCATCCGTATTAAAGCCATTCCCGTATCTTCCACATTGAACGCTTCTGCGGGCCAGGTTCCCCATGGCCCGCCGTCCTGGTGGCTGACCATGTTCCGGCCCGTATAAGCCTTAACGCTGTACGGCTCATAATTATCCATGGCCCATAAAGTCAGATCAAGGGAATGGGGCGCGCCGTCAATTAAAATGCCTCCGCCGTTTTTGCCTGTGCAATATTCTCCCCAGGCAGGAACGCCGCGGAAGCGTGTGCCGTGAGCTTTGGCATAATAAATATTGCCAAGCTTCCCGGCGGCGCAGTAATCTTTAATATAAAGTGTTTCCGGACGGTACCTCCACTGATAGCCAACGGTGAGCTTGCGGTCATTTTTCTTTGCCGTATCTATCATCAATTCACATTCCGCCTTTGTCATAGCCATTGGTTTTTCGCAAAGCACATGCTTTCCTGCATTGAGGGCATCGCAGGTAAGCTGGCAGTGGAGCGGATTAGGCACGGCAATATGGACAATGTCAATCGTTTCATCCTTAAGCATTTCTTTGTAATCACTGTAAATCTTCGCCCCTGCATGGTATTGTTCATTAACACGCTCTGCCTTAGCCACATCAATATCGCACAAAGCCACAAGCCGGATATCCGGGTTTGCCATAAGACCTACGACGTGCTTGGATTCCCCGATCCAGCCGCACCCGATAATTGCCGCGTTATAAATGTTTTTTACATCCTTCATTTTTAATTCCTCCATTTCTAAATCTTAAATCAATACTTCTTTCTTCGTTCTGATAAGGCTTTCCTCCACTGGATCCGCAGGAAAATATTCCAGTCCGGCATAGCCCGTATACCCGCAGTCCTTAATGGCTCTTAAGATATTGGCATAATTAATTTCTCCCCGGTAAATATCATTTCGCCCGGGATTTCCAGCCATATGGAAATGGCCGATCTTATCAATATTTTCCGTAATATTTTCAATGAGGTTCCCCTCTGTGATCTGCTGGTGGTAAATATCAAACAGAACCTTTAAATTAGGGCTTCCTACAATATCGATAATATCAAAGGCATCTCGGGATTTATCTAAATAATAGGACGGATGGTTGACCTTTTTATTCAAAGGCTCCACGATCAGCATTTTATTTGCCTTTTGGGCCATGGGCGCAATCCGCTTAAACAGCCGGATTATATTTTTTCTGTGAACCCCATCGGGAATCGCATCGTCAATCCAACCGCCCTGTACGATAATTTTGTCACACCCCATTTTGTCAGCCGCTTCAAAAGTTTTTTGCAAATCTGCAACATAACTGTCATGGGTCGATAGGTCTCCCGGCTTTCCAAAAGGTGCACAGATCGCCGCCACCTCTAAATTAAGCTCCCGGCTTGCCTTAGCAATAGCATCGACATCCCTTTCCCACCAAAACCAAAACTCTACCGCATCGTAGCCGCATTTTTTGATCGTTTTCATCGCGTCTAAAATATCCACGCCTTCAAATACCGTTTCAGAACAAACGGAATATTTCATTTTTACGCCTCCTGTCTTTTCCTTCAGTATACAAATAGCCTGGCTGTTCAGTGCGTCAACTGCTGTTAAAACCAGTCCAGGCCTTTGCACGCCAAAGTTCAAATCTTTGATGACTCTAGGATAATCTTTTCGGTAAAATCCGGCTTTCCTAAAAATATCTAATACAAAAAAAAGCTTGTCTGTTTTTATCCTTTTCAACACAGACAAGCTTTTCAACTAATTTTACATTAAAAAACAGTATATATATTTAATTTTTACTCAGCCACCTCCACAGCCACATCACCGGTCACAGCCCCCGAAGCCTTCAGTAAATCCTCCGGGCTTATAAGTATTGTCGAACCAATGCGCCCTCCGCTGACAGCCACAGTTTCAAAGCCCTCCACACGACAGTCAATAACCGTTTTATAAGCTTTTTTCATGCCAAGAGGGCTGCAGCCGCCCCGGATATATCCAGTAACCTTAAAAATATCCCTGACATGGAGCATTTCTACAGATTTCTCTCCACCGCACGTGCCGCGGCCTTTAAATTTAATTCCATAGCTACTGGAATCACAAAGACATAGTAATTTTTACTTTTTCCTTCCGTCACAAGGGTTTTAAATGATTGTTCCACCGGAATCCCTGTTTTCTTTGCCACTGTCATCCCATCGAAAAATTCATCGCACTCATACTGAATAACGTCATAATTTATCTTTTGACGGTCCAGTAAGCGCATGGCATTCGTTTTTATTTCCTTTGCTTTTGACATACCGCCCTACATCCTTTCCCTTTTCCACTCATCCAGACGTTTTTTATACTCTGTCATAGCATCATTAAATTTTCTCGAAACTGCCGACGGATTTCTTTTTAATATAGAATGGCGCAAATGGAAGGGCTGTACCTTGATACTGTGATGGTATTTTTTCAAATGCTCCAAATGTTTTAAAAGCTGCTGCCGTACGTCCGCATTAAGCCCTGACAATGCCGACTCTACCGTCTGCTTCCGTGCTATGCGGCGCTCCTTGCTTTCTTCGCGCAAACCAGTCAGCCACGCAAAGCTTTCCTCCCGGATAGCAGAAAGCTCCTCAAGCTTTGCTGCCGATACTTCTTCAAATCTTTTTTGCAGAGCTTCAATATCCGCCTTAATCGCCGTCATTTTTTCAAGAATTGTACGTAATTTCCATGCGTCAGCAAAAGAAACCGCGGTATCCGCTACAAAAATTACGGAAATGGCAACGGCAATAATCATTTCAGCCATCACGGGAATTTTTTCTGTCACCCAACGCTCCACTGGCCTGTGAATCACTTCTGTAAGAAGCACCGATAAAACGCCCCATGCCAATGACGATGAAAGACAGATCTGGCCCTGAAAATTCAGCTTTTTATCACTGTAATCCCAATAGCGCACCTTAAACATTGCCTCCATAGCTACGCCTGTAACATATTCCAGCGCCGTTGCCGCCAGCGCTCCCAAAAGAAAAACCAGATACCACTGGCTGCGCACAGGAATCGCTACAAATAAAATAACAATAGCTCCGCTTCCGTACAATGGGAGCATTGGGGCATGTAAAAAGCCGCGATTAACAAACTTGCGCTTCTTTACAGAAACATAAGCCGATTCAAAAATCCATCCTACAAAGCAGTAAAAATAAAAAAATAAAAGCCATTGATACCATGTATATGTATACATAAATCCCTCCTGTCGGATATATCTTGTATGCCGTCAAAAACTTATATACGAAATTACTATTCCCGGCGAAGCCATAAATAGCAGCAAGCCCTACACAATACGTCCAAGAGCTGCCGTGACATAAAAGCGGCCTTTGCAGGAGCAACCGCTCTCACTGCAAACGCCGCTGATTTTTGCATATCATTCTGCAAATTTCATCGATTTTGCCCATGTTATAAAATCAGACTCAAACTTATCATAGTTTTTTGTCTCGCAGGCAAACTGCACAAGCCAAAAAGCATCTGGCCCCTTAGTCAC
Organism: Clostridiales bacterium; assembly: GCA_018369015.1. Lineage (GTDB taxonomy): Bacteria > Bacillota > Clostridia > Lachnospirales > Lachnospiraceae > Catenibacillus. Next base: position 3,547 of record JAGZDD010000079.1, on the reverse strand, counting down.
CGTTCCGAGATAGGAAAAATCTGTTCCACTGACCGTCTGCTCATACTTAAAGCACTTCACACCGTCTTTGTCCTCAAGGCTGCCAGACAATCCATTGCCTTCAATAATAATCTGGCCATACTCATCCACCGTAGAATCTGCACTAAGATCCAGCCCGGCGGCGGAAAGTTCATCAAAAGTTTCCTTAAGCGCTGTTACAATGGCTGTAGGCGATTCAAAATAGGCCGTTTGGCCCTCCATATCTTTCTTGTTAAAGCTTCCGGGAAGAGTTATAGTCATTCCCGCCTCTGTGTCAAATTCCTTGGATGACGCCGAGCAGCCGCCAAGAATCCCCAGCGCCAGAACAAGCGCACACGCAAGTGCTAAAAATCTTTTCATCGTAATCCCTCCATTTTCATTTATGGTGATGCCGCGCGGCAACGCGGCCTGATAATTTACTATACCGCGAAATAGCCTTTCTGTCAATGTTTTACAGCAGATTGCCGATAAACAATAAATAATGTATAATGTCTACGAAGCAGACATTATACTGCGCATAGAGTAGTTTTGGCGTAACAGTTCTGCATGGCTGAACTGTTAGTTTTTGACATTCACCGCCAAAATCCGCTGCGCATCCGGCAAATTCATACCAGGAGGTATTTTTAATGAAAATTGCTGCAATTATTGACGAATTTAGCCCGTTTACCAAAGAGCACCGGCAGTTTATCCGGCAAGTCCGGGAAAAAAGCAAGGCGGAGCTGCTGATTGCTGTAATGAGCGGAGATTTTTTACAGCAGGGAATCCCCGCCGCCCAAAATAAATATGCCCGGGCTGCCTATGCTGTGGAGGCTGGCGTAGATTTTGTGATTGAACTTCCTGTCTATTGTACGCTGTCAAGCCCGGACACTTATGCTTATGCCGCCGTATCAATGCTGGAAAGCCTTCACTGTATAGACGAACTTTACATTGCCTGCGATACCAAAGCGCCTGGCCTTTTATTTGATGTAGCCAGATTTTTATTTATTGAACCAAGGGATTATCAGCTCCGTCTTAAAGCATACCGCAGCAGCGGCATGTCGTTTTATGACGCCCAGGCAAATGCTGTTGGGCAATATATTGAGAAAGCCAAATATCTATTGAAAAATCCGGCCAATATTTTTGCTGCCGAATATTTAAGAGCCTTAAAACGCATATATAGCAGAATACGCCCCTGTTTTATCAATGCCCCCACCCTTTCGCCTTTAGGCCAGAAAGATGTATCGGCCGCTAATAATGCTTACATTTCAGCACTTCTTAACTATGAGCTGTGTACTGCCCGAAAAAATATGGATGAAATTTACGGCGGAACCTCAATACTTACGGAAAGTATATGCCAGAGAAAAAAGGATTATGATAGTTTTAATTCCTTTTCAGCCCAGTTAAAAACACCGACCCGGTCCCATGCCAACATCCGGCGGTACATGCTAAACCTTATTTTAGGCGTTCGCAAAGCGGATATTGCCATATGCCGCCTATACAGCTTTTCTCCTTATTTAAGAGTGATCGGCTGCAATCCTGATGTTCTCTCTGCTCTTGATGATATCCGCAGCCATACACGGACACCTATATTTTTAAGCAATTTTTCTGCCTGGCAGACAACAGACGAAAAAACAAAGCTTGTCCACGCTGACCCTGCGCTTGTAATGCTGTCCGCTTTTGACAGCCGGGCACACCAGATCTATAGGCTGGCATTTGCTGAAAAATAAAAATTCAGGGCCATTTTCCCGCAGCTTTCAAAAAATCATCCGACGAAAATTGCGGGAACCGGCCCTTCTTCCATTATATCAATCTTTTTCTTCCGCTTCAATTTTATCAATAATATTGCGCATCATTGCGTGCTGGCGGCGAACCTGCTCAACGCCGCGGACTTCTTCGATGTCCTGGATATGCCTGCCGCCCTCGTATTCCGAGTTAATATAGCCGTCAAATCCTTCTTCAATCAGAATACGCATTGCTGTTTCATAGTCCGCGCTGGCCTCCTCAAGGTTCTCCGTCATTTCCCAGAACTTGCCGTGCAGTCCGAGAATATGAGGCATTACCTGGCGCAAAAGCTGTGGGTCATCCTGAGTAATACAAAATGCCCGGCGAACCGCATCGCGCTCAATGGCAGACGCCTTTTTCTGATCCAGCCATTCCTGCATTTTCTCCCAGCTCCAGCCCGCCCGGCGCTTCTCATCGGCAAATTCCACACACGCCCTCGGGGCGCCGTCGCGGATGCACTGCTCAAGAATAACAGGCACACCGCGTTTTTCCCAAATACCAAAATCAGGAATAATTCCCATGTTCTTTGTACCGATCTTTTCTTTGATATTAAGGAAATTCTGAGTCCGCTCGCTCATAATCCCAAAGGGCGCGTGAACCTCAAGGCCCAGATAAACGTTCTTTTCCTCAGCATAAGGAACAAGCTCCCGGATCACCTTCTCGTCCGTCACCATGCCGCGGATGTATTTGCAGCCTAATTTGTGGCAGACATCGATATAGCTCTTATGATAAGCAACAACCTCATCAAAAGGCATTTCCTTGCCCATATGCTTGTAAATCGTGCGCTCATCGTTAAACGCGTCAATGGCAACCGGCTTTGTTCCATATTTTTCCATCCAGCCAAACCACTGGTCTAAAAATTCATCGCTTAAATGAGGAAAATTGCGGATCATTTCCTCCGGGATAATTTCAATACCGTCAGCCCCCATATCGGCTACGGCCTGAATACACTCCTCAAGTGTCATTGAACGGCGGAAAAATTCGTCCTGATAGCTATATAAAGAAACACCAAATTTAATTTTACTTTTCATTTTCCATACCTCCCATTAGCAGACAATCGTCATTTTGCGTTCCTGATAAAAACCTGTTGCAAAGGGCAAATATGGAACATTAATATGCTGGGTCACTTTCACATTATGTAAACCGCGTTTCAAACCGCCCGGCTTCTTAATATGAAGATATGCTTTGTCGCCATATTCCCAGCGTATTTCAGGATGCTGGCCCAGCTCCTCCATTGTATAGAAAGTATCTCCATCTAAAGAAAAAGAAATATCTTTATTTGTAAATTCCTCTCCATCGACAACAACCTCATAGCCTTCTAACAGGCTCACTGGAATCCCCCGGTAATAGCTGATACGGATACGCACCTGGAAGCCTGCTGGCTGGCCGTCTTCAAATACATTTTTAAATCCCTGATCACATACAATACTTGTTCCAAATTCAGGCATTTTCGTCACTCCTTCTCACATAGTTATTTTCTAGGGCAATAAGCCCAGGCAGAGCATAGACCTAAATCCCCGCTGCTTGCATTAGAGTATTTGACTGTTCCTGCTGCTTTCCCAAATATAGTAGCACCTCAATGGCAGAATTTCCATTTCATAAATTGAAAGCAGCAGGATATGAAAGTTACCAAAAACCGTCACTGCTTCCGCCTTCTATAACGTAATACCGTAACAGTTCAGCCATGCTGAACTGTTACCTGCAAAAATCCATTAAAAATCGCCTGCGGCGATGGGATTTTTGCACTCCTGTTTCACTTTCTGACGGT